>DNGG01000674.1:1571-4972 GCA_003486675.1 Cyanobacteria bacterium UBA11372
GCTGCCTGCGGGGTGGCTAGATTTTTTGGTTTCCAATCCAAAAAATAGGAGAAAATATCATGGCAGAAAATCCCCATCAACCCAGAGAATATGATGCTGTATTGGGGGGACAAAACCCACCCCCGATCTATGCTGCTGTTTTAGGCGGAATTGAGGGCGCGAGGAAACGCTTTGCCAGTCTGGTTGTAGAAGTAAGAAGCAAGGCAGTTGCTGACGCGATTAAGTATGGAGATCCAGGTTTAGACTTGGTACTCTCTGCTTTGCACGATCAAGCGATGCAGGTGAAATATACTGCCTATTCTTTACTCAAAGATAGACAGGAACCCAGAGTTAAACAACAGCTAGCTAAGATTCTCCCTATCTTTGCTTTTGAGGTGGTGACAGTCGATGTTTTTGGACAAATAAACAGCCGTCGCCTTCACTACGCCGAATACTTTACTGAAGATTTGGGGAATGGCTTTTGCTTGGAAATGGTTGCAATTCCTGGGGGAACTTTTTTGATGGGTTCGCCGCCAACTGAAATAGGGCGAGATAACTCGGAAGTTCCTCAGCATTCAGTTACCGTCCAATCTTTTTTTATGGGTAAATATCCCGTGACACAGGCGCAGTGGAAAGCTGTCGCGGCTTTACCCCAAATTAATTTACCTTTGAATCCGAATCCCTCTTACTCCAACGGGAAAAATCAACCTGTAGAACAGGTATCTTGGCACGAAGCAGCAGAATTTTGCGCCCGACTTTCCCAGAAAACCGGAAAGATTTACCGCTTACCTTCTGAAAGCGAATGGGAATATGCTGCCCGTGGGGGAACTACAACGCCCTTCTACTTTGGCGAGACTATTACCGGCGAATTAGCCAATTTTGACGGACATTCCGCCTACGGTTATGCACCAAAAGGAATCGATCGCCAAGAAGCTACTCCTGTGGATAGTTTTCCGCCCAATCAGTTTGGACTTTACGATATCCACGGCAATGTTTGGGAATGGTGTGCCGATGTTTGGCACGATAATTACTACGGCGCACCCAGCGATCGCAGTGTGTGGGACAAAAATGGCAATAATCGCTATCGCCTGGTACGCGGTGGATCTTGGTACGATCCTGCCAAAACCTGCCGCAGTGCGAATCGTTGCGCCAGCGAGTTTAACTCTAAGGTTAATAACTGCGGTTTTCGTGTGGTTGTAGGGGGATAGGGAATTTTTTGGGTTTAGGGGGTTGCGATCGCTGCCAATTTTTGCTATGCTTATATCATAATGGAAAACTGTCAAAAAATATAAAATTTAAAAAGATTCCATTATTAGAATAAGCTTATAATACCATAAAAATCGACCTTGAAATCAACCCTTCCTCTTTTCTGAGCAAAAATTAAACTAAATTTTGGGCTAAGTTTTAACGGTGATTTTGGGATAAGCAATTCTCTTGTGATGGAACTGTTGCCAAACTTGGACAAAAGTTTCAGCGATTAGGGGCATTTCTTCTCGCCTTAAGCCGGAATCGACGAGTTGATTATCTTGCCAGCGGGCTTTGAGCATTTTATTCACCATAACTAAAGCCTCCTCATAAGAAGCATCTTTGAGACTTCGCAGCGCCGCCTCGCAAGAATCTGCCAGCATGACGATACCAGTTTCGCGAGACTGGGGAATCGGGCCATAGTAGCGGAAATCATCTTCCGGGATGGGTTCGCTGGATTCTTGCTGCGCTTTGTGATGAAAATAGGCAATCAGCATTGTGCCTTGGTGTTCGGGGATAAAAGCACAGATTGCCTTGGGGAGTCGGTATTTGCGCGCCATCACCAAACCTTCAGTCACGTGTTTTTTGATAATTTCGGCACTCTTCCAAGGATCGTTAATTTCGTCGTGCTTGTTGGGGTTGCCCATTTGATTTTCAATAAATGCTTGGGGGTCGTGCAACTTGCCGATATCGTGATACAAAGTCCCCGCGCGAACTAACTCGACGTTGCATCCTGTCACTTTCGCCGCCGCTTCAGCGAGAGTCGCTACCAGCAAGGTATGCTGGAAAGTTCCCGGTGCTTCTTCTGCCAAGCGCTTGAGCAAAGGTCGATTGGGGTTAGCCAGTTCGGATAAACGAACCGAGGTGACTAGATCGAACAGGTGTTCTAAATAAGGACTCAAACCCAGGGTGACTACACTCCAAGCCAAACCCGTCAAACCGTATAACGCGGCTTTGCGGAGTAAAGCATACCAGAGCAAGCCGGAAGCGCCGCCTAGAGTTAAATTAAGCAACAGGTAGACTGCGCCTTCGGCTAAGCCGATAGCGACGCCGAGGAGGGCGAGTTCTTCGCGCGATCGCATCCTTCCTGCGATTAAACCACCCAACAGCCCGCCAACGGCATCGACAAGCAAATGCTCCCAACTAATGGGCAGACAAACGGGCACAAATAACGAAATCAACCCAACCGTTGTCACGCCCAACGCCGAACCGTAAAAGCTACCCATCAACAAACCAATCGCAGGCAAGCTGGTATAATGCAAGCCCAAACTTACCATTAGGGGCGTCGAGAGCGTCAACAACAGCACCATAATATAGTCGCGGCGGCGCATCGAAGGATGAAATCGCCGCTGTACCAGCCAAAACGCCCCAACGCCGAGGCAAGTCACGCCAGTAAACCCAATCAAACCCAGCCAATTCAGCCCCCGACGACTGAGGTTGAAATAATCCAAAACTAAAAAATCCGGTTGGGTAATCACCTCTCCCGCCCGGACTACGATTTCTCCTCGACGCACCTGGATAATTTCTGGTGGCACGGCTTGTACCGCTTGTGCTGCCAAAAGTTTCGTTTGTTCGGCATCCTCCTTTAAATTCGGCTTGAGGAGGGATATTAACAACGCCGTTGCCGAGGATTGTAGGCTTTGGGGAACTTGATTTTGCACCTGGATACTCGCGGTTGCTTGTAGGTGGGAAGCCGGTAAACCAGGAGGGATGCCTTGGGTGAGAATTAACTCGGCAGCGTTGCGGATACCAGTTTGGGTTTTTTGCCAGTCTGACTGGGATGCTGCCAAGAATGGAGCATAGCCGCAATCGGGGGTGTGGAGGGCGTTGGCTAGGTTGGCAGTGCTAACGTATAGCCCTGTTGGCTGTTGACTGACTAGGGAGGGAATTCCCTGTTGTTTACACTCCTGGCTGAGAACAGATAGCGCCTTTTGGTAACGCTGGCGAGCCAGGGTAATTTGATCGATCAGTGCGGATAAATTAAGCGAATATGTAGTGCGTTGATAAGCTTGCAGTTCGGTAATGGCGCGTTGTAGTGGCTCTGAAGCAGAGGAAGGCGCGACAGCGGGAGTGGAAAATAGCTTTGAAGTTGTCCTATCTGGGTTTAGGGCTGCCAACACGGTTCGCCATTGCCATTCTGGAGTTTCGAGCAAATAAAGTTGGGTAGAAATCGATAG
>DNGG01000363.1:0-128 GCA_003486675.1 Cyanobacteria bacterium UBA11372
TTACCTGCGCCATGTGTCACGCTACGGTTGATAAAAACACCGGGCGGATTTTAGAAGGCGCACCCAATAACGATGTCAATCCCGGTTTAATACTGGCATTTGCCTCTAATTCGGCGGCAATGTTTCGC
>DNGG01000363.1:384-7569 GCA_003486675.1 Cyanobacteria bacterium UBA11372
GACGCCACAGGAAATGCATCTCGCTTACCAGATATTAAAACTTTAGAAGATGCCGTTGATGCACAATTTTTAACTTGGCCTCCGGGTAATTTTGATTCTACTGCAACCTTGGTCAATAATCCTTCTCAAAATCCATCTTCCTATACTTTTGATGCGTGGCCTTATGGTTGGAGCGGACATTCTGCGATTGGTTGGTTTCACGGATTGACAACGCTCAATAGCAACGTCCATGCTACCAACTCGGATGCTACCACTGGGGCAGATAGTAGTTGGCAAACTCTGGGAATTGATAAAGAAACTTATTTGGGCGTAATTTTGCAAAATGCCGCAAATCCCGCTTTTCGGTTGCCAGAAACTGCAAAACCTTCTGAATTTTTTGCTCAAAACGATCCTACACCAGGGGAACCTGCACTCAACGAAGTAATTAGGATGCCCGGATATCCAAAAGGTTCGCCATTTATGCTCGATGGATTGATGGCAAATTCTCCCAGATTTCCAGTTGGAAAACAACTCAATGCTATGTCTGCTTGGCAGAATACTTTGGCACCACCGCCAAATTTTTCTACAGATCAAGAGTCGGTGGAGCGAGGTGCGGCGGTGTTCTTTCGCGCCCGGTGCGTTGATTGTCACAGCGGGCGCTATTTCACCAATCACGATGCGATCGCGCAAAATGAAATCGGTACCCAACCATCCCGCGCCCCAACCTTAGCAGCGATCGCGCGCTCTTTCATCGATCCCAAGACGTATCCCAGTAGCGCCATCGCACCCGTACCCCCCAACACCCCCGAATTACCCGTCCCCACCGAGATTACACCAAAGAAAGCACAGCAACTTGCGTTTGGAATTAATAATCCGGCGGGAGGATATAAAGTACCGAGTTTGATCGGACTGCACGTAACCGCGCCTTATTTGCACGATGGTGGCGTAGCGGCGAGTGCAGAGGCGATTGCGATGGGTGAGAGGAGCGATCGCTTTGTAATCGCCAAATCTGACGAAATTGGTCTGGCAGGCACCTTGATGCGCGGGATTTTGCCCGATCCGGCGGCGAGTTTGCGGGTGTTGGTGGATCGGAAATTGAGGGAAAATGCGATCGCTTTCAACCGCGCCAATCCGGATTTGCTTTTATCCAATGTAGACGGTAGCGGACACAACTATTGGGTTGATCCAGAAGCAGGTTTTACCATCTCCGAACAAACCGATTTAATCGAATTTCTGCTTTCTTTAGACGATAACCCAGAAGTGATTCCCACTTCACCGCGCTAAAAAATAGTAGCCGTAGTCGCACTAATTGAACAACTCGGTTATTAACCGAATTGTTCTTTTTTTAGATAACTTCGATGATTTTATAGCTACTTCTTAAGTAAATAATTAAAATGGTAAATGTATAATACAAAACTTTTTTAGTTTTGTTTTTGCCCTTTAATTGAAGGAATTTCCCTCAACTATAGCCAGCAAGCTTATGATGGAACAAAAGCACGGACCTTGGACAATACAAGAAACTTCTCATAAATACGACAATCAATATATCTACGTTCGAGAAGACCAAGTTGTTCAACCCGATGGGCAGTCTGGCATGTATGCCACCGTCGAGATGAAACCGGGGGTTGCTATTCTGCCACTAGATAACAACGGTATTGTATACCTGATTCAACAATTTCGCTATGCCCTGGGTAAAGAAAGTATCGAAGTCGTCTGCGGTGCAATTGATGAGGATGAATCACCCGTCGAAGCAGCGCTACGGGAACTTTTAGAAGAACAGGGTATCCAAGCTGAAGAATGGATTGAACTGGGTGTCGTCGATGTAGATACTTCAATTATTCGCTGTCCCACCCATTTATTTTTAGCCAAACAATTAACATTCACCAAAACAAAAAGAGAAGGAACGGAAACGATAAAACCCGTCAAAGTTCCCTTAAACGTAGCCGGACAAATGGTAATGGATAGCTCTATTACCCACAGCATTAGCTGCGTTCTGATTCTCAAAGCAATTAACGCCTTGCAAAAGAAACACGAGAGCAATGATTAGCCAAAAAAAGCGATACAGCGGATTTCAACTCTTGTGAGGTACAGCCTAAAAGGCTTTGTTTGTGTAGCGGCACCCTTAAGGGTGCCGCTACACAAACAAAGCGCCTTAGCTCATAGGGCTGCAATCCGCTGTAAGTCAGTGGGGGGGAGTGGGGGGAGTGGGGGGGAGCGAACCCCCACCCACTGAATATTGACTATTGACTAATTACCACCAAACCCGATTGCCATTTTCGTCAACTCGCGCTTGACGAATGACATCGGAAATTTCTTCTGCGTCTTTTACGTGGTGGAGTGCCTTTTTCGTCCCATCGGGTTCTTCTACAACAAAGTAGGTAGGCACTGTAATATGGTCGCCCGTAATGTCGGGAGAATCTACAGCGACTTGCTTAGCTTTTTCTTCAATTGATTGAGGTTCGTCGGCAATTCTATCGCCCGGATTTGCGGTTAAATTTCTTTCTTTAACGGTTGGTTCTTCTTTGCTGTGGTGATCGACGCTAACGGGTTGCCTAATTTCGTTTTCTTGAGCCTGAGACATGGTAACTCCAAAGCTTTATCAAAACTTTTGCCTGATAACTTTAGTCTAGAAAAGTAGAACCAGCGATTGGCTCTTTCAAGCGAGGTAAGTTTTTCAAATCAACAATCGTTCTTTGGACTTATATAATGTGTAGATTGCAACCTGGGGGGCAGGTTTAGAGCGGATATTTGTCTTAGGGATAGATTGTGGGTAAAACCCGCCCCTACAATATCAGGACTGACCCCAAGAAACCGGGTTTCTATTGAAAATCTTTGGTTTGGCAAGGAGAGATTGACTCAGAAACCCGGTTTCTCAGCTCGGGTAAAACCCGCCCCTACAATATCATTCTGCCTTAAGCAGCATCAGGGTTTAAATCAATCATCTGCCCAGTGGTATAAGTTCCAATCGGAGTCCAAATTAAATAAGGAACCAGCAACAAAGCCGCCCATCCGGAAATAGGCCAAACTGTTAGCGTTACCAGAATTCCAAAGATTACACCAAGTATTCCTAGAACGGTGCCAACGGTGAGACTCCGCAGCCTTAAAGTAGCAGGAATGTAAGCAACTGTGACGATTTCGGCTATCAGATAAAGACTCATGATTACCCAAGTTGTAAAACTACCTGGTTCTTTGTCCCAAACAATAGCCGCTGAGGCTGCTCCACAGGCGAAAATAAAAGTCCAGATGAAGGGGATTGCCGGTTCAAAAAATAACCATCTCGGTCTGTCTAAACGTTTTGTCCAGGAGATATCGCGGGGTTTAATCAAGGCACTCCCTAGGGCGATTAAAAAGGTTATGGCTCCAATTATTATCCAAGATTCTTTCATATTTACTCCTTGGCTGAGTTCGCCAATAGTAGGTTAGGCATTGCCTGCCCTACTTTGATCGGTGCCAGATTAATGAATAACTTTAATCTGTCTTTGGTGGGAATGTCTCGCTTTTTGCTCAGTTATATCAGCGCACCTGTAATATCTGCTTCATGGAGTAGGACAGTTGTTTCGTTGCCTATCCTGCCAAAATACGGTTCGGGTCCCATTTCCATTTCTACCGCATAATTCCAAGTATTTGAATCGGGTTTGTAGTTTTTGATCGTTCCTACACCCCCAATAAAAAATACGGTTTGATTCTTGTCATACTTGGGTCCAGAGATTATATTGAACCGCATAATTTATCATTCTCCTATGCATGTTAGAAAAAACTGGGAGTTTGTACTCGCAGAAAACAAAGGTAGTGTTGACACTTCCGAGGAACATGGCTTTAGTTTTGCGATTCAAAAGAATCGTTGTTTTACCTACCGCGGACAAACTCCCAGCGGTGTCTTTACTAAAAAAGTAACTGTTATTATTCGGCTCACCGTCTAACCGCAGAATGGGTTGACCTTCTACCAAAAGGATTTACTTTATGTTAAGTAAACATGTAATCGTGAATACAAAGTTGCCTTGTTCATCGTGGCTTGTCCCGCTATTTGGATGAACGCCAGCAATTTTAGGGGTCTAATCTATGCGCTTGAGTAAAGCCCGCGATCGCACCAACTCGAGTGCCAAAGTTTTATATCCAATTTGGTCGAATAAGACAACTATTTTGTCGCCTTCGTAGCGCATGACTTCTCCTTTTCCCCAGGATGTATGCACGACGTGGCTGTTAAGCGGGAAGGGTTTCTTTTTGCCATCATCTTCTACAATTATTCCTGCTTGACAGTTGTCGCATGAGTTGCAGGTACGTTCTAGAGTTTCGCCAAAATAGTTGAGCAAGTACTTGCGGCGACAGTCGCGGACTTCGGCGTAACCTCGCATCATTTCTAGACGCGATCGCACAAATTTCTGATAATTCTCTTGCGCCCTCATCGCCGACTCTGCTGCATCGCCGATTTCGCTACTTTCTTCGCAGGAAACCACTTCCCCCGTCGGCAATGTTTCCACCACTCCCACTTCTTCTAACCGACTAATAACGGTTGTTAGTTTCGCCTGTGAAAGGTCGGTTTGCTGTTTTAAATCTTTGATGTTAATCGGTTCATCTTGTTGTTGAATCGTTGCTGCGACTTGTTCTACCTGCTCAACATCGACTTTGCCGGAACTGGCAAAAAATCGCCTGATATTCAGGTCTTTTTCGCAATAAAATAACAGGGATTTGGCTGTTTCTCCATCTCGTCCCGATCGTCCGATTTCTTGATAGTAAGAATCTACCGAATCGCTGATATCGTGGTGAAATACAAACCGCACGTTTGGTTTATCTACACCCATGCCAAAAGCGGTGGTAGCAACAATTACCTCAGCTGCGTCATTCATAAATTTTGAAAAAGCTTCCTCCCTTTCCTTTGCTTTCATACCAGCGTGATAAAAAATTGCTTTAACGCCTTTATCCAAGAGTGCAGTTGCTACTTCTTCGGCTTTATTTTTAGTTGCAACGTAGACAATCCCCGGTTTTTGGACGCGCATTACTCGCTCAATTAAAGTTTGTTGTTTTTCCGCTTCATCTTCAAATCTTTCTACCCCTAACCAAATATTAGGACGATCGAAGCCTTTGACAATAATTTCAGCGTCGCGCATTCCCAAACGTTCGATAATTTCTTTTCGCACTGGGGGTGCAGCAGTTGCTGTTAATGCTAAGATTCTGGGATGGCCTAATGCTTCAATTACCCCTCCCAATCTGAGATAATCGGGTCGAAAATCGTGCCCCCACTCGCTGATGCAATGGGCTTCATCGATGACAAATAGGGAAATATTAGAATTTTGCAAGCGTTGGAGGGTTTCTGGGTTGTTAAATTGTTCGGGCGCTAAAAATAAAAATTCGATTTTTTCTTGTTCTAAATTATCAAATGCTGCTTCTCTTTCGGCTGTTGTTATGGTAGAATTAATTACAGCGGCTCCACCTGCATCGCGGTTTTGAATTGATTCTACTTGGTCTTGTTGTAAGGCAAGTAATGGGGAGATAACTATAGTGGTGCCGCCGATTAAGTTTGCAGCAATTTGATAAATAGCAGATTTTCCCGAACCCGTTGGCATTACTGCTAGAGTATCTTTGCCTTCTAGGATGGCGTTTATGGCTGCTTGTTGTCCGGATCTTAGGGATTCGTAGCCGAATTTTGTCCGAGCAATTTTATTGATTTGTTCTTGAGTTGGACGCTGGCGTTTTGTCATTTTATTCGCTTATTTTAAGGGAGGCAGAGCCTCCAGGATGGCGTTCCCAGGCGGGAGCCTGGGAACGAGAGAGAGGATAAGTTAATTAAGGTTAGCTTTTGGGCATTCCGAATAATGCGATCGCTCCCAAAGCTAATCCTGCTAATGCACCCCATTTCAATTGCGGATTCTTATCTAACCACTCGGAATAACTCGGTTGGGTGCGTAAGCGAAATTCTCCTTCTACGGTGTCGTAACCTGAGATCGGTTCGTATAAATTATCGGGGGCATCTTCTGATTTTGGTTCTTTGGTTTTCTGGGCGTCATAACCACTCATAGCAAAGAATGAATCGAGCAATTGGGGTGCAATTTTTTGGGCTGTAACGATTGCTTTGCCTGCATCGCCAACTACTATATCGCGGGTAGGATGTTCGGCAGCATATAAGATAGCATCGGCGACGATACTCGGTTCGTAAATTGGGGGTGCGCCTTGGGGCATGACGCCGATTTTGGTACGCGCTTTGCTAAATAGCGGCGTGTTAATAGAAGCGGGCATAATTTCTGTGACGCTGATGGGCAATTTTTCGTGCATTAATTCGACTCGCAAAGCTTCTACAAAACCATTGATGCCGTGTTTGGATGCGGTGTAGGCGCTTTGTAGGGGAAATGCGCGCTTAGCTTCGACTGAGGATATGTGAATTAAGGCGCCTCTTCCTTGGCGTTTGAGGTGGGGTAATGCCACCATTGCGCCGTAAACTTGTCCCATCAAATTGACATCGATAATGCGCTTGAATTCTTCTGGGGTTGTGTCTTCAAAAGAGGCGTATATCGACACGGCGGCGAGGTGTACCCAAGTATCGATGCGCCCGTATGCGTCGATGGCTTTGTTTGCGATCGCTTGAACTTGCTTAAAATCGGAAACATCGGCTGCAATAGCTACTGCGTCGCCTTCAAAGCTTTTAATTTCATCTACTAGGGAATCTAACCCCGCCTGACTCCGCGCCGCCACTACTACTTTTGCCCCCCGTTTGGCAAATTTCAGCGCCGTTTCGCGCCCAATACCGCTAGAAGCACCCACAAGTACAACAACTTGTTCTTTGATTGGTTTGAGTTGCATAATGATTCCTTCGCCTATACTTTTACCTTTGCAAGGTAACGAACCGAATTTTGCCAAACGTCTGCCAAAGGAATAGAGGTAACATCTACCTTTGGTCGGTTTTCCCCCCATCAATTTCCAGCACGCCTGACTTTAAATTAGTCAGAATCTAAATAGGTTGATTTTTCAAGGTTAAAGCTATGTTTCCTTTCATGTGGGGTAATGGTTGCTACAATGGCGAACCCATGTCGCGCAGAGGTCGCCTAGAGCGCAAGCGTAAGTTCCTGCAATGGATGCGCGACGATTTGGAAACTAAGTTAGCTGGTATCAATGCCGCTCTGACTAAAATTGACGAGCAATTAAATCAAGAAGGCTCTCAAGAAACCGCCGCTTAAGTTTCTCTATTTTGCTTGTAAAATCCTGGGACGGGCGAGA
>DNGG01000096.1 GCA_003486675.1 Cyanobacteria bacterium UBA11372
AAAGTAAAGAAATATTTCAGGGTTTGGGGTATGAAACGCATTGTTCTAATCGCTGGGTTTGAATCCTTCAACGCTGACTTGTACCGGAAAGCTGCACAGTTAGCGACTTCCCGCTGTTCCGACTTGGATGTGCGGGTGTTTAGCGATCGCGCCCTCACAATTTCACCGGAAGTCGTCGCCGACGCCCTCGAAGGCGCGGATGTCTTCTTCGCCAGTCTCATCTTTGATTATGACCAAGTGATGTGGTTGCGCGAAAGAGTGCAGCAAATCCCCATCCGCCTCGTGTTCGAGTCCGCCTTAGAATTGATGAGTTTAACTCAAATTGGTGGCTTCAAAATTGGTGATAAACCCAAAGGAATGCCCAAACCCGTTAAATTCATTTTAGATAAATTCAGCAACGGCAAAGAAGAAGACAAACTCGCCGGTTATATCAGCTTCCTGAAAGTGGGGCCGAAACTATTAAAATACATCCCAGTACAAAAAGTCCAAGACTTGCGAAACTGGCTAATTATTTACGGTTATTGGAATGCTGGCGGCACAGATAATGTCGCCGCTATGTTTTGGACAATCGCCGAAAAATATCTGGAATTAAAAGTAGGAGAAATTCCGCCCCCTATCGAAACACCCAATATGGGTTTGTTACATCCCGATTATCAAGGCTATTTTGAATCTCCCCGCAAATATCTGGAATGGTATCAGCAGAGAAAACCCACACAACCAATTACCGATTACCAATTACCAATTACCAAACCAGTAGTTGGAATTTTGCTTTATCGCAAACACGTTGTAACCAAACAGCCTTATATTCCCAAATTAATTAACTACTTTGAGCAAGCAGGACTGATACCCTTACCTATTTTTATTAACGGCGTTGAAGGGCATGTCGCCGTGCGCGATTGGATGACAACTCAATATGAAATAACTCAACGTCAACTCGGTAATATTGAAACACCTTCTCTATCTAACGAAGCAGCCCAAGTAGATGCTATAGTTTCTACCATCGGATTTCCCCTCGTAGGTGGCCCTGCGGGTTCAATGGAAGCAGGAAGGCAAATAGAAGTAGCCCGACGAATTTTGACTGCCAAGAATATACCTTACATTGTTGCCGCACCCTTGCTAATTCAAGATATCCATTCTTGGACGCGCCAAGGTATTGGAGGGTTGCAAAGTGTCGTATTATATGCACTGCCAGAATTAGATGGAGCCATCGATACAGTGCCATTAGGCGGTTTAGTTGGAGAAGATATTTATCTGATTCCCGAACGAGTCAAACGTTTAACTGGCAGATTGAAAAATTGGATTAAATTAAGACAAAAAGATGCTTTAGAGCGCAAAGTTGCCATTCTTCTCTACGGTTTCCCGCCAGGATATGGTGCAGTAGGAACGGCGGCATTATTAAACGTACCGCGCAGTTTGATCAAATTACTCCAAGCACTTAAAGAACAAGGTTATACTATCGGCGAATTACCAGAAGATGGAGAAGAATTAATCCGCCGCGTTAAAGCAGCAGATGAACCTCAAATTCGTAGCAAAAAAGAGGAACCAGTTATTGACTCGATACTTGATGGAAATGAATACAACACTGTCAATGCCAAAACTCTAGATAAATGGCTGGGATACCTACTCACAACCCGAATCGAAAAGCAGTGGAAATCTCTCACAAGCAGCGGCATCAAAACCTACGGAGATGAGTATTATATCGGCGGTATCGAGTTAGGAAATATTTGGATCGGCGTGCAACCACCATTGGGAATTGCAGGCGACCCCATGCGACTAATGTTTGAACGCGATATGACGCCCCATCCTCAATATGCGGCTTTTTATAAATGGTTGCAAAATGAGTTTCAAGCCGATGCTGTGGTTCACTTTGGAATGCACGGGACGGTTGAATGGTTGCCCGGATCTCCGTTAGGAAATACAGGGTATTCTTGGCCTGATATTTTATTGGGAGATATTCCTAATTTGTATATCTATGCCGCGAATAATCCGTCTGAATCTATCCTGGCAAAGCGTCGCGGTTATGGGGTGCTGATTTCTCACAATGTGCCGCCTTACGGGAGGGCGGGGTTGTATAAGGAATTGGTGGCACTGCGAGATTTAATTGCGGAATATCGAGAAGATCCGCAAAAGAATTACGCGCTTAAGGAAGCGATTTGTAAGAAGGTTGTCGATACGGGATTGGATGCGGATTGTGCGTTTGAGGATGCTAAAAAGTTGGGGATTGCGTTTACGCCGGAGAATGTCCGGATGTTTAGCGCTCATGCATTTAATGAGTATTTAGTCAAGTTGTACGAGTATTTGCAAGTGTTGGAAACTCGTCTGTTTTCTTCGGGGTTGCATACGTTGGGTGAACCTCCGACTAATGAGGAGTTGGCATCGTATTTTGATGCTTATTTTGGAGAGGAAAAGAACGAACCGCGAAGACGCGAAGAACGCGAAGAGGAAGAGAGGAAGATTCGCGATTTGTTGGGGCAAAATACGGATGAGTTGAGGAATTTATTGCGGGGGTTGAATGGGGAGTATATTCCGCCTGCACCGGGGGGCGATTTGTTGCGAGATGGTGCGGGTGTTTTGCCTACGGGGCGGAATATTCATGCTTTAGATCCTTATAGGATGCCTTCTGCTGGTGCTTATGAACGGGGGCGGGAAATTGGGCGGAAAATTATTGCTCAACATCTGGAAGAATATGGGGAGTATCCGGAGACGGTTGCTGTGATGTTGTGGGGGTTGGATGCGATTAAAACTAAGGGTGAATCTTTGGGGATTTTGTTAGAGTTGGTGGGGGCAGAACCCGTCAAGGAAGGTACGGGGAGGATTGTGCGTTATGAGTTGAAATCTTTGGCGGAACTTGGGCATCCTCGGATTGATGTATTGGCTAATCTTTCGGGGATTTTTCGGGATAGTTTTGTCAATATTATTGAGTTGTTGGACGATCTGTTTCAACGGGCGGCGGATGCGGATGAACCGGAGGAGATGAATTTTATTCGGAAGCATGTTTTGGGGATGCGATCGCAAAATATCCCCAATCCCACGGCGCGTCTATTCTCGAACCCCGCTGGCGATTTTGGTTCTCTAGTAAATGAGCAAGTTACCGACGGAAATTGGGAGTCGGGGGAAGAATTAGCAGGTACTTGGGAAAGTCGCAATGCCTTCAGTTATGGCAGAAATGATAAAGGTCAATCTCGCAAGCAAGTGTTAAACCAGCTATTGCAAACTACCCGTCGCGTGGTGCAAGAAATTGATTCTGTTGAATATGGCTTAACCGATATTCAAGAATATTATGCCAATACGGGTGGTTTGAAGAAGGCGGCGGAGAAACAGCAAGGTAAGAAAGTTAATGCTAGTTTTGTGGAAAGTTTCTCGAAAGATACAACCCCGCGTAATTTAGAAGATTTACTGAGGATGGAATATCGCACGAAGTTATTAAATCCCAAATGGGCAGATGCAATGGCGAATCAAGGTAGCGGCGGCGCGTATGAAATTTCCCAACGCATGACGGCGTTAATTGGGTGGGGCGGTACGGCTGATTTTACCGATAATTGGGTTTACGATCAAGCTGCGGATACCTATGCTTTAGATGCAGAAATGGCGAAAAAATTGCGCGAAGCAAATCCGGAAGCTTTTCGCAATATTGTCGGCAGAATGTTAGAAGCACATGGGCGGGGTTTTTGGGAAGCCGATCCTGAGAAGTTGCAGAAGTTACGTGAATTGTACGAGTTGACAGATGAAGAATTGGAAGGTGTGACAATTTGATTGGTAGGGTGCGTTAGCGATAGCGTAACGCACCATCTAACTAGCCAATATTGTTATTCTGAAATCTTGCATCAATGGCATTACCCGCCAGGGATTAAAATCCCTGGCTAATAGCTAAAGTCCTCTCAAGAGGACTGATGAGCAATTTCAGTCCACGTAGGGGCGAAGCATTCGGACGACAAATTGTTGGTTTCGCCAAAAGATTTCGCACCGAATGCTTCGCCCGTACAACTTTAGCTATTAGCTGGGAAATTTATTTCCCAGCTGGTGAGTGCTTCTCAGCTAAGAATTCTGAGTCATCCACATCCGAATTTCATCGCTAGTCATGCTCATGAAATGCGGTATTTGTCTTTTATCCATCCCTAAACTCTCAGCTTGAGTGAGGGCTTTAGCAACAAGCTGGCGATGTGGCTGTATATCAACATCGTTGTATAGCCGATCAACCATCTTTGCTAATTCAAAACCATGAGGATGGTCAAGCAACTTTTCAAGCAGCTCTAGAGGATTTCGAGATTCATTTTGTTTCATTGAATTTCTCATTTAATTTTGGGGTAACGTTCTGTAATTTTGGGCTTTACTAGGTGAAATAAAAGCTTGACTTTCAAGGGTTGGTACTCCATATAAGCTGATAGCCAAGCTATATCTATATTAAAGCCACTTTTTCACATTAGTCAAATACCAAAAAGGACGATTTTTAGGCATTTTCTATCAAAAATACCACTTAATCGCCCTCGCATAAAAATTTTCACCTTGTAACGCCCTAGAACACCCTAGAGCTACTGCTTTTTCCCTAAGTACCAATTAGGAATTTAAGCAATTTCTTATAGATGTCAAGACTTGACACTTTGTGTCAACCTTGACACTTACATAATATAGCACGATTTCCAAATTTGGAAATAAGCGCTGACTGCGGAAATTCTCATTACTAGGCATTTCAACAAAAATTCACCAGTGAATCCCAGGGCGATCGCACCCTACCCCATATCTCAACTGCCGTAGTCTAGCCGCAAATTTTCAGATCTGAAAATTCAAATTCAGAAACTACCCCCATAACACAACTGCCGCAACAGACTGACCGACTGCGGCAGTCCTTGATTTATCAGCGTTTCCAGATACTCATCAGGCGTTTTCGGTGGATTTCTTAGCCGCAGCCGTTGTGTTTGGGCGGCTTGGCAAACTGCGTCGGAATTAAGGTCAAGCAAGCGTAAGATAAATCTATCGGGGTGTATTGCTCGAATGTTGTACGGTGCAAGAATCTCGTTCGGAAAATCACTCAGATTAAAAGTGACGATGAAACCCGCTCGAGAACGAATTGCCGCTGCGAAGACATGAGAATCGCCTGGATCTGGAAGCTGCAATTGTGGAATTAATTCTTCATAGTCTGTCACCAAACAATTTTTAACGTGTGCATTCATCAAATTTTTGGTTCTTGTAACCTGTTCCAGCGTCAGATCTGGACGGTTTTGCAGTACATTTCTCATCCATTCCGAGTGAATTTCCTCTGTCCACCGAGCCTCAAAAACAGAGGTAAGTGCTAACTCAACCAAAAAATCCCGTAGAGGTGCTGAATACAAGACATTGGCATCATAGACAACAATTAAATCTGTCATAGTTTAATCGTACAGACCCATTGCTTGGGATTCAGCAACCAGTTCATCCATAATTTGATCGCGTCTCGCGTCATCCTGCTTTTTATATTCAATTACATCTTGGTAGCTCATCAGGTGAATGTTTCCCTCTATTTTGTAGGGAATTTTGCCAGAGTTCATTAATTCCCATACTTGGTGACGGGTGATACCCAAAATGTCAGCGGCTTGATAATCTGCGAGTTCTTTTGTATACGGTTTAATTTTGACCGGGTGTTCCATCCCCGTATGTACTAAAATCTCCACCAAGAGTTGCATGACATGAGCCGGAATTTCAATGGTTTTTCCGTTAGTTTCATCTTCCATCAGTTTGATGGTGCAACTGCCTTCTCGATTTTCTAAATAAGATGCCAAAATGTGGCTACTCTCTAGTGCCATAGCCGCTTCTGATTCGGTTGGTAAAATCGGGTCGCCAATTCGATAACGAGGAAGTTTCATATTAGTTTGCTGCCAAATTCTAGTGAGCGATCGCCATCATTTTAGCAATTGTGCTATACATGCGATCGCAACCCCAAAACACAACTGGGCGATCGCATCCAACATCGACACGCGATCGCTCTCAATCCGCTTAATGATTCACTAGAACCTGATTCGCCGAGTCAAAATACTCATCACCTCACCAGAGGCGGGTGCAGGTAACAATGGACTCCACTCGTGAATTTGAGCAAATCGAACGACATAAAGCGTGCGAATTGTAGAAGTAACTCCTCTGTGGGAACCAATTACTAGAACCCGCACCACTTCGTAATCATCCGTTCCAGCTAGCAAACTGTCCGCAGTTTCTAGCGGCACAAAGGGGAAATTTGCTGATGAGACATCAGTCTGTAACATGGTTTATGTGCCTCCTGTAGGTATGTCTATGGGTGGTAAAGTCGCGCTTTGGGTCTGCTTCACCCTGGGCGCGGCGCTTTTTATGTTGCTGGTAGTACTATACCATAAAGTTGCAACTTTACAACCCTGCAACGTAACAACAAAATCGATTCGCAAAGAGAAAGTGAAATAATGGAGCGGTAGTTGCTACATCGACACATCGCTACTGTGACCGACAAGAAGAAAGATCCTAATTACAGCATGGTCAGGGGGTTAATACCGCAAGACTTGCTCAGAAAGTTTAAAATCTACTGCATCGACAATGGATTCGATTACAGCGAGGGGTTAGAAAACGTGCTGCGCGAGTACTTTGAATGGAAAGAGCAACAAACGAAGTAGCGGATGATATCCGACGCACAGCTGTTGCTTTGGGGTGCGCGATCGCATCCTACCCCTATAACACAACTCCCCCAGCATATCAACCGACTGCGGGAGTTTTTCCTTTATTAATTTCAAAATCTCAGATTTAACATTATAAAAAATTTTTTAACTCACCCTTTTGAGTTACGTATTATAAGTTACCACACTCGTGTGTCACAAAAAGAAGCGACTGGCAACAAGCTTTCTGCAAAAGTTAAATTCATAGAGAACTGAATTGGCTAAATTCAAAAATTATTCTAGCCAATTGTGGGGAACAAAGCTGAATGCTGTTGACTCTATCTATTGTAGAGCTACACGCTACAGGTACTGAAAGGGCAGCAGTTTATCAGTGGTTATTTAATTAGGTTTAATAGGAGTATTAACGTGGTAGAACAACCTCGTGGAGTTTGGATTTGGAATTTAGCAAAAATTCGCAGCGATTATCTAGATAAACTGGTTGAATGCCAAGTTAAGCGAGTTTATCTCAAAGTCTTTGATGGTAAATTTCAAGGGAGACTGCAACCCACATTTTGGGATTGGCAATGTTCTGCTGAAATCGTTCAAGAATTCCAATCCCAAGGGATTCAAGTTTATGGATGGGGGTATCACTACGGAACTGCTGATGTTAACGAGCAGGTAGCCAAAGTTAAGCAAGCGCTTGCCTGCGGACTTGATGGTTATATCCTGGATTTAGAAGAAGAAGTTAAAGACAGAAGCACTCACCCAAATGTAGAAAAGCTGCTTGCTACTCTGCGTTCATTAGTTAAAGAAGGAACGCTCGGATATACCAGTTTTGGACATCCTGGATTTCATCCTAACGTTCCTTGGAAAATGTTGGATGAGTATTGCGATATTGCTTTACCTCAAATCTATTTTGAAAAATTCAATTTCTTGCTGACGACTTCAGAAGAAGTTAAAGCTTGTTTTGACGCTCACAAGCGGCTAGGATTGACTAAACCAATTCTGCCTATTTGGAGTTCCGAAAGCGATGCAACAAAACCCGCAACGGCAGCAGAACTTCAAGACTACTTGAGTAATTTTCCTGGTTCTTCAATTTGGCGCATTCCTAATGTAGGCGAGCGCGGCGAAGCATGGAATTTAGTCTATTCTGACTTTGAATTACCAACTCTCAGCCGTTTTCTGCGTCTAGGTAGTAAAGGAGATGATGTTAAAGCACTGCAAAAAGTTTTGAATGCCAGAGGGTTTGATGCAGGAACAGTAGATGGAGATTTTGGCTCTAAAACTGAAGCGGCTGTTATAGCATTTCAAACCGAAGCCAATCTTACTGTAGATGGGGTAGTTGGCGAACAAACTTGGACAGCGCTTGGTGGTAAGTTTAAAGCACCTCAGCTAGTCAAGTTTGGGGATTTATCTGCAAGCGAAAAGCAACGGGTAGAAGCTGGCTTTTTCTTCCCGCCTACATTCGGCAGCCGATACGCAAATCCATCCAATTCTAACCCTAAAGAATGGAGCGGAAATCCTGGACAGCGAGCGCGGTATATTAAAGACGCGGATATGCCTGTTGTTGCCGATTCAGAATCTCGTTCTGCGGATCAAATTCGTGCAGTAATTAACTACTTCAACGTGGAAGATTCTGGTAATAAACGTTTTTGGCCTGACGGAAGTGTCACCTGCTGCAATATATTTGCTCGGGATGTTATGCGTTGTCTGCGCGCGCCTTTAACTCACTGGGTTGGGGAAAAAGAGCAAGATGCAAATGCCATGTTTGACTGGTTGAATAACCCGGCAAATGGATGGCGTAAAGTTAATGCTGCCGTTGCTTCGGCAGCAGCAAGTAAGGGAATTCCTACCTTGGGCTGTTGGAAAAATCCGGGAGGAATTGGACATATCGTTGTAGTTCGTCCTGAACCGGGCGAACCAAACAATCCTCGCATTGCTCAAGCTGGTGCAATCAATTTTGCCAATGGTTTGGCAACAAAAGGATTGAGTCCTGCAAAAGGAAAGTTTACCTACTTTGTCTATGGCTAATTAAAGAAACCGGGTTGGGAGCATGTCAACGAGAGTAGCCGACACCCGCGCATGGTGTCGCTACACAAACAAAGCCTGCCTACCCTCCGGGTTCCGCGTTAGCGGTACGCAGGCTTTAAAAGCTTTAGCCCGCGAAGGATGGCTCGCGTTTGTATAGCCGCACCATGCGCGGGTGCTGGCGTAAATTTACAAACTTGACATGCTCCCAACCGGGTTTCTATGAAAAATCGTTTATGGTAACGAGAAATTGCCGCAAGAAACCCGGTTTCTAATCTCATATCATGTCCTTAAAATTACCCATAATTAGTAGCCGGTACACGGCAATATCAACGTTATTTGTTTATTCGATATATCTCTGATGCCGTGTCCCTACGCAACAACTTTATCAGGTTTTTTTATTATGGCAATTGGGCGGAAATCATATCAGGTGTTTTACCATCCTTGCCGTTCAAC
>DNGG01000432.1 GCA_003486675.1 Cyanobacteria bacterium UBA11372
AACGAACCCATACCAGTGACTGGCGAGTTGCTATTGCAGGAATCTGACCTGAATAATTCTCTCACATCTCCCTTGCTAGCCAATGGCTTAACTGAATTTTTAGTTACCCTGCTCAAGGGCGCAGCAGGGCAAGGCAATATAGCAAATTTGTTAAAAGCTCAGCAAATCATCTGGGAACAAATTAATCTTGCACCTGGTCAGATCGCAATTAATGGCGTTTGCTGTGACTTTAGCGGTCAGGAAACACCAGTTTCTATCCTAGCTCAGGTAAGAGTAGAAAACGGGAATAAACTGCAACTCAATTCGATCCAGATTGAATTGCGATCGCTACTCACAATAGATTTAGATAGCTTTGAGCTAGATTTAGGCTCAGAGGTCGATATCCAGGAATTGACTTTAAAACCAGGCGAGCTAATTTGTTGCGGAGGTATTTTAGTTAATCCTTAAGCGGTAATAGGTAATAGGTAATAGCTAATTGAATTAAGAGGATTGTGGACTGCTGACCATTAGCAATTACCAATTACCAATTACCAATTACCAAAAATTACTTTGGCAACAACGGTAAAAGTAAAGCCACAAAATAATAAGCCAGGGGAGCGGTAAAAACGTAACTGTCGGTGCGGTCTAAGATACCGCCGTGACCGGGAATTAGCTGACCGGAGTCTTTAACTCCTGCATCTCGCTTCATCATCGATTCGGTTAAATCTCCCAATAAGCTGGCGATACCTATTAGTAAACCCAAAGCCACGCCGGTAAAAGGCCAACCTGCCCAATCTAGATACCATGCGCCAGCGACAGCGACGGCGACGCTGGCAGCGAGGCCGAAAACAGAGCCTTCTACAGTCTTTTTGGGGCTGATATCGCTCAGGCGAGTTCTGCCAAAAAATTTACCGACAATATAAGCGCCGATGTCGGCGGCAATGATACAAGAAAAAGCGATCGCAATCGTAGTTAAACCCAGCGGCAAAGCTTTAAAACTTGTCCAAGCTTCGGGCCAATAACCGCCAAGGGGTAAGTTGCTAGACTCAGCACTGCCAAGACTGCGCAGTCGCACCCAGTAACTGGGCAAATACCCCCCATAAAACAGTCCCATAATAGAGGTAGAAATATCTGCGATCGTCGAAAGTTTGGGCTGAAATAGCAGATAAAAACAAATCGCCGTTCCTGCTAGGGGAAATAAAACGTCGGCTAAGTCGCAAGACATGGTAGAGACTGCCAGCATGGCTAGGCTCATCACCACAGTTGTTTTCCCCGCTGGCTCAATACCCTTAGCTCGCGCTAGCTGAAAATATTCATGAAGACCTAGATAGACAATAACACCTAAACAAATGGTGAAATACCAACCACCAAACACAATCATTCCCAACGCGAGGATGATAGCAACAATTGCACTGTAGATACGAGGCCAAGGCATGTGAGGATGTGGGATGCGTGAGTTTTGGACACCCCCCTTGTAAAGGGGGGCAGGGGGGGATCGGATTTTAAGTTTTGCACACCCCCCGATCAAGGGGGGCAGGGAGGGATCGGATTTTGGATTTTATTTTGTTTCAATCTAAAATCTAAAATCTAAAATTTAAAATCTAAAATTTAGTCTAGCTTTTCACCGCTAAGAATGAAAATAGGGTCGAGGGCAGCAAAGGTTTGATTGTTGCCCCGCACTTCTAGACGATTAACGGCAGATTGTACCACTTCGATGTTGCGGACTTGCAACGCGGCAAAGCTTTCGGAAATGGCGTAAAGACTCTCAAGACTGGAAGCAGTTACGACAATTCGACCTGCGGGTAACAAGTAGCGCCAAACTTCTTTGAGAATGTCTTTGATCGGGCGTCCTCCCTCGATGCAGACGCGGCTGGGGCGTGGGCTGAGGTCTTTGAGACATTCAGGCGCACTAGCTTCAACGACTTCTACATTGCCTACCTCAAACTGCGAGCAGTTGCGGCGGATTAAGCTTGCGACTTCTTCATCCCGTTCTACGGCAATAATCCGACCTTGGGGACAAAGTAACCCTACTTCTACCGGAATCGTACCCGTGCCTGCACCAATGTCCCACAAAACCGAGTCGGGTTCAAGGCGCAGGTGGGAAATTAGCAGCAGGCGGACTTCTCGCTGACTCAAGGGTATACCGGGCAAGCGCTCGAACATGTCGTCGGGGATGCCTGGGGTAATGTAAGGCCAGAGTTTAGAAGGCATAAAAGTCCGTATGGGCGAGGATACAGGGCTGATGGCAACAGCGCAACCAGCAACTTGCTGCAAATTTCAGCTTGCAGCCGATTGGGAGCCGCAGATTGCCTACAGCATCTTAATTCAAGTTTATCGGTTGCTTGTGGCATTTTTTCGTTTATAAAAACAAATTTTGCTTGGGGTAGCAGCGCCATCGCGATCGCGTTTATATTGTTTTTGAACGCTAAAAATCTTCTATCTTTAAATAGAGATTCTACTAGCAAGCGCTGGCTTGGAGGCTTAGAGGCTGGTTAATTTTTCCCTGTCGCCTATACTTTCTGGCTAGGACAGCCATTCTCAGCGGGTTTAATTGGCTATGTTAATGTTGCTTTTCTATGTAGGCGATGAACGTTATGCCATCTCGGCTAAAAGTGTAGTAGAGGTGGTGCCTATGGTAGCTTTAAAAAAGGTTTATCACGCGCCTGAATATGTGGCAGGTTTGTTTAATTACCGAGGTCAAATTGTTCCAGTCATCGATCTGTGCCATTTAATTCAGAATCAAACCTGTAACCTGCACTTAAGCACGCGGATTATTATGATAAATTATTTAATTAGCGATGGTAAAAATAACGTTTATCGGCTTTTAGGGCTGATGGCAGAACGGGTTACCGAAACCATGAATAAGCCAGAAAATGAATTAATTACGCCTACTATTACCGTGGATGCATCTGCTTATTTGGGTGGAATTATTAACGATGAAAAGGGAATGATTCAATATCTGATAGTTGAGAATTTGTTGCCTGATTCACAACAGGCATATCTGCTACCAGAAAGCTAAACTAATAAATAATTAACGATTGAAAGAGCAAGTCGCTACAAATTAATCAACCATTGCTAATAGCTAATGACTGATGAACCAACAAAAAATTGAGGAGTTACTGAGAAAGAAAATCGGATTGGAATCAGTTTCCATTGGTTCTAATACGATTGCCAGAATAATTAATCGCCGCATGGAAGCCTGCGGAACTGGGGAGATCGAGACTTATTTTAATCTATTGCAAACATCCCCAGAGGAGTTAGAAGAATTAATTGAAGAAGCAATCGTGTCGGAAACTTGGTTTTTCCGGGACAGGGGGCCATTTGTTTTTTTGAGCCAATATGTTAGTTCGCAATGGTTGCTAAATAATCGGGGTAAAATTCTGCGGGTTTTAAGCGTGCCTTGTGCGACTGGGGAAGAACCGTACTCGATTGCGATCGCGCTGATGGAAGCGGGTTTAACCTGCAAAAATTTTACCATAGATGCGGTGGATATCAGCCAAAAATCTCTCCGGAAAGCCAAACAAGGAATTTACAGACAAAATTCTTTTCGCGGTATGGAACAAGATTTCCTCAAACGCTATTTCACTCAGATAGAAAATGAATACCATTTGAGCGATGCAGTCAGAGGTACCGTCAACTTCTGGCAGGGAAATCTACTAGAACCCAATTTTCTGATTGACAAAGCGGCTTACGATATTATCTTCTGTCGCAACGTGTTAATTTACTTCGATCGAGCTGCGATCGCCACAACAAATCTAGTTTTAGATCGGTTATTAGATCCACAAGGATTGCTATTTGTTGGACACGCCGAAACAGGACAAATATCCTGTTTGCTATTCGATCCCGTGCGCTACTCTTTTGCGTTTGCTTTCCGCAAGCTACAGCAAGAAGAAAAGACGAAAAAACGCAAAGAAGCGGTGCCATTAAACCCGGCAAAGCGAAAAGCAATCGAGGCAAAGAAGTTACCCGCGTCAGAGCATTTTAATCTCAAAACATCTAGCAATATTCGCGATATTTCTCCTGTAGCCCCTAAGACAACTCCCAATTATCAATCTAACTTTCCGGATTTAGGGGCTGCTCGTAGGTTAGCAGATTTGGGACAATTAGAAGCAGCTACGGCACTATGCGAAACTTACCTCAGTCAAAATCGAGTCAGCGTCGAGGCTTACGTTTTATTAGGTCAGGTGCATCAAGCCGCCGGAAAAAAGGAGCAAGCAGAGCAATATTTTCAAAGAGCAATTTACCTCGAACCTAATTGCTATGAAGCGCTCATCCACCTGGCATTACTCAAAGAAAGTCGCGGTGATATTGCTGGTGGGGCTATTATCCGGCAACGAATTGAACGATTGCAAAAAGGTTGATTGTTAAACAATTAAAATGGACAAACTCGTGTTTAAGAATTGGACATTGACAGCCCGTATGATGGCTGCATTTGCATTTATCGGTTTGATTGTATTAAGCGTATCTCTAATTGGTTGGATCGGGACTTCTAACCTGAGCGAGCATATCAATACTTTGGCAAATAATAGCTTACCTAGCACGAGCGGATTGTGGAAAATTAACGAAGGGCAAACCCAAATCGAATCCTCAGAACGCGCCTTACTCGACGTGCAACTTTCTCGCGCAGAAAGACAGGCTGAATTAAACAGAATCAATCAAGCTTGGCAGCAGATAAATGAAGGTTTCAAAGAATACGAAACAACTCCCAGAACTGAGGAAGAAGATAAAGTATACACCCAGCTAAACATTAACTGGGATAGGTGGAAGCAAGACCACGATGCATTTTTAAGGTTAAATCAAGAATTTGAACAACAGGGAATTCTGAATCCCTTTGAAATCCAAATTCAATTACTGCGGCAAAATAAAGGCAATTCACCTGAAATGGCGGTGGCTCAGAGAAGTGCCGCTATTTACAAACAACTGCGCGATCGCGCCCGCAATAATCGCATTTCCTTTGAAGCAGCAACCCAACTGCTTTTACAAGATTTAAACATAAACGAGCAGACAGCAACCAATGCTAAAAACGCATCGCAGCGGGATATAATTCAAACAAGATTATGGGTAATTGCTGGCTTTTTTATTGGGCCGTTGACGGCTGTTTTATTTGGAACTTACTTCAGCAAAGCCTTAGTACAAAAAGTGCAGGAATCAGGCATTCAAATTAACTCTTCAGTGATGCAAATTGCGGCTTCTGGTAAGCAATTAGAAGCGACGGTAAACCAACAAGTAGCCTCGACAAACGAAGTCGTGGCAACGGCGCGAGAAATAACCGCTAACGCTGGACAACTGGTGAAAACGATGGATGAAGTTTCCACCCTATCAGAATCAACTGCTTTCTCAGCTAGCGAGGGACAAAAAGATTTGAATCGCATGGAAAAAGCGATGCAGCAGTTAGCGATTTCCACCACTTCTATTTCTAGCAAACTGAGTGCGATTAGCGAGAAGACTAACAATATCAATACTATTGTCACGACGATTACTAAAGTTGCAGATCAGACTAATTTGTTGTCTTTAAATGCAGCAATTGAAGCGGAAAAAGCCGGAGAATACGGCATGGGTTTTGCCGTTGTTGCTAGGGAAATTCGCCGCCTCGCCGATCAAACTGCTGTTGCGACTTTAGATATTGAAAGTATGGTGAAAGAAATGCAATCAGCCGTTGCTAGTGGGGTAATGGAGATGGATAAATTCACCAAAGAAGTGAATCAAGGAGTCGATGATATCCGCACGATAGGTTATAAATTATCGGAAATTATTGACCAAGTGCAATCGGTTACGCCCCGATTTGAAGCGGTGAATGTGGGGATGGAAGGACAAGCAGAGGGGGCGCAGCAAATCAGCGAGGCGATGGCACAGTTGAGCGAAGCTACAACGCAAACGGCGGGTGCTTTGCGCGAAATTAACAATGCGATCGCGCAATTAAATATGGCATCCCAAAGATTGCGACAAGAAATTTCGCGGTCAAAATAGCGGGATAATTAGGAGAGAGCTGACGCAAGACAAGAAAAAAACCGTTTTTCACAGAAACCCGGTTTCTTTGGTGGAGGAGATAAATATGAACTCAGGCGCAATGAAAAATATGAGCTTGAAAAGGCGGTTGCTGGCTGCATTCGCATTTATGGGTTTAATTATATTCATAGTGGCGCTCATCGGTTTTAGTGGGAATCTGAAAATGAGCTACAACATCGATGCGATCGCCAAGGATGCATTTCCCGGTACGGTGGCTTTGTGGAAAATCAATGAAGGACAAACTCAGGTGCAAGCTTCGGATCGATCTCTACTCAATCCTGGCACAAATTTTGCAATCAGACAACGTGAAAAAACGCGCATAGAAAACGCCTGGAAACAAATTAATCAAGGATTTGATGAATACGATAAAATTCAGCGTAACCCGGAAGAAGAACAACTTTACCAAGCATTTAAAACCCTGTGGGATCGGTGGAAAGACACTCACGAACAATTCAAGCTGCTGAATCAAGAGTTTGAAAAATATAACCTTTTAAACCCCTTACAAATTCAGGTTAATTTATTGAGCCAGGGAAAAGCCAACGACCCCCAAATTGTCACCGCAAGAGCAGCCCAGTCCGCACTCAACAAAATGAACGATTATATGTATGGCACGAAAACTCCTGCATTTGCGGCAGCGACGGCAGCACTGGAAAAGCTGTTGGATTATAACAGCAAAAAAACCATAGCAGCTAACAATGCAGCCGCCGCATATATCGAGCGACATCGTTTTTGGATTTTGGTGGGTTTGTTAATCGGCCCGCTGACGGCGGTGCTGTTTGGCATTTATTTTACTAATGCGATCGCTAAACCTTTAGGAGCTAAAATCGCAGAGGTAGTAGATGTGGCACAAAAAATGTCTGGCGGCGACTTTACCGCTGAAATTCAACTCACCGATCAAAAAGACGAATTGAGTAAATTAATGACCTCTTTCCGCGCCATGAATCGAGGTCTGGGAACGTTAATTAAACAGGTGCAAAAATCCAGCGTTCAAGTTACCACTTCAGCTACGCAAATCGCTGCCTCTGGTAAACAATTAGAAGCCACCGTGAACGAACAAGTAGCTTCAACTAATGAAGTAGTTGCGACGGCGCGGGCAATTTCCAACACGGCGGGGCAGCTGGTAAAAACTATAGGTGAAGTCTCCCATATGTCCAAAGCAAGCGCAATGGCAGCTAGCAACGGACAAAAAGATTTGACTCGCATGGAAAAAACAATGCGCCACCTAGTCGATGCCACTATTTCCATTTCCGGAAAGCTGGGGATTATCAGCGAAAAGGCTAACAACATCAACAGCATTGTTACTACGATCACCAAAGTGGCAGATCAAACGAATTTGCTATCTCTCAACGCCGCAATTGAAGCGGAAAAAGCCGGAGAATACGGTTTAGGTTTTGCCGTCGTTGCCAGGGAAATTCGCCGCCTCGCCGATCAAACTGCGATCGCAACGTTAGATATTGAGAGTATGGTCAAAGAAATGCAATCAGCGGTTTCTAGCGGCGTGATGGAAATGGATAAATTCACCAAAGAAGTGAGTCAAGGTGTACATGATATCCGCACCATCAGCCAGCAACTCACAGAAATTATCGAGCAAGTACAATCCGTCACACCGCGATTTGAAGCCGTAGATCGAGGCATGGAAGCCCAGGCAGAGGGGGCGCTGCAAATCAGCGAAGCAATGGGACAATTGAGCGAAACTTCCGCGCAGACGGCGGATGCCCTGCGGGAAATTAACAGCGCGATCGCTCAATTAAACGAAGCCGCCCAAAGCTTACTTCAAGAAACTTCCCGGTTCAAAATCAATTA
Source organism: Cyanobacteria bacterium UBA11372 (assembly GCA_003486675.1). GTDB lineage: Bacteria > Cyanobacteriota > Cyanobacteriia > Cyanobacteriales > Aerosakkonemataceae > Microseira. The sequence continues at coordinate 7,789 of DNGG01000432.1, forward strand.
ATTTATTGACATTGTTACAAGGAGACATGCGTGCAAAAAAATCTAACAATTAAACGTATTTTGGCTCTGGGATTTGGCACGCTTTTCGTGTTAATGTTGATGGCAAATCTAGTAGTTCAGCGCAGCAAAAATACTTTGATTAAGTCCTTAAATAAAGTAGCTTTAACTTATAAAGTTCAGCAAAATTTAGAAAAATTAGAAAAAGAATTATTAGAGGCAGAAACAGGGCAAAGTAAGTTTTTATACACAGGAAATAATTATTTTTTACAGCCGTATAATCGGGCAAATTATCAAATAAAGAAGCAAATATTAAGGTTGAAGAACGAGATTAAAGATCCAAAACAGCTAGAGAGATTGCAAGAAATAGAAACACTAATAGAGCAAAGAAGTAGGGATTTAGAAGCAACGATATCTTTGAAAAAATCCGGACAAGAAGATCAGGTAAAAAAGATAGTAAATTCCGGAAATGGAATGGGAATAATGGCTCGGCTCAGGGGGAAAATTAACGAAATGAAGCAAGCCGAAGAAGAGCTATTAGTTGAAAGAACAAATAACGCTAATGTCGCGCAAAATTTGTCAACTTATTTTGCTTGGGGAAGTAACCTGCTGGTAATCGCAATTGGGGTGGCGATTTCCTTAACCATTATCCGCACAATTACGCGCTATTTGGGTCAAGCAGTAACAGTAGCAAAAGAGGTTTCTAGAGGCAATTTGACCCCGAAAGTAGAAGTTATTTCCAACGATGAAGTCGGACAATTGCTTGCCGCCTTCCGAACTATGATTAAAAACCTGGATACCTTGATTAAGCAAGTGCAAAAATCCGGGATTCAAATCAACACCTCAGCCACTCAAATCGCCGCATCTGGGAAGCAATTAGAAACGATAGTCAACGAACAAGTCGCATCCACAAATGAGGTAGTAGCTACTGCGAAAGAAATTGCGATGACATCTAAGCAACTGGAGAAAACCCTAGAGCAAGTAACGACTACGTCTAAATCTACAGCGATCGCAGCCCTTGGCGGTCAAAAAAGCCTCAACCAGATGGAAACCACAATGGGCAATTTAGCCAATTCTACCAGTTCTATTTCCAGCAAACTCGCTGCGATTAGCGACAAAGCTAACAACATCAACAGCATTATCACGACTATTACCAAAGTCGCGGATCAGACAAACTTACTTTCTCTTAACGCCGCAATCGAAGCCGAAAAAGCCGGAGAATACGGCGTTGGTTTTGCCGTTGTTGCTAGGGAAATTCGCCGCCTCGCCGATCAAACCGCAGTTTCTACCCTCGACATCGAAAAAATGGTCGCCCAAATGCAAGCAGCAGTTTCCACCGGAGTGATTGAAATGGATAAATTCACCCAAGAAGTAAGTCGCACCGTTGAAGATGTTCAAAGCGTCAGTTGGCAATTAATGGAAATTATCGATCAAGTACAATCTCTCACCCCACGCTTTCAAGCCGTACATAAAGGCATGGAAGCGCAAGTAGAGGGAGCGCAACAAATCAGCCAGACAATGGCGCAGTTAAGCCAAGCTACATCCCAAACTGCCGAAACTCTGGGGGAAATTAACGGCGCGATCGCTCAATTAAACGAAGCAGCCCTTGGCTTACATCAAGAAATTTCTCAGTTTAAAGTAAGTGGATAATAGCTAATGGCTAATGGCAAGCAAAACAGTTAATATAACGACAATACCTAATTTTACCAGCTTCAATAAAAATCCAATTACCAATCACCAATCACCAATTACCAATTACCAATTACCAATTACCAATTACCAATGACTAACGACTGCTGGAATCAAATCGGCGTTGGAGGCGATCGCAGTTGCCCCGAACTCAAAACCTTTATTCACTGCCGCAACTGTCCCGTTTATTCAGCAGCGGGACGTAGTTTATTAGAAAAAGAAGTGCCATCTGGATATCTTCAAGAATGGACGAATTTACTAAGATCGAGTGTCGGATCGCTCAACCGCGTTGCACCCAGAGGCACCATATCAGTAGGCATCTTTCGCTTAGAAGGAGAATGGTTGGCAATATCAGCAAAGAGCATCGAAGAAGTTACCCAGACTTGCGTCATCCGCACCCTACCGCACCGCACCAATAACATAATCTTGGGTTTGGTCAACATCCGCGGTGAAATTCAGATTTGTATCTCCCTCAAAACCTTTTTGGGACTCGATACACCCGATAATCAACTGCAGCATATCAGCCCGGTTGTTTATGGACGGATGTTAGTGGTAGAAACAGATGGAAGTCGCTGGGTATTTCCCGTTGACGAAATTTACGGAATTCACCGCATCCACCCAGATGAAATAGGAAATGTCCCTGCCACCGTATCTAAAGTTCAAGATACTTATACAAAAGGTGTAATCAAATGGCAAGATAAAAGCGTTAGTTATCTCGATGATGAGTTATTGTTTTACGCTTTAAACAGAAAGCTATTGTAAAAAATGGTAATAGCCTTCCCAAAGCCTGTGCCTTGGAAGGATAATGGATAATTGTAAAGAATCCACAGCCTTTTTAGTCAATTACCAATTACCAATTACCAATTACCAATTAGCCATTAGCAATTAGCCATGAGCAACCAAGATATGAGCAACTTCTCCATGCTGGATTTATTCCGTATGGAGGTAGAAGCCCAAGCCGCGATATTAAACAATAACCTGTTAGCACTGGAAACGAATCCCAATGGCGTCGG
>DNGG01000490.1:0-7463 GCA_003486675.1 Cyanobacteria bacterium UBA11372
TAGCCATTAGCAATTAACAATTACCCATTACCCATTACCCATTACCCATTAGCAATTACCCATTCCCAAAATCTAAACTTCCTTTTGACGCCGTTGTTGCCAGTACCACCGATACCAATCACTCGAACTGCGGACAGCTAACCATAGTAAAAATAAGGCAATTAATCCTCCCTGTCTGGGGGCATCAAAAGCGAAAAAAACAAGCGCTATGCATAAACCATCTTGGGCAAACACCAACCATAGAGGCAAACCGCGCAGTCTAAAAAACCAGCCGACTTGAACTAGCTGTAGAACTAAAGCTAACAAACCACCTGTGATGCCAATTAATGGGATTAACCAAGCATCTAAGTCCTTGACTTCGGCAATAGTAATCCCCATCATTGCTCCCACAATCGGGCTGAAAATTAATTCAACCGTTTGCAGTATCCGCTGTCCCAATAGCTTTTTAGAAGCAACCAGTTCTAAGAACGACCAACTGGTGAGGACTCCGACAACAACTTGTGGATGAATCTGAGATAATAGCGGTACTTTAGACCAAAGATCGTTCAATAACAAGCCAATTAATAGTAGGGGTAGGGCAATTCTCCCCACTCCTACCGCAGCAGCAGCAGAAAGAGCGGCTAAAATTTCAATCATATACTTTACGTTTCCACGATTGGCAAGGGTTCCCTCAGTTTTTAACTTAAGGCTGCTTCTCTGTTATCTTTATCATAGTTTTTCCATCTGCGATATCTTCCATATCTCCCCCACATATGGTATGAAACTGGGATACCGTCCCAGAGGTTTTTGATGATTGCTGCCTTAGAAATACTGCTAATTATCCTTATTATTGGTTCTATCATCTTTTATCTGGCCTGTGCTGTATGCACCCGCCAGTTTTTTTCCTCTACCGAGTCAGTGACGCAAGATCGGGATGCACCTGTATCGATTTTAGTGCCGGTTTGTGGCTTGGATGAAGGGGCGTGGGAAAATTGGTCAGCTTTTTGTCAGCAGAATTATCCAGATTACGAGGTACTATTTGGGGTGATGGATGTCCAAGACCCTGCTGTGCCCGTTCTCAAACAACTGGTGGAGACTTTCGCCAATCGTGCCAAACTTTTTGTCGGGTTGGCACCTCGCGGGATTAACCATAAGGATAGCAACTTGAGCTATCTGTTAGAAGCATCCCAACACGAAATTATTATCTTTGCCGATAGCGACATTCGGGTCAATCCTGATTATATTCGTACCGTAACTGCGCCTTTAGCCAATCCGGAAGTTGGTTTGGTGAGTTGTGCTTTTGTCGGTTACAATCCTCAGTCTGTGGGTGCGGCGATCGCATCTTTCGGTCGCTGCGTCGATTTTATACCCAGTGCCTTGCTCGCAAAGGTCATAGATGGCGGTTTTCGGTTTGCCGTCGGTGCAACAATGGCTACCCGTAAATCAACCCTCGCTAACTTTGGCGGCTTAAACCTCAATCGCATCGGGTCGGATTATAACCTGGGAAAGCGGGCAGCAATGGCAGGGTATCGGGTAGAATTCTCCCGCTACGTTCTGGAATCGGATACAGGGCGCGAGAGTATCGGCGAAGTGTTCCGGCGGGAGTTGCGCTGGGCAAGAACAATTCGCTACAATCGCGGGCCTCAGTACTATACAATGGCATTTTGTTACGGGACGGTGTATTGCTTGCCCCTGGTGATTTTGTCTGGATTTGCCGAGTGGGCGATCGCACTATCCCTAATTACACTGGTCATCCGTTATACCCAATCTCTCACAGCAATTTTCAGTATCAAAGCGCCTAAACTTATACCTTGGCTGTGGCTGCTACCTTTGCGCGACTTACTCAGTTTTGCCGTTTGGGCAATCGGTGCATTTGGACAAGGCGTATACTGGCGAGGAAGGCGACTGCGAGTCATCGAAGATGGTCTTTTAACGCAATGGGAATAAGAGATTGCAGATTTGAGATTTAAGTTGCTAATTGCTAATTGCTAATTGGTAATTGGATTGATTGGGAGTCCGATCTTGGCAATTACCCATTACCCATTACCTATTACCAGTCTGCTTGGATGTTGTAATATCATGTCCGGTAGTAAAGGTTGTGTATGGTAGGGGCGGGTTTTACCAGCCATTATTTGGAACCACGAGATATGTCGTTAAACCCGCCCCGACTGACGCTACCGATGCAACCGGACATGATATAAATAGCAACTTGGGTTAATTACCCCCTTCGCCATCTCTTCTTTACTCTTCTCTCTGCGTTCTCTGCGTCTTTTGCGGTTAATTAAAAAAAGTGGTTGCGGTGCGTTACACTGCGTTAACGCACCCTACATTTAGAATCTGCAATCTCAAATTTCCTCAATCTCCCAGGATATCGTTATAGACCTCCAGCAATAATTTTGGCTTAACAATGGTGACAAAGTAACCCGTAAAAATCAGTGCCAAGGCGGCGATAACGATGGGAATCGCCAAGGGTAGATACATAAATTGACGGGGATTATTTGCCCACATTTTCTGGACTCGATCTGAGAAAATTTCTAACTTGCCCTTAAAGCTGGTCATAGGGTTGCGATCGCTTGTTTCATCCCCAGCTTTTGCTAACAAGCGATTTTGCCAATAATAATCGTGTCCAATCAGCAAAAAACGCCAGAAAAAGTGAGATAAACCATTAGGTGGCGCGTGAGTTGCCCTCGCTTGGGATTGTTTCCAGATAGTGTAACCACGATCTTGTAAGTTACGGGCATGAATGACGCAGTTACCGCGATAAAGGGGTAAATCGGTAGGAATGGGATTGCTCAGGAGAAATTCGCGGCGAAAAGCTACATTATTGAGGAAATATTGAGAAGTTGGAGTGAGGGTTTTGTCTCCGGAATGTTGGGGGAAAATATAGGTTAGCGCCATCGCCGTGCCGTAAGCGCCTTTAGAAAGCGTCATTGTTTCTCCCGCAACAACTTGGATATCCTCTCCTGCGGTAAATGCAGTCAGGATACTTCTTAACCAGTTAGGTTGGTAAATGCAGTCTGAGTCAAAATAAACTACGATTTCCCCTGTCACTAATTCCGCACCCAGCATCTTGGCTTTGTAATAGCCAGTGCCTAGTAGAGTGTGGTGAACTTTAATCCAAGGATACTGTTCGCACAGATGCTCTAGGATATGGGTGGGAGTGTCACCGCTATCGATCAGCAAAACCTCATTCGCACAAGTGGGCGAAATGTCTTGATTTGCCAGCGTTTCTAAAGACTTAGATAAACCCTTGAGGTCGGCATTTGCTAAATTTTCCGTCTCTAAGATGAGGGAAAAACTGGGTAACTGTGTCTTTAGCGGTGTTTGTACCTGTTTCATATGTTACTTTTGCTCGAATGCACGATACGCCAAATGTAAAATCAGCCATCTGTGTGAGGAGGCGAAGCGCGAGTCGGAGCTATTTTATAAAGTAATTTTTACATCACCTCTGACTGGAGTTTTTACGGAAAAAAGGGTTATCAGTTACCATATCACGGGTCAACCATCCCAGGTTATAACGACTTTGTGGGACAAGGGGGAGTAGGTGAGCAGGTGAGCAGGTGAGCAGGGGAGAATGTAGATTCAATTTCCCCTCTGCACCTTTGCACCTCTGCACCTTTTGCCCACCTGCCGAAGAAGCCCACCTGCCCCTTTGCACCTCTTGCTTGTGACAGGTAACGGCAGTGAACCTCAACGGGTAAACTCCACCAGGAGCATGTGGTTAAATCACAGCAGAAATACTCAACTCCTGTCATGAATCTGATTTATTTTCTACTGAGTTCTTCCTGGAGGATGGTGGCGATCGCAATTGCCACCGGATTTTTCAGCGGCGGTAGCAGCGCCGGATTGATCGCCCTGATCGGTCATGCTGTCGGCAGTAACAATGCTACCTCACCGACGGTACTGGCTTGGGGTTTTGTGGGATTGGCTTTTGTGGCGCTGCTGACGAGTATTGTTTCTCAGGTGGTGCTGATTCGTCTGTCTCAGGATGCTGTGTTTAAAATGCAGATGCGCCTCTCGCGTCAGATTCTGTCTTCCCAGTTGAGTCATTTGGAACAGTTGGGGACGCCCAGATTGCTGGCTACGCTGACTGAGGACGTGCAAGCAATATCTAACGCTGTTTTCAGCATACCTTTTCTTTGCATCAATGCTGCGATCGTGGTGGGGTGCTTGATTTACGTTACCTTGCTGTCACCGCAAGTATTTTTGATGGTGATGGTTTTGTTTGCGATCGCTATCGGCAGCACTAACATTCTCTTAAAACGCGGCGGTAAGCAGCTTGCCAAAGCCCGCGAAGACCAAGATATTCTATTTAAACACTTCCGCAGCATCGCCGATGGCATTAAGGAACTCAAGCTCAACTATGCCCGCCGTCAAGATTTCCTGACAGAAGATTTGCAAACCACCGCCGCCGACTTTCGCCGTCACAGCGTCCGCGGTTTAACCTTTTTTGCCATCACTTCGAGTTGGGGTAAATTAATCTTTTTCTTTGCCATTGGGGTTGTATTATTCTTACTGCCCAATCTGATGGCGATTAACCCCGAAACTTTTGCTGGGTACATCATTACCTTCACTTACCTGATCGCGCCGTTGGAAAGTATTGTCAATAAACTCCCCATCATCAGTAAAGCCAACATTGCCTTGCAGAAGATTGAAATGCTCGGTTTATCGTTAGCGAATCGCTCCGAAGCGGCGACGGTTCCACCTGTTTTGAATCATTCCTGGCACGATTTAGAACTGAAGGGAGTGACGCATACTTATACAAGCGATCGCGAAGATGTTAGTTTTACCCTTGGCCCCATCAATTTGAGTCTAGTTCCAGGAGAAATCGTCTTCATCGTCGGTGGTAATGGCAGCGGTAAATCCACTTTGGCTAAGTTAATCACCGGACTCTACATCCCAGAAATGGGCGAAATTATCTTTGATGGGCAACCGATTACCGAAGCAAATCGCGAGTGGTATCGCCAACATTTTTCAGTTATTTTCTCGGACTTCTATCTATTTGAGCGTTTGTTAGGATTTGATGACTCAAATCTGGATACGCAAGTCCAAGATTATTTAAACCAACTCCAGTTGGAACGCAAGGTCAAAGTTGAAGGAACAAAACTTTCTACTACCGCGCTTTCCCAAGGACAGCGGAAACGATTGGCGCTGTTAACGGCGTATTTGGAAGACCGACCGATTTATCTATTTGATGAATGGGCAGCGGATCAAGACCCAATTTTTAAGGAAATCTTCTACACTGAGTTCTTACCTAAACTGAGAGAGAGAGGTAAAATGATATTGGCGATCAGCCACGATGACCAATATTTTCAGATCGCAGATCGCTTGATCAAACTCGATTATGGTCAGGTGGTGTATGACAAGAAAAAAGGTGCTTAGCTATCCTCGCATCTGGCACCGAACGATTAAAATCGCGGCTACACAAACGAAACCTGCCTTCGCAGGTTATGAAGCCAACGATTAAAATCGCGGTTACACAAACGAAACCTGCCTCCGCAGGTTCTACATCCCAACGATTAAAATCGCGGCTACACAAACGAAACCTGCCTCCGCAGGTTCTACATCCCAACGATTAAAATCGCGGTTACACAAACAAAACCTGCCTTCGCAGGTTCTATAACTGGGAATTTCATTCCTTTGGGCGTAGTTTAAGATGCAACTTTCCGGAGATGCTGTTTCATCTTGTGAAGTTAAAAGATAGAGAAAACAAATTTTAAAAAGACAAGGTGAAACTTATGGAAACTGCAACAGTAACCCAAAAACAAAAGGATCGCAAACAATCTCAGTCGAAGCGTCAATCAAGACACAACGTAGACATCGGGATGCCGAAAGCACCCCTGCGCCAGCAGAAGGCGAAAGCATCTCGCGAGTTACTCAGCGATTGGCGCGATGCACCCTAAGAAATGCAGCGAATTTGGTGCCAGCGATCGCCGGTAGGGGCACGGCATAGGATAAGTTTTGCTATAAATCAAAGTTGATCAATGCCGTGCCCCTACATCTGTGTATTTTTGTTCTATGCGTTCGGTAGAACAAGCGCGTTATCGATCGGTGCTTCTTCGGGTGGATTGAAAATTATTTCAAATTTGGCGCTCTTGACAAATCGCCGCAACACTCTGATGTGGTCTTCTGCGTCTTGCCGATTGCAGAATCGTGCTATTGTGCGCTGTTTGGCGTCTGGGAGTGCGATCGCTATTGTCCATACATATGGATCGAGAATGGTTTTTGGGTAGATGGTTTGAGAATTCATAGTGCAAATAGGTAGCATAATTTGGTTAAAAACCAGTAAAAGCGGCTTTTGGTGGTATTTAAAGCCGTTTTTAAACATGACAATCCTTACGCCCAAGTCTGTCTCTTTCTACATCAGAGTAGATGGCTTGGGCGTTTTTGATTGACACAAGTTATAATAGTCCACATGGTACAAGTAGTGCAAGTGGATATTCTAAACTTGGTTGTCCAGGTGGCAGGATTAGTGGGAGTTCAGGTATTGGAAATGCCCACCGATCAAGCCAACGATGTGTTTATCCGCGTCTTTTTAAGTTCGGAGATGCGAACCCGATTTAAGGTTGCTTGCGCTCAATCTGGATTAGCAATGAGCGAAAAAGCTAGAGAACTTATAGAGGAATGGACTATGAACCAAGAGAATCAAAAACAATCCTCTCCTCCCGGCAAAAAGAAGGGAGATGAATGAACGTCTCTGAAATTGCTATGATGCGTCGCTTTAGATCGGGGTGAGCGATCGCTACTGCTACACATCCTTGGTCTAGAAACCGCGTTTCTGCGTAGATCTCTAGTTGCGATCGATGATGTTTCACAGAAACCCGGTTTCTTTGCGGATGTCCTGAATTTGGAAACTAACCTTGAGCAAGCGCAGGATCGAATGATGCTTGTTCGGGAGGATTGAAAATTATTTCAAATTGCGCGCTCGGTACAAATCGGAGCAAGACTCTGAGATGATCTTCAGCGTCTTGCTGATTGCAGAATCGCGCTATTGTGCGCTGTCTTTTGTCTGGGAGCGCGATCGCTATTGTCCAAACATGAGGATCGAGAGTGCTGTTTGGGTAGATGGTTTGAGAATTCATAGTGCAAATAGGTGACTTAATTGGGTGAAAAACCAGTAAAAACGGCTTTTGGTGGCATTTAAAGCCGTTTTTAGCCATGAGAGTCCTCTCGCCCAAGTCTGTCTGTTTTTACATCGTTTTAGATGGCTTGGGCGTTTTTGGTTTACAGGTGTTATCGTATCACAATAACGTGCTGTTGCAACAACGCAATAAAATAATAAACGAACATTGCGAGGCGACAATGGAGGAAGAACAAGTATATGAGGTAGAGACGTTGGGTAGGCGGAACAACCCAGAATATTCACAGGTGACGGCATTGGTTCCGAAGGCACTAGCTCAGAGGCTGCGGATTTTCTGTGTCGAAAATGAGATCCAGATTACAGAGGCTGTGGAAGTGGCGATTGAGGAATTTTTAGACAGACG
>DNGG01000490.1:7649-11024 GCA_003486675.1 Cyanobacteria bacterium UBA11372
ATTGAGGAATTTTTAGACAGACGACAAAATCCCTCACGTAAAACGAAAAAGGGGGATGAGTGAAGGAATGTGACAAGTTATATGATGTCCATTGAATTGCCCATAATAAAAAACATCACTCTGTCGTTGCGTAGGGACACGGCATCAGAGATATTTCGGACAAACAGATAACGTTAATCGTGCCGTGTCCCGGCTGATGATTACGGGTAATCGACCAGACATGATATTAGTTGTAAAGCCAAAGGTAAGCGGGATGAATGAATTGGTTGCTTGCGCGATCGCTCGCTATCCAACATTATTCAGATGGGGAAGAGAGCGATCGCTACAGAGGTTATTCCTGTTGGAGTTGATCCAATACCCAGAAGCAGAGTTTTAGGAGAGCGATCGCTAAATTTGCTTCTGGGTTAATCCACTTGGCAAAAGCAATGACACCCCACTCAATAATTGTGCGGATGACTTTATTTCTCGCTTTGGCTGACTTTGAGCGCATCCAGGTTAAACCATAAACTTCTGGGTGGCGAAGGGCAATAGTCAGCATGATTTGGGGATTCATCGGAAACTCCTAAGTTCAACGTTTTCTATGACTTTGAATTTAGGGGTTGCCAAATCGAGAAAAAATTGCCGATAAATAGAGATAGATAGAAGTAAATCGGTTACAGGCTTTTTTCCGTGGATTCCACCGCCAACCCTTCCCAGCACCAGTTTTTAGAAGAGATAGCGACACAGTACGGTTTTACAGGCGATACGCGCACCGCGTTTCTCAGTCGCTTTGATGAGGTAAACGCCGGAAAAATCAATAAGGTGTTGGCAAGATATATTGAGTGGAACTCAGATTATGCGGATAAAGCGCAGAAACTCCAAGATGAGTTAGATACAATCTGCCAGGTTTTAGAACAGAAAGGCTGTACGATTAAGCGAGTAAGTGCTGATGTAAAAAAGCGGGGACGCTCACCCAAAGGTCAAAGTCCTTGGGAACAGGCTTTTAAATGGTTGTGGAAAGAAAAGTTTCCCGAATGGCAGCAAAGGCACGATCAAAATAATGCTGTGCCTAGCGAACAGGCTCAAAAAAATGCCGTCTGTGGCTTTTTGGCAGAGATTGAAGACAGGTTTAAATACATCCGGCTACTTCACATCCGGGAACAACGGATTGTTTTGCAAGACCAATATATTCCGATTCAGGTGACGCTGGAGAGGAAATATAAGCATGAAATTGAAACTATCTTTAGTTATGCCGAGTCGGAAGGGGAACTCAAGCGGGTTTACGCGCTGAAACATCAGGAAGATTCGCAGCCAACGCAGGTAGATTGGGCAGAAGCAAAGCAACAGCATCAGCGAATTATGGTGCTAGCAGATCCGGGGATGGGGAAATCTACTCTATTAAAAATGGAGGCGGGTTTAACTGCCGAATCGGAACGAAAGTGTTTAGAATCGAACGGGAAAAATGTTGAAGATGCGATCTTGCCGCTGTTTTTGAGACTGTCGGATCTAGTTGATGAAAAACAAGCAGATATCTTCTCAGCAGAAATCATTGATGCGATTCCCTTGATTCTTGGTAAGGAATATTGCAATACTTTACAGGATAATCTGGAAACGGCAGCAGTTATAGGGCAGATTTTAAACGAGAAATTGAGGACGGGGAAGTGCTTGCTGCTGTTGGATGCGCTGGATGAAGTTCCCCAAAAACATCGCTTGTACTTGTCTAAGAAACTGAACCGCTTTGTTCGCAATTATCCCGGTTCTATTATCTGCACGTCTCGGATTGTTGGCTATGGGGGGGGATTTTTGGATGGGGCGAAAGAGGTGGAAATTGTTCCTTTCAGTCAGAAGCAGACGGAGGAGTATATTGAATTTTGGTTTAAGAATGCGGCGGGATATCTGAACGATGATTCTGTTTCTGCCCCAGCTTTGATTCGAGAGTTGCAGAATAAACCCCAGATTCGGGGATTAGCGCAGAATCCTTTGCTGTTGTCGTTGATTTGCAGTTTGTATCAAGAAAAAGGTTTGACATTACCAGCGCGACGCTGCCAGGTGTACGAACAAGCTGTGTGCTATATGCTGGGGAAATGGAGTCAAAATCGCCAGCCACAATCTGAAGGGAGGATGGTTGCCAAAACCCGATTTTTGTCTGAACTTGCCTATCATTTTACCTGCCAAGGTCAAGAGATTTTTTCCAGAGATCAACTCTACGATCGGATTGAGGAATATTTGCAAGGCGAGAGAGTGCCGACGAGTTTCAAAGATGCGGATACGGGCGATTTAATTGTGGAACTCTCGGAACAGGATGGGATTTTGCAAAAGTTGCATGAGGATGGTGACCAATACCTGTTTCTGCACCGGACGTTTCAGGAGTATTTGACGGCTTGTTATTTGCACCGTGCCAAGGATGGGATTGACCGGGCGAAGGCGCATTTTTGGGAGTATGAATGGCATGAAACCTTGAGCTTGATGGCGGGATTGATGAAAAATCCCATTCCTTTGTTGGAGGCGATTAGGAAGGAAAAGGATGATATTTTTCAGACGCAGTTGTTATTAGCGGGTCGCTGCATCGCTGAATGTAAGGATATTTCTCATTTGTTGATTGGGGAAATTATCGACAGTATTTATCAGTTTTGGTGTCGCTACCTAAATACTGAGTTTATTAAATCGGTTGTGGTGACATTGGGGCAAACAAATATACAAATGATTGAGAAGTTACGACAAGCCCTCAAGCATGAGGATGAGTACGTGAGAAGGAATGCGGCAGTGGCATTAGGTAATATAGGCAATTCCCAAGCGCTGGAGGCTTTGATTGCTGCCCTCAAGGATGAGAATGAGTACGTGAGATTGTATGCGGCAGAGGCATTAGGTAATATAGGCAATTCCCAAGCGATGGAGGCTTTGATTGCTGCCCTCAAGCATGAGGATTGGCCCGTGAGATGGAAAGCGGCAGAGGCATTAGGTAAGATAGGCAATTCCCAAGCGGTGGAGGCTTTGATTGCTGCCCTCAAGGATGAGCATGAGTTCGTGAGAGGGAAGGCGGCAGAGGCATTAGGTAATATAGGCAATTCCCAAGCGGTGGAGGCTTTGATTGCTGCCTTTAAGGATGAGGATTGGGAAGTGAGAAGGAATGCGGCATGGGCATTAGGTAAGATAGGCAATTCCCAAGCGGTGGAGGCTTTGATTGCTACCCTCAAGCATAAGTATTTTGATGTGAGAAGGAATGCGGCAGAGGCATTAAGTAATATAGGCAATTCCCAAGCGGTGGAGGCTTTGATTGCTACCCTCAAGGATGAGGATTGGGATGTGAGATTGTATGCGGCATGGGCATTAGGTAAGATAGGCAATTCCCAAGCGGTGGAGGCTTTGATTGCTACCCTCAAGGATAAGTATTTTGAT
>DNGG01000490.1:11405-11619 GCA_003486675.1 Cyanobacteria bacterium UBA11372
CTTTGATTGCTGCCCTCAAGGATGAGAATGAGGACGTGAGATGTAATGCGGCAGAGGCATTAGGTAAGATTGACTCTTCAGAAACTTTGGAAAAACTGATTGAAAATCCTGAAATCGACATCTATGACTTCTATATCTTTGTCTCAGCCAGGAAGTTGGCGGTGCGATTCAGCAAGGAAGGAGTACCCTTCATTCCTGTTTATCCTGAATTACT
>DNGG01000492.1:0-15399 GCA_003486675.1 Cyanobacteria bacterium UBA11372
CCCGCCGCCCCCATCCAGGCATCGACGCTACCCGCCGCATAATCCTTAATATAAGGTTCTTCAAAAATATCATTTAGCCAATCCACTAAGCGCAGAGTTTTTTGATTTCCATCCAAAATCAAGACTTGTCCCCCCGCGACGAGTAGTCGGAAACACTCGCGCAGAATTGCCTTAGTTACCGCCGGTGGCGTTTCGTGGCATAACAGCGAAGCCGTCACCACATCAAACGCAGCATTGGGTAACCCAGTTTCCTCTGCATTACCGTGACGCCATTGGATATCGAGTTGGGCTTTTTTGGTTTTATATTCAGCCGTTACCAGCATGTAGGGCGACAAGTCCAAACCAATCACTTCTGCTTGAGGAAAGGCTTGTTTTAACAGTAGTGTAGTCGAACCCGTACCGCAGCCCAAGTCTAATATGCGTCGCGGTTTTCCCCCGATGGCATCGATTAAGCCTTGGCGCACCCAGGTTTCATTGGGCGGTAGCACGTACTGGGTAACCGGATCGTAGGATACCGCAGCGCCTGGATTGAGATAGCCGCGTTCGATGCCGTGGAAGTTTTGGCTGCTGTAGTAGGAGGGGTAGGTGAGAGTGGGATTGCGGATGCGCGAGCTTTCTTTCTCCCAATCAATGCTCTCATAGAACTGCTGTAACGCCTTCTGATCAATTAATAGGCGCACTACAGGCGCTAAAAACCTTTCCCAAATGGTATCTTTCCCAACTGCCATAAGAATTTCCCGTTAGTATTAAGGACTTCAGCCTTGATTCCATATCTCGCGATAGGGCAGCTTTAAAGCTGCCTTCGCCCTTAACAAAGTTTAATCAATTTTGCTGAGGGAGGCATTCAACGCTTTACCGTATGGAATTGCTTCTGTAACATTTGTAGTATAAACTGGATTGCAGCATCACTACTGTAAAAGAAAACGAACGGTTATGCCCTACGAAAAGCTAAACATTTCAACGCCAGCCCCGGTATTATCGTGGGCGAACCACGCCCTTGGCGCAGAAGAAACCAAAATGGCAAAGAACGTAGCATCCTTGCCATTTGTGTTCAAACACGTGGCGTTGATGCCAGACGTTCACTTAGGAAAAGGTGCATTAGTCGGTTCTGTAATTGCCACTAAAAATGCCATTATTCCTGCTGCTGTCGGCGTTGATGTGGGTTGCGGTATGTGTGCGATTAAAACCCCATTTAAGGCCGCTCAATTAGAAGGAAAGCTGAAGAAAATTCGCCTAGATATTGAAGCAGCAATTCCCACGGGCTTCAACGAAAATAAGCAGGTTGAAAAAACGGTTACTAACTGGCAAAATTGGCGCGATTTCAAGGAATTGCATCCAGGCGTGCAAGACTTGCAAGGTAAAGCTATGAAACAAATGGGTTCTCTCGGATCTGGGAATCACTTCATAGAAGTTTGTCTCGATACGGAAGATGCTGTTTGGCTGATGCTACACTCTGGTTCGCGTAACATTGGAAATATGCTCGCTCAGTGCCATATCAATACGGCTAAAGAATTAGCAAAAATGGCTTCTAATCGCTTGCCGGATCCAGATTTAGCTTACTTTATTGCCGGAACGCCTGAATTTAGAGCCTATTGGCACGATTTACAATGGGCGCAAAATTACGCTCGTTCTAATCGCGATGTGATGATGGAACGCTTTGTGCGAATCATCGAAAAGCATCTCGCTGGTGGTAAGAAAACTAAGCCTTTAATCTCAGTGAATTGCCATCACAATTATGCCGAAAAAGAAGTACACTTTGGCGAAGAAGTGTACGTTACTCGCAAAGGTGCGGTGAGGGCGCAAAAGGAAGATTACGGCATTATTCCCGGTTCGATGGGGGCAAAATCTTACATCATCAAAGGGAAAGGTTGCGCAGAAAGCTACTGTTCTTGCAGTCATGGATCGGGGCGTTTGATGTCTCGCGCGCGGGCTAAAAATGTCTATACGCTTGACGATCTGATCGAGCAAACTAAAGGTGTAGAATGTCGCAAAGACACCGGCATTATCGATGAAATTCCTGCTGCTTACAAGCCGATAGAAGAGGTGATGAACAATCAATCCGATTTAGTCGAAGTTGAAGCAACTTTGAAGCAAGTTGTTTGTGTAAAAGGATGATTTTTGGGTGGGCATTGCCCACCTTTTTTATAGGTATGAGCGATAAAAATATGGAAATTAACCTTCGCCCAGCACAACCAGAAGATGCAGAAGCTGTTTGCGATGTTCATATAGCTTCTATACGCATACTTTGTGCTAAGGATTATACTTCTGAGCAAATTGCAGCTTGGGTAAGTAATTGCACCCCTGAAAACTACCGCATTGCTATCGAAAAAATGGGCGAAACTATGTTTGTTGCCCGCAAAAAGGAAGCAATAGTCGGTTTTTCGGCATTATTTGAAAGTGAAATCCGCGCCATTTACGTTCATCCCAACTACACTCGTCAAAGAGTGGGGACGTTGCTGCTGGAAGCTCTGGAAAGAGAAGCAGTTAATCGCAATATCTACAATTTAAAACTCTCGGCTTCAATTAATGCAAAATCCTTCTATGAGTCGTGCGGTTACCAAGTTATTGAATACTCAGTCCACACTTTGCCATCAGGGGTAAAAATTCCTTGTGTAGATATGGAAAAATCTCTGGTTTAGGCAACCTCGCTAAAGTATGCGATCGCCCATCGATTTGAGCTACAACGATCTTTTGAGGTAATTAGTTTAGGCAACTTCGCTACACTTGGCGATCGCTCTCTAATTTTTGCACCATTTTCTGCCCTAAGATAGAGGTAAAAAATTATAGTTTTTGGTCTAATTTATCTTAAAATAGATATACCTCCAGTTCTATCTCAACCGACAGAAGCGCGTTTGATAACGACCGATCATCCTGGTAATTAGCAAGAAAAATTAACCGATTGATTCAGTTGCTCCAGGAGGAGGTTTTATGAAACGTTTCATATTGGGTGGGTTATCTGTTATGCTGCTGTCTGGTGTCGCTGCACCTGCTGTACTAGCCCAAGAGTCAACGGCGGCAAGACCTACCTCAGTACAAACCAATTATACCTATCAAGTAGAGCCATTTAATCTGGCCTATATGGCTTATCAAGGTTACTTTGAAGAACAGGGCATTCCCGGCTACCAAGGTCTGATTTCAGCTTACCAGACAGGGGAAGTGACTGCTAGAGATATCATTAGGCAAGCGATCGCTACAAATCGAATTCCAGCTGAACTTGCCAATGATGACAGCTACCGGATTGCAGTGGACACAATGTTGTATAACTTGAAACAACGGAGTTAGCGGCGACTTTTGGGACAATTAGTGCCTTATTTGCAGTAGAAGTCTTAGGGTGCAATTACAGGAACGTTAATCTGAGTATTTTGCATCCTGACTTTTAAATTTCTGCCTTTGGTTCCTTTTCTTGCTGAATCAGTCTGCGAGCGCGACAGAACGATGTTCTGGCTCATTTCTTTGCAGTTATACCTTTTTTTTTAGATTATATCATGTCCGGTCGATTACCCACGATCAATAGCCGGGACACGGCATTATTAACGTTATCTGTTTGTCCGAGATATCTTTGATGCGTCCCTACGCAACGACGTGGTAAGGTTTTTTTATTATGGGCAATTCAACGGACATGATATGATTCTGCGATTAGCTTGTGGTTATGGTTTTAATTCTTCTCTTGGGCTGCATTTTCTGCGAAGCTAACATCTTCATATAATGCATCAATGCTGATGTGAAAGTTAACGCTTGCTAGATGCACTTCGCTACCTTGGTTATAAGTATGTAAAACCCAAAATCCTTCAGCATTGCGGCGGAAACATTCCACTCGCTGACGTTTTTGGCTAATTACTACGTATTCTTGCAGGGTTTCTATTTGTTGATAATCTGCAAATTTATCGCCTCTGTCAAATGCTTCTGTTGATTGAGAAAGCACTTCTACAATTAAACAAGGATATTTTTTGAAATTTGGAGTAGCGCGATCGCGTTCATCGCAAGTTACCATCACATCTGGATAGTAAAATATATCGGCTGTTTCTATACTCGCCTTCATATCAGAGATAAAGACACGGCATCCACTCCCTCGCAGATGGTTTCTTAACAGTGCAAATATGTTTCCAGCAATCGTCACGTGAGCATCATTCGCCCCTGCCATTGCGTATACTTCTCCGCGAATGTATTCGTGCTTTATGGGGCTGATTTCTTCTCCTGCAAGGTATTCTTCTGGAGAAATGTAATTTTGGCTTGGATTGGCGATCGTTGTTTTTCCAAACACTCTTTTAAGATTTTAGCAATTTAAGCTGTATTTTGTCGGGAATCTTCAATTAAATTTACCAGCCAATCTTTGACGACCAAAGTAGCGCGACAGTCGTCTTCGTTGTAGCGTACAATTGCGTCGAGGTAGTTGCGATCGCTTACTTTTAACCACTGGTCATACCAATAGATACACAACTGTCCATTGGCTTGAGGATTTTGCCATTCAAAACCCAACCACCTGGCAATATGTTTAAGTGCATAACTTTGCACTGGTAAAGTTACGGCTTGTTTAACTCGTTCGTGGATATCGACAAATCGCGCTAGGATTGGTTGAACTTGATCGTAGGGTGTTTTATAGCATTTGGCTAATCGTTTTACCGTCTCGACTTCGTAGTCGCAAAAATGAAATATTGGCGCGTCTGGGTAGTAGGAAACCAACTCTAAAAATTGCTGCCAAATCAAACTTTCATCTTCGGGTTGTTCTGCCAAAAAAGGATAAAATTTTTCTGTCTTGGCTTGTCTATCTACAACTAAAACCCCTAACAAATAATCTAAATTAATATCCGGTTCGGCTTCTATATCAAAATAAAGTTCGATCGGGGCAGTTGGTAAGGCATCGGCTGGGAAAGGTGGAGAATCGCTTAAAATTACTTGATTTTGCAAGACGGATTGAGCTTGCCTGATTAATTGAATCGCAATATCTCTTTCGATGGTAGGTTCTAACCAATCGACATTCGCGCCAGCGAGGGATTCCAGGGTTGTGAGGTTGAGACTTCGCAAGTAACTGTATCGACTCGGACTCACCCCCGGTATTAAAGACAAATGTTGCTCAAATTTGGCTTTGGCGTAACAGTGACTGTACCAGCGACAAAGATTGCACCGCTGACGGGAAATAAACACTTCTGGTTCTTCCTGCTGTTGGAGCAAAGCGATGCATTCATCCACAGCTGCCTGCATCTTGGGCATCACTTTTGGTAAATTGACCTGATAGGGCGGGCGATCGCGCAAAATTAACCACGCCGTTTCGGGCAAACTTCCCTGTACCGCCTCCAGCACAAAACCGTGAAACGCGGTAATAATTTGATAATCCTGCTTCGGACGCTTGCCTAGTTCAATTTGGTAGGGAGTGTAACACCAATCGCCAAAAATAGATTCTCCTGGCTGTTTTATCAACAAATCCGGACAGCTTAATAAATTGAGCAAGCGAGGTGCTGCCGCTTTCCCCATCTGTGGCATCGCGGTATCTTCATCGTTTGCCCTCGGATTTGACGACAATTGTGCCAGCAACACCCCTTTATAAATAAATTCGACCCCTTGGTACATCAATTCCAAGGTCGCTATAGCACCAGCGTGCCAATCTCCCCTACGATACTCTGGTTGGCGATAAATTTTTCCTGCCAAAACCGTTCGTTCGTGGGCGAACCGATCCTGTTGTAGTTTCAGGTGAAAATCGCCGATCGGATCTAGCTGCTCTGGATCTCCGTACACATCCAGAAAAGCCCGCCTCTCACAGCGCAGGTAACTTAGTAGTAGTTCCGCAGTCAACAACATAACCTTAACTTACCCATAAATTCCATAGACTGCGAAGCCTTCTGCTTCCTCTTCCTTGGCGTTCTTGGCGTCTTGGCGGTTTAATTCTAAAATACTCAATCTTGCTACCCTTCCCACCTACTACAATGACCGACGCAAAAACCGAGCAACACCGCGCCTTATTTCCAGGTTTGGCGAATAAAGCCTATTTCAATTATGGCGGTCAAGGCCCCCTGCCGGGTTTGGCAATCGAAGCAATTTCCCAAGCTTACCAATCGATCCAGCAAGCAGGGCCATTTTCTAGTGCGGTAAATGATTGGATCGACATCGAATCGGATCGCACCCGATGTGCGATCGCATCTCAACTCGGCGTCTCTGGGCAAACAATCGCCCTCACCGAAGATGTCACCGTCGGCTGCAATATCGCCCTCTGGGGCATAGATTGGACGGAGGGCGACCATATTTTAATCTCCGACTGCGAACATCCCGGCATTGTCGCCGCAGTTAAAGAACTTCAGCGCCGTTTTGGGATTGAAGTCTCGATTTGCTCTCTGGTGGAAACTCTCGATCGAGGCGATCCAGTTGCAGCCATCCTCCAACATTTGCGACCTTCTACCCGTCTAGTCGTAATCAGTCACATCCTTTGGAACACAGGGCAGGTACTACCCCTCGCCGAAATCGCTACAGCCTGCAAAAATGTTTCTGCGGCAAGGATTTTAGTCGATGCCGCCCAATCCGTCGGCGTGCTGCCGTTAAATCTGGGGGAAATCCCGATCGATTTTTATGCCTTTACTGGTCATAAATGGTGGTGCGGTGCCGAAGGACTCGGCGGTCTTTATATCGCACCCGATGCTCTAGAAAGTTTAAATCCTACCTTTATCGGCTGGCGCGGCATTGTTACCGATAGCAGGGGCAATCCGATTCGCTGGCATTCTGACGCGCGGCGTTATGAAGTCGCTACTTCGGCTTATCCCCTAATGGCTGGATTGAGAGCAGCGATCGCTCTCCACGACCGATGGGGTTCACCCCAACAACGCCTCGAACAAATCCAGCATCTAAGTCTCTATCTCTGGCAACGCTTATCCGAGTTACCTTATATCCACTGTCTCAATTCTTCCCCTCCCGCCGCCGGTCTTGTTTCTTTCCAAGTTCAAGGTATCCCCCACAATCAATTCGTCAAACTTCTCGAACAACAAAATTGCTTTATCCGCACGATTCGCTTCCCCGATTGCGTCCGCGCCTGCGTCCACTACTTCACCCTGCCAAGCGAAATCGACCATCTCGTCGATGTTGTCCAATCTGTCAAGTCCCCCCTTTAGCCACCGTCGCCGCGCCGGTGCTTTTACAGCGGTTAAATATCAATTTTTCCTGACTTTGTAAACGATACCGTTGCGAAGTGTTGTACGTAAGCTTCGATGTTTGAGTTATATTGATATTATGGAAATTTTTACGGGTATATATGGGCGCATCGATTCCCATTATCCTAATATTAAGCATAATAATATTTAAACACAAAACTTCAAACTCGTCAACCCCTTTAAACTCGTCAAATAATTAGGAAAAATTAGCAATAAATTGTTAGGGTTTCTTGAATTGGTTTTAATCTTTAAAAATTAAAGGCAATTTTAATAGCCTAAGCTTATAGGAAATGAACCGCCAAGACGCCAAGGACGCCAAGGTAGGAGAAAAAAAGATAGGGAATGTTAGAGTACACAAGAGAGCAAGGCAGAAGGTTGAAGTGGGGAAAATTGAGCAACAATTACACAATTACTCGCTTCAGCGCTACAAGATCGCCTCTCTTCTTCCTTGGCGTTCTTGGCGTCTTGGCGGTTCGTTAAATCGGTGAGGATGTGTTGAAAACTCGACCTGTTTTATATATTGCGATTACCAATCACGGATTTGGTCATGCGGTGCGCGCCGCCTCGGTGGCGGCAGAAGTGCAACGGTTAAATCCAGAAATTCTGCTGATTTTAGTCACAACTGCGCCGCGTTGGTTGTTGGAATCTTATATTCCGGGAGATTTTATCCATCGACCCCGCGCCTTTGATGTGGGGGTGATTCAGTCGGATAGTTTAACGATGGATCTAGATGCGACTTTGGAAAAATTGCGGCACATTCGTTCTACTCAAGCATCAATTATTGCAGGAGAGGTAAGCTTTATTCGGCAAAATCGGGTGGGATTAATGCTGGCAGATATTCCACCCTTAGCGCCTGTTATCGCTAAAGCGGCGGGGATACCTTGTTGGATGTTGAGTAATTTTGGCTGGGATTTTATTTATCGGGCTTGGGGAGGAGAGTTTATCGAAATAGCGGATTGGATTAAAGATTGTTTTGGTTTGTGCGATCGCTTATTCCGTCTGCCGTTAAATGAACCGATGAGTGCATTTGGGGCGATCGAAGATGTGGGGTTAACTGGAGGGACACCCAATTACAGTCCAGAAGAGTTGCGATCGCGCTTTAATATCACCGCGCCAGAGGAAAAAACGATCTTGCTCAGCTTTGGCGGATTGGGATTGCAGGCGATTCCCTACGAGAATTTAAGTTTATTTCCCGATTGGCAATTTATCAGCTTTGATAGCAATGCTCCCGATTTAGCCAATTTAATTAGAATTAGCGATCGCACTCTGCGTCCGGTGGATTTTATGCCTCTATGCGGGCGCGTGATTTCTAAACCTGGTTACAGTACTTTTTCGGAAGCCTTGAGATTAGAAGTGCCAATTGTATCCTTGACGCGGGAAGGCTTTGCCGAATCTCCCTTACTAATGGAAGGGATACAAAATTATGCGTATCATCAGATTATTCAACCATCGGAGTTCTTCGCCACGAGTTGGGAATTTCTCCACCAACCAGTTCAACCACCCAATCGAACTGAACGGTTGGATAAACGAGGAACCGAAGCGATCGCCCAAGCCATTGTCAATTATTTCTAAACTCACATCTTGCACCCTAGCTCACACCTTAGTTTCTTGCAAATAGCTCAGCTATACAGCCATTATTTTTCGTCAAGAAACAAGGGTTTCAAGGCTTGTTGATCGTGGTGCAAGATCTGAGTAAAGTTAGTATTACCCATTACCAATTACCAATGACCCATTACCAACAATTGCTCAAAATTCAAACAACTGGCAAATCCCTGTCTCGAATTACCAGCAAAGTTCAGTCAGTTGTCGCCGAATCTGGGATAGAAACCGGACTTTGTACGTTATTTCTGCGCCACACTTCGGCTAGCTTGGTAATTCAAGAAAATGCTGACCCGGACGTGCTGAAAGACTTGGAAATCTTCTTCTCCAAGCTCGTACCAGAAGATAATCGGCGCTATATCCACAACGCCGAAGGGCCAGATGATATGCCCGCCCACATCCGCACCGCCCTGACAAAAACATCGGAACAGATCCCAATCGATCGCGGTCGATTGTTACTGGGAACCTGGCAAGGCATTTATATTTGGGAACATCGGCAACACGGGTATATTCGAGAACTCGTCGTACATATTTCCGGCAATTAGAGAATTTCTGCTGTCGTGGCACTTTACCTGGGTAGTTTGCCCCAAGTTATAACTTTTGTAAAAAATTTAGCAACGCCCTATCCCCAAACAGTGAAAATTTTGAGGATAATTAAAAAAATAGAAAATAATTAAAAAATCTAGCCGGAGAGGGATGGCGAAATTGATTAGCTACACATCAAACCCAACGGGCATCCGGAAAAAATCCCACAAGTCAAAACCAATGACAGACCGTTTTTTTAATTTGTCCTTGGATTTGCTTTGTATAGCTGGAATAGACGGCTATGCAAAGCACCTCAACCCGGCATGGGAAAAAACTCTGGGATTTAGACAAAGGGAACTCTTAGCCAAACCGTTGCTGGAATTCGTTCACCCAGAAGACCAGGAAGCAACGATTGCGGCAGTCAAAAAACTCAACAGTGGGATAGAAACGATCCAATTGGAGAATCGCTACTTGTGCAAAGACGGGTCGTATAAATGGCTAATCTGGAGCGCAGCACCCTTCGTGGAAGAAGGTTTAATTTATGCAGTGGCGCGGGATATTACCGAACAAAAGCAAGCTGAACAAGAACTGCGGGATTTGAGTGCAGCGCTGGCGAATGCGGTCGAGGGAATTTCGCGCTTAGATACCCAAGGGCGATATATCAGCGCCAATAAAGCTTATGCGAATGCAGCGGGATACGAACCCGAAGAAATGATCGGGATGGAATGGCCTAGAACCGTGCATCCGGAAGACCAAGAAAAATTAATAGCCGCCTACGAGCAAATGCTCAAAGAAGGTAAAGTCGAAGCGGAAGCAAGGGGAATTCGCAAAGACGGGTCGATCTTTTACAAACAAGTAGTGATGATCTGCGCCTACGACGCGCAACATAAATTCATCGGACATCACTGCTTCATGAAAGACATCACCGAACGCAAGCAGATGGAAGCAGCGTTAATCCAAGCCAAGGAACTGTTGGAATTGCGAGTGGAAGCGCGTACTGCCCAATTAAGACAAACCGTACAGCAGCTAGAGAGCGAAATTCTCGAGCGCAAGATGGCAGAAGCAGCGCGGGAACAAGCGAAAGAAGAATTGGAAATTAGCCATAGTTTATTGCGTTTGGCGCTGGAAGGTACTCCCGATAGCATCTTCCTCAAAGACGTTCAAGGACGCTACCAAATGATTAACTCTGCGGGTGCTGCTGCCATGGGAAAACCCGTAGCAGAAATTATCGGCAAAGACGATCGGGAATTAATGCCAGAGGAAATAGCGCGTCAGATAATAGCAACGGATCGTCGGATTATGGAAACGGGGGAAACCCAAATTGTGGAAGAAGTGGTGACGCGGGATAACGTGACTCGGACTTATTTATCGACTAAAAATGCTTACCGCGATCGCAACGGCAATATTATCGGCGTCATGGGGATTGCGCGAGACATCACCGAACGCAAACAAGCGCGAGAAGCGCTAGATCGAGAACGGGAATTTCTTAACGCCTTGCTCGATAACCTGCAAGACGGGATTGTTGCTTGCGACGCCAACGGCACTTTAACCTTATTTAACCGCGCCACCCGCGACTATTGCGGCTTACCCGAACAACCAATTCCCCCCGAAATGTGGGCAGAATACTATAGCATCTACATGCCCGACGGGAAAACTCCAATGCCAACCGAAGAAATTCCCTTATTTAGAGCATTTCAAGGAGAAACAATTCACAACGTCGAAATGGTACTCGTCCCCAAAGATAGAAAACCCCGTACTTTACTTGCTTCCGGTCAACCAATTATCGACGCCTCTGGGAACAAACTTGGTGCGGTTGTAGCGATGCACGATATCACCGCTCGTAAAATAGCAGAAGCAGCATTAAAAGCCAGCGAAGCACAATATCGCCGCATCGTAGAAACAGCCAACGAAGGAATTTGGATGCTAGATGAAGATGGGATGACAACCTTTGTCAATCCCCAAATGGCGGCGATGCTGGGATATGAATTTGAAGAAATGCTAGGCGAACCTTTGGTAGCATTTATGGACGAAAAGGAAATGGCGCTCGCTCAAACCAATTTAGAACGACGTCGCCAAGGAATTGCCGAACAGAACGATTTTAAATTTACCCGCAAAGATGGTTCGGATTTGTGGGCAATTGTTTCTACCAATCCCATCTACGATACGAGGGGTAACTATGCCGGAACCTTGGGCATGATTACCGATATTACCGCGCGCAAACAAACCGAAGCCGCCCTCGCCAAACAACAGCAAACTTTGAGGACGATTTTAGATAATACCCCGATTTGGATTTGGATGACAGATCCCAACGGGAAAATGCAGTTTGTTAATAAAACCTTCTGCGAAAACGTCGGCATACCCGAATCGCGCTTTCTGGAAGTTTCCCACTATTCGGAAATATTAGGATTAGAAGCATCAGCCAACTGCATGGCATCCGATGCTGCTTGCTGGGGGAACGAATTACCCCATCATTCCGAAGAAATTCTGCCGTTTATAGATGGTCAACTGCATCATCTGGAAATAACCAAAGCCAAAATTAAAGATAAAGACGGCAACATCATCGGCTTAATTGGTTTGGGCTTAGACGCCACCGAACGTCGGCGACAAGCGCAAGAATTGCAAGCATCGGAACAAAAGTATCGACTGCTGGCGCAAAGGGAAGCCCTGCTCAACCAACTCGCCAGCCATATCCGCAATTCCCTGGACGTAAAAACCATCTTGGAAACCGCCGTGCAAGAAATCCAGACCTTGTTGCAACTCGATCGGTGCAACTTTGTCTGGTATCGCCCTGAATCGACACCCCCCGTTTGGCAAGTCGTCACCGAAGCCAAGATTCCCACCCTAGCTTCTCAAGTCGGTATCTATCCCCTCGAAGCCAATATCCTGGTGGAACAGTTAATAAACCAGGCAATTGTCCGCGCCTCCGATTTGAAACACTCCCGAAATCTAGAAGGGATGAGATTATATCATAATTATGGATATAGAGCAATAGTATCTTTACCGATACAAACCCCGTCTGGGGCAATTGGATTGCTCGTTTGCGCTCAGTGCGAGAGTGGGCGAGCTTGGTGCGACGAAGAAGTGGAACTGCTGCGGGCGGTAGCGGATCAACTAGCGATCGCGCTATACCAAGCCGAACTATACACCCAAGCCCAAAACTCTGCCCAAGAAGCACAAGAAAAAGCCCTGGAACTCGAACAAGCCTTACAACAGCTGCAACAAACGCAAACCCAATTAATTCAAACCGAAAAAATGTCATCTTTGGGACAGTTAGTTGCCGGTGTCGCCCACGAAATTAACAACCCGGTGAATTTTATTTACGGCAATCTAATTCACGCCGAACAATACACCCAAGACTTGCTGAATCTGCTGGGGCTTTACCAAAAACATTATCCCAATCCACCCGCAGAAATTGAAGATGAAGCGGAAAACTGCGAAATAGATTTTTTAGCAGAAGACTTGCCCAAACTACTCGGTTCGATGAAAATGGGAGCCGAACGCATCCGGCAAATAGTCCTGTCGTTGCGTAACTTTTCCCGCCTCGATGAAGCCGAAATGAAAGCGGTAGATATCCATGAAGGAATTGAAAACACGCTGCTAATCTTGCAAAACCGCCTGAAAGTAAAATCAGACTTGAGCGGAATTGAAATTGTTAAAGAATACAGCAAGTTGCCCTTTGTAGAGTGCTACGCCGGACAGCTAAATCAAGTGTTCATGAACATCATCAATAACGCGATTGATGCATTAGAAGATAACAGATATAATCAGGAAAGAGACAAAGTTCCTACCATTCGCATTCGCACCGAAGTCAAAAATGGTGAAAGATTAGTGGTGCGAATTGCCGACAACGGACCGGGAATGAGTCCAGCTATCAAAGCCAAATTATTTGACCCCTTCTTTACCACAAAACCAGTCGGTAAAGGTACGGGGTTGGGATTATCGATTAGCTACCAAATTGTAGTAGAAAAACATGGTGGCGTCTTGGATTGTATTTCCCAAATCGGTAAAGGAACGGAATTTTGGATAGAAATACCGATTCGCCAGGGAATAAGTTGACAGTTGACAGTTGACAGTTGACAATCACCTGTCCCTAGAGCTTATAGGATTGCCAACCAGGAAAATTAATTTTTTCTGGTAACCTCAAATACTTAACGAGGAGAATTGTATAAGGAAAGTGCTTTTAGCTAGTTGTTCCTTGTTCTCCTTGTCTACTTTGCCTCCTTGTTGCCGATATTAATGAGACGCTTGCAAATTGCGATCGCGCTTTGTAATACTATTCTTCTAAATATCTGCTCATACAAAGACCGTGAAATTAGCGCACAAATTTCTCTGTACCTTGGCTTTGATGCTAGGCTCTTGCTGGGCAATGCCGGTATCGGCAGCCCAACGGTTACTCCTGCGCTTAGGACCGTTTGAGCAGTCGATCGAGATTGGGGACTTGGAACGCTTTGCCAAAACCGGCGAATTGCCTCTTAACCTGAGAGCATTCTCGGTAGTGTTGAATCAGGATGTGCGTAACATCCTGTTGCAGCGGCTGCAAGTTGACCCCAACATTACAGATAGAGTGATTAAAGATTGGCTCAATACTCCAGCAGCAGAGCAAATCGTTAGAAGTTTAGGAGATGCTCTCCCCAACAGCAGTATCGAGGAAGTACAGGCTGCCATATCGATCGCAACACGTCAAGCGAACGGATTGAGTGCGATTTCCTTGTTGCGGGCATTTCCGGGGGAAAGCGTCACCATAGACGTAACCAGAGCGATCGCATTAGCGTTAAAATTCAACCCATCATTCTGGGAAAGCCAAGTCCTCGGTCCGATGCTGGAACGGGAACTCGCCAGCGACACCAGAGAGTTCGAGCCGCCGTTTAACCCGGCACAAAAGGGTTTTGGGCGCGTGGAAGAACAAACCTTGACCTTTTGGGACCAACAGCGCGATCGCTTGATTCCCGTAGACATATACTGGAATCAGCCAAATTCCAACTCGGATGGTTACGACCTAACTCCACCAGATCCGAGTCCGCTGGTAATTATCTCCCACGGTTTTGGTGCTGACCGAGGATTTTTGAGGTATTTAGCCCGCCATCTAGCCTCCCACGGACTCACGGTAGCTGCTTTAGAACATCCAGGTAGCAATGTAAACTGGCTATCTAGAGCCTCCGTCAGCGGCAATCCAGGGGATTTAATCTCTCCATCGGAGTTTATCGACCGTCCCAAAGATATCAGCTTTTTACTCGATGAGCTAGCGCTGTTAAACGAGCAACCCGGAACTTGGCAAGGGAAGTTTAACACCAAAGTGGTTAGCGTTATCGGTCATTCCTTGGGCGGCTATACTGCTTTGGCATTAGCGGGTGGGGAACTACAATTAGACGAGTTGCGGCGATCTTGTAAATCAACCGATTTGCTTTCTAAGTCTCCCGCCGAGTGGTTGCAGTGCGCTGCCGCCGACTTGCCAGATCGCAGGTTGCAACTAGGGGACGAACGGGTAAAAAATGCGATCGCTCTCAACCCCGTCGTCGGTCAATTGTTTGGCAAAACAGGTTTAAAACAAGTCGCGATCCCGACCTTGATTTTATCCGGCACCGAGGATGCCTTTACCCCAGCCGTGAACCACCAATTGCAACCGTTTACACAACTCCCTGGGGAAAAATACCTTCTAACCGTGATTGGCGGAACTCACCTCAGCGTCGGAGATCCGATTAATTTGGGCATTCAAAGAACTTTGGTGCAAGAACGCATCGGCTCCGATGTAGAGCCATTGCATCAATTGCTACAAGGAGTTAGTTTAGCGTTTATCAAACAACTGACACCAGAAGCTCAAACCTACAAACCCTTTTTGACGCCCGGTTACGCCCAATCGCTTTCTACCCAGGAACTGCCTTTGCGCTTCAACACCCAATTACCCGCAACCGTGTACCGATGGCTGCAAATTACAGCGCGTCGGTAGAATTTAGATTGATTTAAACATCGCCCCAGGTATCGTGACTTACCACGAGTAGCGCGATCGCAGACTAGGATCGAGGTGAAGCCGCAGAAAGCACCGCATCTGACAGCCTTGCGGTAGCTCGCGTTTTGGGTTATGAATTCTGTAACTTGAAATCCTGGGATTTCAATCAAAAATCGAGTTGGAGAAAACTTGTTATGGAAG
>DNGG01000492.1:15442-25910 GCA_003486675.1 Cyanobacteria bacterium UBA11372
AAGCCGCAGAAAGCACCGCATCTGACAGCCTTGCGGTAGCTCGCGTTTTGGGTTATGAATTCTGTAACTTGAAATCCTGGGATTTCAATCAAAAATCGAGTTGGAGAAAACTTGTTATGGAAGGGATTATTGCCGCATTTGTCTTGCTGATCATGGGTTCAACCCTGGGATCGGCAAAGGTGATCAACCAAGGTTATGAAGCCATTGTAGAGCAAACGGGTAAATACAAACGTACCCTCAAACCCGGTTTGAACTTCATCGTGCCTTTACTAGACACGATTGTTTGGGAAGAAACGACGCGGGAACAACTGATCGATATCGAACCTCAAGAAGCCTTCACCAGCGATAGCGTCCAAGTCAAGGTGGATGCGATTATCTACTGGAAGGTTACGGATTTGTATAAAGCGTACTACGAAGTTGAAGATCTGGAAACCGCGCTGAAAAATTTAGTTCTCACCGCCTTGCGTTCTCAAATTGGCCAGATGGAATTGCAAAAAACTTTCTCAAGCCGCAAAGAAATCAGCCAAGGACTGACAGAAGAAATCAAAGAAGTGACCAAAGCTTGGGGCGTCGAAATTACGCGGGTGGAAATTCAGGAAATTAAATTAGCGCCCAACATTGTCGCTTCTATCGAAAAAGAAAAGGCAGCTCAAATCGCCAGAAACGCAGCCAAATTGGAAGCCCAAGGCGTCGCAGATTACATGAGGCAAATTTCTGATGTTTTGAAAGATAACCCCAAAGGTCAGGACGCTTTGAAGTTTTTCTTGGCGCAAAAATTTGTCGATGCTAACTATAAACTCGGTGACAGCCCAAATTCTAAGATAGTCTTTATGAACCCGAAAGACATGTCAGAAGCTGTAACCGAATTGATGGTTGCAGATGAACTTAGCGATCAAATCAAAGATATGAGCAACGAAGCAACAAAAGCTACAGGAATTACCCAAAGCATCTAGCTCGGGACTTAGATCAAATTTGGTGGCATCGGAACGATTAGCTTTCTTGGTAATTGGTAATTGCAAGCTTGCTAATTGTCACTACAGGTTGTAATTACGATGCAACTGGAAACGATATTACGCGCGACGAGAAAAGAAACCGGGTTTCGACCTAGATCTTTAGTTCTTTCCTTTCAGAGAAACCCGGTTTCTTTGCCTTAGTGTCGGAAAATAGCATCGGCGACAAGACAAACATCGCGCATTTCTTGTACGTCGTGGACTCGTAAAATATCTGCGCCAGATGCGATCGCACCGGCGCAAGCACCCGCCGTTCCCCAAATTCGCCCTTGGGGATCGCTTTGATTTACAATCCGACCAATAAAGCTTTTCCGCGATACCCCGATTAAAATCGGACAACCTAAACTGCGAAATTCCGACAAGCGGCGCAGAATTTCTAAGTTTTGGTCGTAAGTTTTGGCAAAACCGATACCGGGGTCAAGGATAATGCTAGACTTGTCGATACCGGATGCGATCGCAGCTTCTACCCTCGCTTGCAGAAACTGATAAATTTCCCCAATTAAATCCTGATAATCTGTCATTTTTTGCATAGTTTGGGGCGTCCCCCGCATGTGCATTAACACAATCGGAACGCCCAATTCTGCGACAGTTGGTAACATTTTGGGGTCAAACGTAGCTCCCGAAATATCGTTGACGATATCCGCACCGGCTTTGACAGAGGCATAAGCGATCGCTGCTTTTGTGGTATCCACAGAAATGGGTACGGACAATTCCCGACGAATTGCCTGAATCACTGGCACTACCCGATTCAGTTCTTCTTCTGGGGAAATTTCCGCCGCCCCAGGACGAGTCGATTCACCACCCACATCTAGAATATCAGCTCCAGACTTGACTAAATAGCGAGCTTGTGCTAAAGCAGCCTCTGGACGATCGAACAATCCCCCGTCGCTAAAGCTATCGGGGGTGACGTTCAAAATGCCCATCAAATAGGTGCGTTGTCCCCAGTTGAAAGAGCGATCGCCCACAGTCATTGGTAGCAAGTTTATATTTTGTTCTCTGTCAATACTCATTGTAGCGATCGCTAATATCAAATCCAGTAATTGGTAATTGGTAATTGGTAATTGGTAATTGGTAACTGTCCCAACCGCGCGATCGCGATCGCGATGCAACCGGAAACTATATAACCGATTACCAATGACCGAAGACCTATTACCAATTACCCCTACTTGTAATTAACAATGCGAGCAAAACTAGCAGGTTCTAAACTCGCGCCTCCTACAAGCGCCCCATCAATTTCCGGTTGAGCCATGATTTCATCAATATTATCTGGCTTAACCGACCCGCCGTACTGAATTGGCACATCGGGATTCTTTAGCTGACTGCGAATTAAACCAATCACCCGATTTGCTTCATTTGACTCGCAGGTATCGCCGGTACCAATCGCCCAAATCGGTTCGTAAGCGATGACGAGGTTGTTTTGGTCAATATCGACTAAACCTTTTTCCAGTTGGGAAATAATCAAAGATTCAGTTTCCCCAGCATCCCGTTGTTGCTTGGTTTCTCCCACGCAGAGAATCGGCGTGAGGCCGTATTTTTGGGCAGCTTTGAGGCGTTTATTCACAGTTTCGTCAGTTTCGCCGAAATATTGCCGCCTTTCGCTGTGACCGATGATAGCGTAACGCACCCCAATTTCCGTCAGCATCATCGGGGCTATTTCGCCAGTGAAAGCGCCTGCATCCGCCCAGTGGACGTTTTGAGCGCCCAATTGTACCCGACTCCCGTGTAAATTTTTAGAGAGAACGCCTAGCGTTGTAAAGGGAGGGCAGAGAATAACTTCCCGTTCTTGGGGGGTTTCTTCCAGGGTGGGCATAAATCCTTGCAAAAACTCAGTGCCTTCAGCCTGGGTTTTATACATTTTCCAGTTGCCAGCAATAACGATTTTCCGCACGGTTGACTCTGTCAAGTTTAGACTATTACAATTGCAAAATTTAGTTTAGGGCTTTACGGGGTCAGTTAGGTCTATAGACCATTTCCAATCAGAATAAACGGTGCCCAGTAGAAGGGGTGACCCAGACGGTTATTCACTTGTGGCTGTAAACTGCTGTTATGGGGCTGCTGCGGGGCAATCAAGGCAATTTGCGCTTGGCGTAGGGCTTCGGCTTTGGTAATATTTTGTTGCTTCAAGGCGGCATAGAATGCATCCATCAACACTTGCGTGCCGCCATCGTCTACGAACCATAACGATGCGATCGCTGCCCTAGCCCCTGTACGCTGCATTTGGTAGCCAAACCCCAAAATTTCCTCTCCGTTGCCCAATTTGCCGCCTACAGCCGTCTGGCAGGCACTCAGGACGATTAAATCTACCTTGGGTAACGACCAGCTTTTGATGTCTCGGAGCGTGGCGCGATCGCCATTGCCAAACATAATAAAAGAATCTTCCGGCGCACCTGATACAAAAGCAGCGTGGGTGGCAAGGTGAACAATCGAATAATCATTCATCAACAACACAATATTGGGGTTAAATTGGTCGTCCAATAGTTTCTTTGTACCGGGAATTGTAGCAGCTAAATTTTCTACTTCTCGACGAGCAAACGGCAGTCCCGCCATTGTGAAATCCCTCGTGCCAACTCTGAAGTTATAACTGCCTTCGGTAAAAGCAGCCGCTAAAATTTGCAGATTATTTTGAGGTTTTGTATTAAAATCCGTGAGACTGGCAGCAGTAATATTGTTAATGCGGAAGCGCTGCACTAACCATTGTTTGCCATCGTGTAAGGCGGCAAGCGGAATATAGCGCAACTGTCCATCAGGAGCGTAAATAATAGTTTTGGCATCTGCTTGTGCTAAGTCATTTTCGAGCGGTTTAATCAACAATTCGTAAAGTTGTTGAGCCGCAATTTCAGCATCGGCAATCTCGCTTTTCGGATCTGATATGTTAAGACGTAATTCCGCAATTGCACGATTAAGTTCTTCTCTTTTCACCGCCACCGTGCGGCGAATCGGAGGTGAATAAGGAGTAACTAAAATCAGTTCTAAACGGTCATCTAGAACCAAGGGATAGAGAATAATGGCGTTTTGTTGCAGCTTTTGGAGGTTGTCTCTTAAACTATTGAAATTGGCTAAATTGAGAGTTTCTCCGCCCGTGACTTGCCTCAGTTGTGCTGTCAATGCCGTTACAGTTGGACTTTGGAGAAATTCGTCAAATTGTTGGGTAATCTGCTGCTGATTTTTTCTTAACTCTATGATGCGTTGTTGCTGGGCGGGAGTTCTGTTAGGAGGTAAAATGCTTTCGAGTTGGGTGAGTTCTTTACCGAGTTGAATGGCTCGATTTAAAATAGCTTCGTAGCCTTGCTGAATTTGCTCTTCTGACGGAGTAATTTCGATTCCTTGAGCAGTTTGTTCGTTGCCCCGCACGTTGCTGAGATAATCTTCTAGTTCTTGAACTTTGAGTAAATCTAGAACTTGTTGAGCTTCGAGAACTCGGTCTTGTTTGAGGAGAAGATCGGCTAAGTGGCGATAATCTTGAGCAATAGTTTGGGTGTAGGATTGCTGTAATTCTTGTGGCAGTCCCCTGATATTCTTGCGAATCGATTCTCTGACATTGACGGATTGCTTGAAGAATGCGATCGCTAATTCCGGCTGGTTCTGTTTCTCTAGCAGGTAACCAATATTATTGAAAGCATTTCCTCGATCTGCCTTGTCGCCGAATTCCTGGAGAATTACCAAGGATTGCTGATAATATTTCCCGGCTAATTCATACTGTCCTTGCTCAAAGTGTACTTTGCCAATATTGCCAATAATTACCCCCTCCGCTCGCTTGTTGCCCAGCGGTTTGGTAATGCTTAAAGCTTGCTGCAAGAACTCTAAAGCTTGTTGATACTTTCCTTGTTCGCGGTAAACAACTCCAATATTTTGCAGCGTCACTGCTTCCAGATTTTTTTTGTCTGTTTTGTCATCAATTGTTTTGAGGATTGCTAAGGCTTCCTGATAGAACTTCAAGGCTAATTCGTAGTTTCCTAGTCTAGAGTGAATGGTTGCGATCGCATTGAGATTTCTGACTTCACCCCCAATGCTGCCAATCGCGCCTCTGCTGTCAGATACAAGTAATACGGGTTTTCTGCTGATATCTAAGGATTCCTGATAAGAATTCAAAGCCAGTTCGTACTGTCCTAGTGCCTGGTAAAGCCTCCCGGAATTAAACAGCATTGCCGCCCGCCGATCCGCGAAATAGGGTGGAGGAATCCCTAAAGCTTGCTGATAGGAATTCAAAGCTAATTCATACTCTCCCAGATTAGTGTAAACCAGGCCAATTTGGTTGAGAGTTAACCCTTCTGCTTCCTTTTGACCAAGTTTTCTATTAATAACTAGAGATTGCTGAAATTTCTCTAAAGCTTCTCGGTATTCATTTCGCTCTACTAACTGAGAACCTTGGGCATAGTAAGTTTTCCCCATCAGATTTAAGGTTACTCGTTGCTCGTTGCCATCTCCTAGTTCCTGTAGAATGGGCAAAGCTTGCTGGAAGTAATTCAATGCTTGCTCGTACTCTTTCTGGTTGTAGCGAACGTATCCAATGTTCGAGAGAGTTTTGCCAATCCCTACTTTGTCGCCGATTTCTTGATAAATTAATAAGGCTTCTTTAAATTTACTGATAGCTCTTTCAAAGCTATTCCGGACACTGAGATATTCAGCTTCTCTGAACAAGCGATCGCCTACAGCTTTCCGATCTAGATTCGTTTGTGCCTGCGCGACTGAAGGGGATAAACTTAAGGTACTTGGTAACAAGGAACCAGTTATTGAAATTAGCAAAGTAGCAAAGCTGATGCTGACTAGATGTAGACGCATGATTGGATTCTCCATCAAGGACGTAGGACTGTAAATTTTAAGGTATAAATGCGGAATGTTAAAAAATCAAACTGTTTTCATAAATGTTATAACACCACTGCTCAGCGAGATTCCCGATTTCTGATAGAAATCAGGTATCTGAGCCAGTATAGAAATACGTAGGGTGCGTTAGCGACAGCGTAACGCACCATTTAACCCGGACGGTGCGTGACGGCGATCCTCCAATGTTAGCCTTGATTTTGGGCATTTTTCGCCGTCACACACCCTACTTAATCTTATGAGAAGTCGATCGACCATGAAATCAACTAGCGCAATTGCTCTAATGATCAGTATGTGGGCGTTCAATGGCTGGGGATGGGGAATCGTTCAAGCCGCCGAACCTAATCGGGGAAGCTCTTTCAAAGAGTGGTGTCTCCAGCCAGCCAGTTTGTCAGCCGATGCGAGAATCACTGTAGAGGTGCTGTTAGCAAAAGCAGGTACAAATGATTGCGAACTCGCTGCCAAAAATCTGTTAAGTCTCACTAAACTTGACTTAGACCAAAAAGGAATCAGCGATCTGAGTCCATTATCAGAACTAACAAACTTAGAGGATCTTTCCCTCCACAACAACCGGATTGCAGATATTCGACCCTTAGCAGGACTAAAAAAGCTGAAGAAGCTTTCTGTTGGAAGTAACCAAATTGTTGATATCAGCCCTATAAGAGGACTGATAAACTTGGAGTCGCTCTCGTTGGGAAACAACCAAATTGCCGATCTTAGCCCTTTGGTAGAACTCACCAATCTAAATTGGCTGCTACTCTACAATAACCAAATTAAAGATCTCAAACCGCTGGCACGACTAACCAAATTGACTGGAATTTTTCTGGAAAAAAATCAGATTGCAGATATCCGTCCTTTGGCAGAACTGACAAATTTAACTCGGCTAAATCTGAACAAAAACCAAATCTCAGATATCAGCGATCTAGGGAAACTCACTAACCTGAAAAGACTCGATATTGAAAACAATCAAATCGCCGATATTAGCTCTCTAACAGGGCTGCAAAACCTGACTGAGCTTTACTTGGAAGACAATCAAATCGCCGCTCTCAGACCTCTGGCTAGACTGACAAATTTGAAGCGACTTGTTCTAACTTTCAACCAAATTAAAGATGTTAGTCCTCTGGCTGGACTCACTAACCTAGATTGGCTGAATCTCCGCTTTAATCAAATTTCAGATGTTCGCCCTCTAGCAGGATTGATAAATTTGACTGAGCTTTACCTACAAGACAATCAAATTAAAGATGTCAGTCCTCTGGCGAGGTTGACAAAACTAACTCAGCTTGAGCTTGATTACAACCAGATCGCAAATGTCAGTTCTTTGGCAGGATTAACAAACCTAAAGCACCTTAATCTTGAAGGCAACCAAATAGATGTCCGCTCTTTAGCAGAGCTAAAAAACGTAATTTCGCTTAACCTTGAGAACAACCAAATCAAAGATGTCAGTTCTTTAGCAGAGTTAAAAAATCTGATTTCCCTTGACCTGAACAACAATCAAATACAAGATGTTAGTCCTCTAGCAGGACTAACAAACCTGACTCATCTTTACCTTGAAAATAATCAAATTAAAGATATTAGTCCTTTAGCTGCTTTGACAAAACTGAATGCTCTTAATCTTAAAGGCAGGCAGATTGCAGATGTTAGTCCGCTAGCAGGATTGACAAACCTTAGTTGGC
The DNA here is from genome assembly GCA_003486675.1 of Cyanobacteria bacterium UBA11372. Taxonomy (GTDB): domain Bacteria; phylum Cyanobacteriota; class Cyanobacteriia; order Cyanobacteriales; family Aerosakkonemataceae; genus Microseira. The sequence continues at coordinate 22,944 of DNGG01000492.1, forward strand.
TCAATCTTGAAGGCAATCAAATCAAAGATGTTCGCCCTTTGGTGACGCTGATAAATTTGCGATCGCTTAATCTCCGCTTCAATCGGGTTGCAGATTTCAGTCCTCTAGCAGCACTGAAAAATCTGAGTTCGCTTTATGTGGCAGATAATGCTAACGCACGCCAAAATTGCCCAGTAACTGGCAAAGAAGTTTGCCAGTTTTGAGCTGTTGGCGCGCTATTTCTACATGAACGACCTCACTTCTTCGAGAGGTAATCCCAACGCTGCGGCTATTTGTTCTACCGTTAAACCCAAATCGCGCAAGCGCGGTATTGCTTCCCGCCGCGCTTGCGCTTCGGCTGCTCTCTCTTGTTCGGCAAGTTCGGCACGCTGGCGTTCCTGTTCGGCTCGTTGTCGTTCCTCTTCAGCGCGCTGATGTTCCTGTTCGGCGCGGTGCTGCTCGATTTCGGCTCGCTCGGTGCCAGTTAGCAGTAAATTACCCTGACTATCCCACCAGCGCAACCACCGCTGGGTTTGATTTTGATAGCTTCCCTGCCAAACGCCTAATTCAACTCCCAACAGTTCGATGGGATAGTGTCCTCGTTCGTTTGGTGTCAGGCGGCGATATCGACGGTTTACCAGGTTGTAAACCTCTAGTTCGCCGCTGTTGATCGGGAAGATAGCGTAGTAGGAAATATGGATAATTTGCTCGTAAACCCAGAATTTGCCGGGTTTTCTAGTTTCGCCAGCAGTGCGGGATAATGGGGTGCGATCGCGTTCTGGCGTTCCATCCCCGCTTGCCAATTCAATCGCGATTACGGGTGCGATATACTCGCGCCACAGCACGTAGGAACGGCGAATTTCCCCATCCACCAGGGGAGGAACGTTCGGCACGTAGAACCAATCCGGTGCTTCTGCACCTTGTTCTGGCGGTTCGGTTTCGCGCCAATAAATGCCGCAATCTTGCCCAATTGCGTACTGTCCGTCCGGGTGCAGGCTTTGCAAAACTGGGCCAATCGAGTCGGTGAGTAGAATACTTTGAGGATGTTCTTGAAAATTCTTCACAAACGTACCGTCTGATTCAGGTAGTTGGGTATGGTCGGGAAAAGGAGGAGGAAGAATCCTTGGGTTTGTGCTTTGAGTCATGGCAGTTGCGGACTGTGTTGGTTTCCTCTATTTTGCCTTTGGTTAAATAACGATTAAATTTTCAGATCTATAAGTGTTATTTTTGTCAACTGGGTTTTACATTCATTTTGGCAACCACCCCGCAATTGGAATCAAACAAAGGGATATTCTTGGAAGCGATCGCCGCACCAGTTTACGGTTAGCACGACATATTAATCGGTAAACTACCCGATTTTAATTAAGTAAATTATTTAGTAAAATTATGATACGTAAGTATAATATAACAATAGGAGAAAAAATAATGGCTGCAACCCAGCCAGATATTGATATTGCGCCGTTGATCGAACACGCGCTATTAATACCAACCGCCACCTCAGAGCAAGTGCAGCAGTGGTGTGAAGAAGCGGAGCAGTATAAATTTGCGACGGTGTGCTTGTATCCAGTCCACGTGCGGCAAGCCGTTGAGCTACTCCACAACAAGAAACCCAAAGTTTGTACGGTAATTGGTTTTCCTTCGGGTGCGACGACAAGCACCGTAAAGCTCTACGAAGCGCAAGAAGCCGTGGAAAATGGAGCCGCGGAACTGGATGTGATGATTAACCTGGGTTGGTTGAAAACAGGGAAAACCAAGGAACTGCACCGGGAAATCGCCGAAATTTGCTCGGAAACTGGGAAAATTGTGAAAGCGATATTAGAAACCGCTCTATTGACAGAGGCAGAAAAACGACTAGCGGCGGAAATATGTATGGATGCAGGGGTAGCGTTTTTGAAGACTAGCACCGGCTGGTCAACAGGCGCCACCGTGGCAGATGTAAAACTGCTCCGGGAATTGACCAGAGGCAATATCGGCATCAAGGCATCCGGAGGAATTCGCACCTTAGAGCAAGCGTTGGATTTAGTTATGGCTGGCGCCACTCGACTAGGAACCTCGAAAGGCCCTGATTTAATCCGCCAGCGAGATAATCTGGATAAGGAGGTAATCGGTAATGGGTAATGGGTAATCGGAAACATACTTGCCAATTACCAATTACCAATTACCAATTACCAATTACCCAATGTCATGAGTCGCACATACAAAGCAACCGGAATTAATCTCAAGAGTATGCCCCTGGGCGAGTATGACCGCCTGCTGACGATTTTGACGCGGGAATTTGGCTTAATTCGGGTGGTGGCTCCCGGGGCGCGCAAGCACCTGTCAAAATTGGGTGGAAGGAGTGGGCTGTTTGTGGTAAACGAGTACCTGGTAGCCAAGGGGCGATCGCTCGATAAAATTACTCAAGCAGAAACATTAGAATCGTACCCAGCATTGAGTACCGACCTACTGAAACTCTCAGCGGGGCAGTACTTAGCCGAAGTCGTCATCTACCACGCCTTGAGCGAACACCCCCAAGAGGAAATATTTTACTTGCTCAGCGAACATCTAAAACGGTTAGAGCAGTTGCCAAAAACCAGCACCGAACGTGCATACTTAGTTTTGGCTCATCTAGCTCAAGCAGTTTTTCACCTGCTAGCCAATGCCGGAATTGCCCCCCAAGTAAGGGCTTGTTGCATCACCAAGTCTCCTCTAGCGCCAGATTTTAGCGATCCAAACTGGCGCGTCGAGTTTTGCCCCTCATCGGGTGGCACGATCAAAAGGGATGGGGATTGGGCGTCGCCCGTCTCCCAAATCCAACTCTCCGCCACCGAATTAACCTTGCTTCAGCAGCTAGCTGAACGCTCCCTGCCTCAGTTACAACAGAATTTAGGCCATCAGGAATCTTCCTACTTAAGCTGGCTTTCCGTGGAGCGGATTTTGCGTCACTATACTCAATATCACTTTGGGCGGATAATTCGCTCTGCCGCTTTGATAGATAACTATTTTGAC
>DNGG01000182.1:0-7458 GCA_003486675.1 Cyanobacteria bacterium UBA11372
TTGGGCTGCCCGAAGCAGGAAGTGTGGATGGCAAACCATAAAGGGCGAGTAAATGCGGTGATGATTGGATTGGGCGGAGCCTTTCCGGTTTATGCCGGAATTCACAAACGCGCCCCTGGTGTTGTTAGATCGGCTGGGTTTGAATGGCTCTATCGCTGGTTGCAAGAGCCGCGACGCCTTTGGGGTCGTTACAGCAGCACGATCCCCATCTTCATCTGGCTAGCCTGCAAGCAGCTGTTGATCGATCAGCGCCAGCAATTGCTCGAAGACTATAACGATGCCTCAGTCTAGAGCCTGCCCTGTTCAGTAAAGATAGATACAACTTATCCACCATCACCTATTTCGGGCATTCCTCTCGCCACTGAAATCTCTGATTCAGTGGCGAGAGGAATGCCCGGTTAAAAACGAAACGTTCTTTGACCAATGCCGTAGGCGAGGGAAAAGAACAGTTGAGTTTTGATTAAATTTAACCAAATCAATTTGAAACCTCTCCCGATTACGCTAGCGCTAAAATCGGGAGATTCCTAAGAAGCTTAATCTAGCTTTTCGCCCGTCACAGTCGTGAAGCTATCTGGCTAGATCTTTCTAAGTAGCTACGAATCGGCTCAGCAGGGCTATGACTGCACTGACTTTCAGGCGCGCTTACTCGATTTGCCGATGATTGATATTGCTGCCATGCCCGTAGCAAGGTGGTTTCCATTCTTGGATACTCAAGTTGAGCATCCTGCAATGACAGCGCATCGTCATAAACATGACGACAGAAAAACGCACTCATCAAATCGCGATGCATAACCGCACCAGACTGGTCATAGTGAACTCTTTCTGACAGCGATTTTTTAAGTCGCTCTCCAGTCAAATGAGTTTGAGATAGTGCCGTTTTTGTCGTCGAAAACTGATAGAACGAACCGCCAGCAATTTCAGCTTTGCGTTTCAATTCCGATTGAAACAATCCAGGGGATTTAGCCTTAATTGCTTTCCCCCATATCTTTTGCCATCCCTTGACCGAAACTTTCTCGATCTTAATTTGGTTCCCGGATCTCAAAATTTCATTAACTAGCCGCCGGTTTTGGGACTTGGTGTACGCAGACTTGCGTCGTTCTAGTTCTCTCTTTTTAGTAGCAAGCCTATGGTATCGCTTGGATTTGTTCCATTGACGATGCCCTTTTTTATGCTTACCTTTCTTGGCGACATTCTTGCGACCCTTGCGACCCAAAAAATCAGGCTCGTAGTTATTGGGGTTAAGCTGCCTTTGCGATCTCTGCATTTGACGTTGAAGTGCAGATATTTCCCGTTCGTAAGTTGGGACTTTATCCGCAAACGGCAACAGCCCAGCATTGCTGTTGGCTGCATAGGCTACGTTGGAAATATTTAAGTCAACTCCTACCACTCCTGGTGTCACAAAATTAGCCGGTTTTTGATAGGGAAGTCCTTTGTTGATTAATTGAACGTACCAGCGACGATGGCCTTTGATTTCTCGCCAAAGAATGCGAACATACTTGATCTCGCTGGTTAACCCGTGCATCATCACCGGATTAGTTTTATCAATCGCCGCAGTTAGTCTAAGCTTGCCCCAAACTAACTGCTCTCCTACCCATCTAATACCCTGCTTGTTGGTTTTCCCTTCCACGCTCCGAAAACGAGATGGTGGTTTAAACCTTACCTTTTTGGCGCGCCCAAGCAATACTTTCTCTGAGGCTTGAAAGGCGCGAGTAGCAAGCTTCTGTTGGGTGTTGGAGTCAACTTTTTCGGCTATCCATTTAGATCTATTGGCTACAACGGTTGCATAAGCTTGCAGGTCGTACTCTGAGTATCTGTATTGTTTTCTAGAGAGAGCGAATGCCTCCGTCCTTGCTTTTCCTTTCGGTAGGGTTTTAGCCAATTGGTAATGGCTGGATTTTTGCACCAGTCTCGCTCTCGCCATCGCTTCGCCTAATAGGGCGTTGTACAATTGACGACCTGCTTGAAAACGAGAGCGTAATTGAGCTTCGTCGGAACTGGTGACAATTAGCGGTACGGTTGTGATGAATGAGGGCGTGGTGCTTTTAGCCATTTCAATCAAGTTGATGAATCACATTTCAATTTTGTTCCCTTGGTTATTATAGCGCTAAATATCTTAATTGTTGCCTGGTTTAGCCTGCGAGTATTGAAACGAGAGAAAGCTTATTCTGAACTTGTCAAAGCTAGCGATTCTAGCAGAAGCTCATGGAATGAGATTTATCGGTTATATGGACATTCAATCGATGCGATCGCACTCGGTTTACTCATTTCACCTTCGGTCTGGGAGCATCACTACGTAATCGCAATTCCCATTGCTCTCTGGGCAATTGTAACCCGTCGCAGCGATCGACCCTGGTTAGCTGGAGTCGGTACATTCTTGATTTTTTGTCTACCTACGTTTGACGTTTTTCCTTTATCTCATCATAGGATGATTGGACTATTAATTCTAGTCTATGCAACATCTCCTAACTTCCTTCAGCAATACTTTTTAAATCACAAACAAAGAAAAGGTAAGGATTCAGGTGAAATGGCGACACTATGAGCGCCCGTGACCTTCAACCACGCAAAAGTAGAACAGTTATCTGCACCGTCGCTCATAGTGTCGGGAGAACTGGAAGAGTTTAAGAAACCGTGGCGGGAATCAATGTTGCTGGAGGCAACCCCTGATGTGCATTAGCCATCAGTGCCTCACTTAAAAACAGCATCACCGATCTGAAATCTGTATAATAAAACACGCGCTTAAGAAAAATTTGAATAAATTAGCAAAAGAATATGAATTTATTGCAAAGCGAAATATCTCTTACAGTATTCCTGCTAAAGTATTTCTGGAGAGGTTGCGCTAGCATTATATATATGGTTATTAGCCTTAATCATATTCAACAACCGATTGACGGAGTTTAACTTGTAGGTTATGCAAAGTTTAGGCTGAGGACAATTGATGTTTTCCATAAAAGTTGGGCAAAGACGCTATGTCTTTAAGAAAATTAAAGATTTAAAAAGATTTGTTTAAAGTGGCGGAGAGTTAGTCCTTTTCAGTAATGAAATGATTAAATAGAAAGAATGACTGGCAGAATTGATATATTTTTTGAGAATCAACTCGCCCACTCTCACTAACGATTTCAGGTAAAGTAGTTAGCAAGTATAGAGATTTATATGAAATTAAAATCAATTGTGCAAACAATTATTGGGCAGTATCAAAAAAGGAAAGTGGGGGCAATAGGCAAGAATTCAAGTCTGAGCTTAATGGCAGATTTAAGAGGGAATAAAAAGAAGGTTTTTATTGGAGAAAACAGTACGATATGCAAATATGCAATTTTGGAAGTAGATGAATTCTCGGTCGGGGAAACAAAAATTGTCATAGGCGATCGCACCCTGATTAGCTCCTTTACGATCTTGAGAACTCATGGAGGAACCATTAAAATAGGGGATGGTTGTTTTGTTAATTCCTTTTCAGCCCTATATGGTCATGGAAATTTGACAATCGGCGACAACTGTTTGATCGGCCCACAAGTAACAATCATTCCGGTTAATTACGGTTATAAAGACCGAAATATCCCCTTGAGGCAACAAACTCCAACCATGAAAGGAATTACGATTGGAGATGATGTTTGGATTGGCGCAGGCGTAACAATTTTAGACGGTTGCACGATTGGGAATGGTTGCATAATTGGAGCAGGGGCAGTCTTGACAAAGAGTATTGAACCCTATTCGATCGTTGCAGGAGTACCAGCAAAAAAGATAGGCACGAGAGATGAATAAAACCGAACAAGCGATCGCCACAAAACTCGATGCGCGAATTTGAGATTGAACGCGACTGACGCTTTGGCAACCTAGAAACCAGGTGTCTGCATGGCTCTCCAGTGCCAAAGCGACGATTTTTCAGAGAAACCCGGATGGGCGATCGCAAGTCCTGTTGAATCCAAAATCTAAAATTGCTTGGTGAATTCTGTGTGTTACTTCTTAGGCGGCTGACCAATGGATAAAAGCATAGCGTTTCGCTTTCAATCAATCCGATATTTCCTGGCTAAGTGGCTAAATCAGCACCGGGTAGATACTTCGATTGCACTGATTCTGGCTCTTGGGTTTACAGTTGTCACTTACCTGAGCGCTCAAAAAATACCCCCGCCAATACTTACGGATTTCTATGCTCAGGATGTGTGGTTTGGCAGCGATATTCCTACGGTTTTCGGTAATATCACCAGTACTCAGAGCGATTTTGGTCGTAACAATAAACACCCTTTATTTCCGCTGTTACTCTTTCCAATTATTTTTGGACTCGGAAAACTACTCCACCTCGATCTCGTCTCAGCAGCAAGATTGGTAACGGCTTTGGTGGGTGGGGTTTGGATTGGATCGCTTTACGTTTTATTCCGGCAGATGCGTCCTCGATTGGATGCGACGATTTTTAGCTTGTTAGGAGGAGTCAGCGCCGCCGCTTGTTTTTGGTTTGTTGTACCAGAGTCGTTTTCCTCTGGCTCGCTCTCAATGCTGTTGGGGCTGGTTCTGGTTGCCGTGGCTCAACATCAAAAGGTTTCGCCGGTTTGGTATGTCGCGGTTAGCGCTTTCAGCGTCAGCATTACGATCACCAATTGGATGGTGGGACTGCTGGCGACATTCGTCAGCTTTCGTTGGAAGAAGGCGCTGCAAATCACAGGGGTTACCTTCCTGATTGTGAATTTCCTCTGGATTATTCAGAGGACGATCTTTCGTAATTCTGGCTATCCCTTTTCTCTCAAAACCTTCATTGGCGAAAAGAAATTCATCTCTGCACCAGAGTCGGACAGCGTTTTAGGGGCACTCGCTTCTTTTGCCTACAAAACGATCGTCATGCCAGCAATCGAGCTGAGTGACTCGGTTATTAGACCCGGATGGCCCAAGCTTTCTGCTAATCCCTTAGCGTTAGGTTCGGGAGGCTTTTGGGGAATTGTTGCAGCGTTATCCTGGACTGCGCTACTAGCGTTGGGGATTTGGGGCTTCTTCTCCACAAAGCAGCATCCCAAATTACGCATTGTTTTGGGACTCACCATCCTGGGACAAATCTTGATCCACAGCATTTATGGGGCAGCAGAGACATTTATCTACTCATTGCACTTTGCGCCGCTACTGGTAGCATTGGCGGCTTTCAGTACCTTAACGCGCTGGCGTTGGATAGGGCTGGCACTGGCAGGCTTGCTGGTATTGAGTGCGGGAATCAACAATCGATCGCAATTTAACCAACTGACAGCTGCATTGCAAACCTACGGTACGCCCCAGCAGCAAGTTCAATCTCAAATGCGAACTCGTCCCTGGGATCCTTGGCTTCGCAATGCCGGACATGTGGTGCTAGCAACCCCAGGCAGCCGCGCAGAGGAGAAAGCTTACTACGAACCGGGTGGCAGCTTTAGTCCAGTTGCAGGTAGTTTTGGCGTGTCGATCTGGATGGTTGACAAAGACGGCAACCTCAAAGCGACTAGCGACAGCATTGGGCTGGATAAAATTCAGCAGCAATTTACCGATCTCTCCCGCAAGCAGCCGCCGGGGCTGTTGGCGAAAACAGAATTCTATCAAGCCGCTTGGTCGCAGACAAAGCCGGGAACCTGGCAACTAACCCTGAATACTCCCGCCAATTCAACCACTCGACCTGTTTTGATGATTCGCAGCGTCGGGCCAGCAGGTGGAGCGGTCAACTCCTTAAACTGGGATGGTCAACGGTTGCTAATTAACGATCGCTGGTCTCTCAAACCGAGTGCAACCCCGGTCAAAGTGCAACTCGGTAGCGAAACGTCACCGGGTTGGATGAAGGAATCGTCCACCGCCAAGGAATGGAAAGATGGGCGCGGTTGGGGCTATGGGCGCTTGGAACTCACCCCAGGCCAAACTTGGAACATCGAACTGGCAAACTTTACTCCTGCGCCCACTAACCTAAATCCGGCTAAAATCTCCTCGGATCTGGTGCTGAACTTACCAGACTCAGAATTTGTCCAAAGCCTCAACGCCCAAGTCACTCATCTGCTGATGGGACTGGTGGGGAATCGCACCCGTCCTGGCGACCCGCTCAACTATTCTTTACCTTACCTGCGAGAGGGTGCTTACCAGATGGTGGCTCTTGCCCGTGCGGGACAATTAGACCTGGCAAAGCAGCTATCTGGCTACTTCGCAGAAACCGATTTCATCAATGGCATTCATCCCGAAGCCGAGATTCCGGCACTGGGGATTTGGGCCTTAACCGCCGTCGCCGAGCAGGTGAATCAACCAGAATACGATCGCTCGCTGTGGCCTTCTATCCAGCGCAAGGCTGAGTTGATTGTGGATATGCTTTCCACAAACAGACCGGGCTATCCAGTCGTTGAAAACTCGCAGATTCCCTTTTCGGAATACCCAGATTTCGTGAGGATGGATCTGCTTGCAGGCAAGATGGACGATGTGCCGGGACTGATTACCATTGACCCATCTGCCAGCATTATGAGCTATCGCGCTCTGTTGGATGCTGCGGATCTTGCCGCGAGGGTCAACCAACCGGCGGCTGCCAAACGCTGGCGTTCTGAAGCAGAGCGGTTACAGGCTGCCTGGGGCAAAGCATTTGAACGGTTATTTGCGGAGAATTCCGCAACTTACACCCGTAGCTTGTGGCCCAGTGGAATTGCCGCTGGCAATCAGAAGGAGGTGACTCAAGGGCTGGAACGTCGATGGAATCAAGCCCACGATGCTAATGGAGCGTTGCGCCAGCCTGTCGTACCCCATCTCAACTTGGCGGAAACTCATCAATGGTTGCTTTTGGGTGAGAGCGATCGCGTCTGGAATACCCTAAAGTGGTTTTGGCAAAATCAAGCTTCCCCCGGCTTATACACCTGGTGGACAGATCCCCTGAAACCCGGTGATGCACCCAGAAGTTTCTCCCAATGGCAATGGTTCCGGGGTTGGGTGAATCCTCCCCACGTAACGCCCCATTATTGGACGACGGCAGAAATGTTGCTGCTGCAATTGGATATGCTCGCCTATGCGAACCAAGCTGCCAGCGAGCCAACTTTAGTCATTGGAGCCGGGATTCCAGCACAGTGGCTTGCTAAACCGATGAGTGTAAAAGGGCTATTAGTGGGTGGCAGCTCAGTCAGTTGGGATTGGGATGGCAAGCAAATGAATGTGCAAATTCAAGGTAAAAAGATGCCCATAAAACTTGGATCTGCATTCCCTGCCAATACCCCTGTGAACGCGATCGCCCCGAAAGAACCAACACCAGCAACGGTAAAAACTTAAAAAACAACAGAGGAAGTTCAAAATGTTTTCTTGCCAGCTTCCTCTCCGATTCTGTCCGCCTGCTTCGTTAGGGTATCGCCCGCACTGCGTGCCGCCCTAACATCAAAAGCCCCTCTCCCTTGATGGGAGAGGGGGGCTAGAAAAGTTTTTTACCAGGGCCAATTCTACCGCATACGATATCAAGCCCAGGGAAGCATCACTATCACCCAATTCTAAGAATTGAATATG
>DNGG01000182.1:7686-10973 GCA_003486675.1 Cyanobacteria bacterium UBA11372
CTAAGAATTGAATATGACCCTGAAAAAAGACTCGTTTCTCCGGTATATTCATAACTTTCGTGGGCTGGCAATTCTAGCGATCGTTATCGGACATGTTGTTCCCTTTCTCAACTGGGAGAGTCATCCAACTCTGTATCGTTTTGTGCTTACTATTACCACAAATGGCTCGACCTACTTTATCTTTATAGCAGGGTTTCTTTTTCAGTTTCTATCCAAAAAGTACGAGTACAAAAGTTACTTGATCAAGAAATTTTACAATGTAATTTTGCCTTATTTTATCATATCTATTCCAGGCATTTTACTCTGTGTTTGGAAAGATAAACCTTTTGAACCAAACTCATGGGTAGCTAATGTTTTTTCCCAATGGTATATTCCAGAAAAAATCATCGTTCTTTATCTGACAGGGGCACATTTTTTCCATTTTTGGTTCATCCCGATGATTGCAATTTATTATATCTTTTCGCCTATATTTATCTGGATAGATAGACATCCAAAATTTTATGCTATTTTGCCCCTTATGTTGATTTTGTCGCTAATTATTCCGCGCCCACAAGACAATGGCATTATCCTACAAACATCTATTCACTTTATTTCGATTTATCTTTTTGGGATGTTCTGCTGTCACTACCGGGAGCGGGTATTATCGATGATGGAAAAGTCATGGTTAATATGTATTATGACCGCTTTAATTCTGATTGCTATAGAGAATTTTTGGTTATCCACTTCTAATCCTCTGATTTATTTTTTCTATATCAATACATTAACTAAAGCCATTATAACTGTTGTAGTTATATATTTTATTTGGCGATTTGATTCTGTCTTGACAGATAGGTTTCATGGCATTATGGAAAATCTGGCAAACCTAAGTTTTGGTATTTACTTTGTACATGGTTACGTCATTTATATTTATGGAACTGTTCTCAAGTATTTAGGATTAAAAACTCTGTTGTTAGCGGCAAATCCTATTACGTTTTTATTGGCTTTATCTATAGTTATCTTGTGGACGATCGTCTTACTGTTAGTAATTAAAAAAATCCTCAACAAAAGGAGTAAATATGTAACGGGATGCTGATAAATTTTGCCAGCATTTACCTTAAAGTACGATGGGGGCAGCAATTCCAAAAACATGGCTCAAGCGAGCAATGAGCGTAAAATGGCTACAAATTGACGGAAATTTGGTTAATTGGACTTGGGATTTGCTAAGCCTTTTCCTGATTATTGCCAGCAGTCCGATCTCAAGATAGCAATCCCTGGGTTAAAGCGATCGCATTCTCCCACCAGCGCTTACAGCGATAATCCATCAATTTTTGATATATTATCGCTTTTTATTATAAGATAATTTTATTTGCCAGACTTACAATTGATTATTAATATAATTTATGTATATTAATCGAGCTTTAGGAAGTATATACGATGACAAATTTAAAAAATTTTGTTCCTCGTAAAAAACAAGCTAAAGTTAAATTAAAAGTATCTAAACTGGGGATATTTATCTTTTTTTTGCTGCTAAACGAAGCTATAATAGCACTTCGTAATTTACATTACGAACTGACAATTAATGATACAGCGGCAATAGCACAAGATTTATTAAGTGCTTGTGAAACCAAAGAAAAAATGAATGAAATAAATACGACGCTCAAACAAACGGGCAGAACATCTGGTAATGCAGGCTTCCCTTTTTATAGAGATAATAACGATCTAGGTCAAAGATATAAAGCTTTTTTAGAATTATTAAATCTGGCTAATGAAACATGCGAATTAGAAAAACAAGAAGAAAAATTAGTCAGGTCAAGAAATCCCAGTAATGTGGATGAAGTCACCTTAATCGGGATACTTATTCAAAATAATAGAACTAAAATAGACGAAAGAATTGCCGTCGGAGAAGAAGGCAACGAGAGATTTAATTATCCTCTAAATGCATCTTTGTATCCAGGTGTAGAAATACATTATATTTCACGGATTTTGTTTGGTAGTCTGTCAATTATTACCCTCGGTTGGAAGTTGAGACATGTATTTATTAAATTTGTAAAATTTGCGATCAAAATTTCAGTAAAATTAATTAATACATTTTAGGATAAGAGCGATGGATATTAAAACTATTCTCAAATTAGAATTAGCAGATCCGATTGAAAAGCGGGAGCAAAAAATCATAGCTTTTCTTGAAGAAAATAATGTTCCCTGGCGTTACTGTGGTTACGAATCTTATGCTAGTGGAAAAGTCAGACAATTCTTACATACCAATGTTTTGAGTTTATTGAGGTATATCATATATACACAATATCTGCAACAAGTTGATATATTGATACTAATAAGCGAGACATTAGTTGATTTTGTATATATCAGTACGAACACTTACGAGCAAAATAACAAATCCCAAGCAATTCAACTTGACAGCAAAGTTTTGGCATCAGAACTAAACAAAGATCGAGAAGTTGAACTCTTGCTCAAATTTCTGAATAAAATAAATACTCAACCAAAATTGTTTGAATACACTATTACTTTATTGCTGGGGTTTTCTGTCAAAAAAGTTCTTGAGCTAGCTGATTGTATAGAAAAAGAAGGTAAAGCTAAACAAGCAGATCTAATTAGGGCTAGTTTGTATCCTAATCAGTTTGTAGAATTAGAAGATGAGCAAGTAAACTGTAGGATATCATATTTACCATCGCTAAAGAAGAAAAATTTTTGGGGGAGGGAATCGGAGTTAATTGAAATAGATGCGATCGCTGAAATTGTTGAAGGTTTGTATTCTAAGAATGGCGAGATTGAATACATAAATCAAAAACCAAGTGTCGAGCCGAATAAATTAATTGAATCATTGCCAAATCAATTGAGCAAATATTGGTCAAAGATCGACATTTCAGAACTAGATACAAAAATAGTTTTGCCACAAATGGTTGGCATGTTTATAGCATGGAAAGATGGGTTTGGATTGTTGAGTCCAATTATAAATCCAATCTCTGAAATTCCCATTATCGGCATCCCGTTTGGGCTTTTAGATACCGATATACTTGGTCGAACCATTGCTACTTTTGCTTTTGCATATTTCTTGCCCAGTAATAATCCTCTAAGATCGCTTTTTTGGGGAGAAGATAAAATGGTGATGGGGATTACTGCTGGTTTTATTCTGACATCAGTTTTACTGGTATAAAAATATTAATTATTTATTACAAATTAATATTAATACCGCAAGTTGCTAGTTATAACTATCGTGGGTTGCTCTTATTGCTAATCGCTAATTGCTCATTGCTGATAGGAATATTTTTCGGCTCTACCATTAGCCTGTCTTC
>DNGG01000182.1:11214-13422 GCA_003486675.1 Cyanobacteria bacterium UBA11372
CCTGTCTTCAGCCCTAAAAAGATAACTAGCAACTTGCGTTAAATACTTATATCATGTCCGTTGGCATCGGTAGCGTAAAGCGGGGCGGGTTTATATATTCAGTGCGCTGCGTTCAAAGATATCTCGTAAAAGCCGCCCCTACAGCATTAAAAACACTTGCACAACTGATGCTTAAGGACACGATATTACGGCTCAATCAATTGAAGTGGACGATACATACAAGCCAGACTCAAGCTATGATGAACTATGAGTGGGGTAGTTGACATGGTTGATAGTTTGCACGTTTATTCTTAAAATTAGCTCAGATTAAGTTTTAAACATTTATGAGCCACCGTCCCATTATCCTTGGCATTGTTGGCGATAGCGCTGCCGGAAAAACCACGCTGACTAGAGGCATCGCGCAGGTATTGGGATTGGACAATGTTACCGTAATTTGTACCGATGATTATCACCGTTACGATCGCCGCCAGCGTGCCGAACTTGGCATCACGGCTTTGCACCCGGAGTGCAACTATTTGGATATCATGCAGCAGCACTTAAGCTTGCTGCGGACGGGACAACCCATCCTCAAACCAATTTATAGCCATAAAACGGGGACGTTTGAGGCACCGGAGTATGTCAAACCGAACAAATTTGTCATTGTTGAAGGTTTGCTGGGTTATGCTACCCGTGGTGCGCGGGACTGCTTTGATGTGAAGGTGTACCTCGCACCACCGGAATGGTTACGGTTTAAGTGGAAGGTGAAGCGCGATACCATGAAGCGGGGCTACAACGAGGAAGATGTTCTCGCGGAACTGAGAAAACGCGAACCCGACTCGGAACAGTTTATCCGTCCTCAGCGCCAGTATGCAGATGTGGTGGTGAGTTTCTACCCGCCTGAAGATTTATTAAATGAAGATTATTCACGCCTGAACGTGCGCTTGGTACTTAGACCGACGATTCCTCACCCAGACTTAACAGAGATTTTCGATCAAACCGCTGCTAAAACTATGCCAGCGATTCGTCTGGGATTGGATCGGGATATGGGTAAGCCCGTTGACGTGTTGGAAGTGGATAGTCACGCCACGAGCAACCAAGTCAAAGAGTTGGAGAAGGTTTTATGCAGCGAAATTCCCGACTTATTGCCCTACTGTAGCCTGGACGCCGATCGGGAACTGGGCAAAATTACCGGGACAACTGGGGAATGCCTTCAAAGTTATCCCCTGGCTTTGACCCAGCTATTGGTCGCCTATCACATGCTGAAGGCGACTCAGTTAGTTAGTATAGGACATTACCGATAGAACTTGCGTAATTTCCGCAGGTTGGGGGAGTTGGCTGAGGGGGGCTGGTTGCATTTCGCCCCGAAAGTCAAGCAGTTGGACGAGCAGTAAGTAGGCGATCGCTAAAATAACTGAGATCGCCCCTGTAATAATTGCTACGACTTTTGACCGATTCATTGGAATGCTTAAGTTTTAATTAACAGGCTGTAAACTATTGTAACTATCTATTGACATCAAATCGGGTTGCATCGGAACGATTAGCATTTCTTGGTAATTGGTAATTGGTAATTGGTAATTGTCCCTAGAGGTCGTAATTTTGATGCAACCGGATTTGATCTGATATGCGATCGCGCAGCGCCTGCGGCACTCAACTCGCTTCTACCTTCATGGCTGATAATACCGCCTGCTGGCTAACATTCTGATAAACTCCATTCAGATATTGCATCGTAACTTGAGTATCCTGACCTTTGGCGCGATTTTCTGCCTCATTTATGGGAGGAATTGACCCCAAAACATCTAAAACTGTCTCGCTACCTTGAGGTGCAATTACCACGAGGGAAGATTCCAGGGGTTCGTTATATTGCCAAAATTGATCGATCTGTAGCGGGTATGAAGGGCGTGGTGGAGGTTGTGGAATTGGGGATGTTTCAGCTTCAGCTGCTTCACCGGCAGCGCTTCGCATTTGGCGCAGTGCGGATAGAATATCTTCTTTAGAACGACCCCGCAATTGGAATAGGACAAAGGGATCTTCCTCGAAGCGATCGCCCAATACATAATACACCGCCCCGATGTGCTTGCAAGGATTGGCTTTATCCGGACAACTGCAATGCGATCGCACTTCAGATAAGCTAAATGGAAATAAGGACAATCCATTCGCCGTAAACACATCTTGAATATTCTGCGGCATTTCCCCCGCTAATAACTTAGCTGAAAATATCGCCTGCTGAGA
>DNGG01000449.1 GCA_003486675.1 Cyanobacteria bacterium UBA11372
TGCTGGGGAATGGAAACATCCCTATACTCGCGAACAAGCTGCGTATCCCGCACCTTGGACGAGGGAGTATAAATTTTGGCCTGCGGTGGGACGAATTGACAGCGCGTTTGGCGATCGCAATTTCGTCTGTTCTTGCTTACCGATGGAAGCTTATACCTGATTAGGGGTTTTGTAGGGGCACGGCATTAGATAATTTCCCAATATAAAGCAAAAATTATTCTACGCCGTGCCCCTACTTCTGGTTTCTGCCACCTGTAGGGAAAATCAGATAATCTTTTAATATAAACCAAAAATTATTCTACTTTCCCTACAGGATGAAATTTATTTCCAGGCGGTGATGCAAGAGGTGTAATGGAAAATGAACCATAACAAATTTATTTTCCCATCCCATGCCTTATCAACCCTTCTGGAATGCTTTGATCTGTGGCGGGATAACGGCTTTAGCCACCGCCACCGCTACTTATACACTACCTGGGGCTGCGTTTAATCCGACGGAAAAAGGCTATATTGCTGGGACTGCTGGTGCGGCGTCGTTTATCGTTTCTCTGGGGTTAGAAAGCTATCTATCTAACCGGATGCGGCGACAGGTGAAAGATATGCGATCGCAAATGGATTCCCTCTGTCAAGGTAATTTCCCAGTTCGCGCTACGGTTTATTCTCTCGATGAATTGGGACACTTAGCCACAAGATTTAACCAAATGGCTGTTGTCGTCGAAACAATGATGGACGATTTCGATCGGCAGGTGCAAACTTGGGAATACGGTAATGAAAATATCTCCCGTCAGGTACTGGCGCTTGAGGAAGCGATCAAAAGTTGGGCAACTGGAGATTTTAGCGTCACCACAAGGGCAAAATTGCCAGAAGAATTGGGCGTAGTCGCCTACAGTTTAAATTTGATTGCAATTTCATTACAAGAAAAGATGCGACAAGTCAAGACTAGCGCCCAAAAAGTGGCTCAGGAAGTTACTAACAGCCAAAAAAGCGCCCAATTTTTCACCGCCTACCCGCTACCGCAAGTTCAACAACTAACCCCCGCCGTTAATTCTATCGAGGCGATGAGCGATTCGCTACAACGGGTGGCGCTGAATGGGCGGGAGGTTGAACAATTAGCTGAAGTTACCGCATCTACGGCGATAAATGGGGATGAAGTCGCGCAACAAAGCGCAGCACAAATTGTACAAATACAAAAATTTTTAGGCACAACGCCGCCAAAAATCAAGCGATTAGGCGAATATTTGCCAGAACTTTCGGAGTACGTCGCCGATGTTTCTGGAAATACTTCCCGGATCAACTTGCTGGCACTCAATGCTTCGATTGAGGCAACGGGTGTTGGGGATAAAGGGAAGCAAATGGCGAAAGTTGCTCACAATTTACAACAACTTAGCAACGGTTTTTTGCAATCGTTGCAACAAATCGAACAGATTACCAAGCAAATGCAGGATGATATTACCGAGGTAATTAATGCCATGCAATCTGAAACTCAGCAAGTGACTGAATGCACAAACTTGGCACAAGAAGTCAAACAGTCTTTAGAAGATATCTTGAATGTAAAAGAACAGTGGGATGTGGTAGCGCCCGCTATAACCTATGATACGCAGAAACTGGATGAAACTGCGCGAAGTCTAACCGAAACTATTCAAACAGTTGAATTCAAACCCCAAGATACTTCAAAAGAATCCGCTCAGCAAGCAGCGGAAAATCTGCAAAATCTTGTCAAGTTAGCGCAAGATTTACTTGCGAGTGTAGAGGAGTTACGAATTAGTTAGTGGTAGCGGTGCGTTACGCTTCGCTAACGCACCCTACGTGTCAAGGTTTCAACTAGCGCGATCGCACTAATTGTTTTGACTCGGCTTCCAGCATCCGGATTAATTTTTGATCGCCGGAGTCTTTGGCAACTTGCAATCTATGTTCTAGGCGGCGGCGGATATTCGCTAGGTGAGTTTCTGCCAATTCGGGGCAGACTTTGCGAGGGTTGCCGGTTTGGGCGATCGCACCTGGTTGCGCTTTCCCATAGGTGCTGTAGGCAACCCCCCGATACTTTAAATCAAGTGCCGGTTGGGGTACGGGTATGTGTCTAGGATAGCTGCATCTCCAAGGCTGTCCCCTATATTTGCCGCCGATTTCGCCTTCAACCATATCGATGGTAGGTGGTTCGTATTCGTAGGCAACACCGCGATAACTCATTTTCATAAAGTCTGTCTCCTGTCAAGTTATGTCAATTCGCGTAACGAGATAAAAATTTCTCTCTATTTCTGTATTATATGCTACCGTTTTTTGGTTTTTAAGTTAAAAGTTAAAGAATTATGACAAAAGGGGTGAAACAGAAACCGGGTTTGTATAGGAGCGATCGCTTATAGAGTCAGATATCGCGTCAAAATGCTCATTACTTCGCCTGGGTTGGGCGCAGGTAACAGGGGACTCCACAAACTGACATCGGCAAAACGGAGGGCGTGCAAGGTGTGAATGGTTTGGTTGACGCCAAACGGCGTGCTGATGACGAGGATGCGAACGGGTATTTTACCTGGCGTTGGATCGCCCAGAGCGCCCAGAAGGCTGGGAAAGGTTGGTGTTTGCGTGGTTTGTAAGAAAAAGCTTTGGGTTTTACCTGTTTTCCTATCAACTGTTTGTTTCCGATTGGTCAACAAACCTATCATACACGAATGATGACGAATCGGAAACATTTACTCTGTTATCAGCCTCTGACAAAATCAGGGGCATGGGAAGAGCAGGTAAAGCCCTTAAGCAAGTGCTGGAAACTTATGAAATTAGCCAAAATCAATTGGCAGTAACTCTTGGCATTGGGCGAGCCAATGTCAGCCGCTGGGTGAATGAGGTGAGAGATCCAGGCGGTGAAACGATTCTGGAAATCAGGGATGGACTACACAGCATTAATCCAGCCGCAGCAGACGACTTTATCAGGCTGTACTTGACTGCACCCGCTGAGGATAAGTAGCACACAAGCATGGCTTGAGCAGGCAAAGCGCTGAAACAGGTGCTGGATAAATATCAGCGATTGAAATTGTGTCAATTTAATGGGTGCGATCGCTTCAAATACCGCCCCAAAGGTGACCCCAATACTTGCCCCCGGTCATAAATCAAATTACCGCGTAAAAATGTACTTTTAACTCTTCCCGTTAACTCCATTCCTTCAAAGGGAGTATAACCTTGTTGCGATTCTGATTCCGCAGCACGAACCACAAAGGTTTCATTTGGATCTACCAACACCAAATCGGCATCATAACCGACGGCAATATCGCCCTTTTCAAACAAACCAAATCGTTGTGCCGGATTCCAACAAAGTAACTTTGCCATTTGGTTATATGACATACCCCGCTTGCTGCCTTCGCTGACAATTCCTGAGAGCAAATATTCCGTACCGCCAAAACCAGATTTAGCCAACCAAATATTTTCCGGATCTTTGAGGCTAGCTTTTTGCTCTGCCGAACAGCAAGCATGATCGCTCACAATCCAATCTACCCGATCTTGCAATACTGCATTCCATAAATATTCCACATCCGCACGCGGGCGAATCGGCGGATTTACTTTTGCCCATTTACCTGTAGGGGCATCTACATCCAACAGCAAATGACCTACTGTAACTTCTCGCTTAAAGTTAATGTGGGGAAAAGTTGCTTGCATCATCAAAGCGGCTTCGACAGCTTTGCGAGAACTGAGATGCAGCAAATTGATGTTGCCGCAATTAGTTTCGTGAGCCAAATAAGAGGCAATGCAAATAGCTAACCCTTCTGAGTGGGGAGGACGGGCAGCGCTATAAGCATTGAGTCCGGTAAGGCTAGAATCTTGTTGCACAATTTTAGTATAAGCATTGAGAATATCAGCCACTTCGCAGTGCAAACTGAGGCTGATCGATTCTTGCATCGCGGGGTAGCGTTCCCTTAATTTAGACAAACTCCGCATGATAAATTCAAAGTGCGCGAAGTCGTAACGGTCTTCCTTATTAATCATTAAAAATAGATTCTGTTGCTCGGAAAGACCGTGAAGGCCATAACCTCCATAAAACATAAAAATTTTGAACGAAGCCACTCCATGCTGTTCAAATAACCACTGCATTTCGTCGATATGTTGAGGGCTAATCGGCGCTATATGATAGCCATAATCAACATAAAATTTGCCCTTTGATAAAGCCAGCACTTCGGGGAAAAAATCTTTGTAAGAGCCACCTTTATTGAGGTAATACTGACCCGTGCGGATATAGTTTAGGCTGGTGGTGACTCCCCCCATTGCCGCTGCTTTGCTTTCGGTGACAGCATCTTGGTCGAGGGGTTGATAGATGCCGATGTGCATGTGGGCATCCACCACCCCTGGAAATCCGAGCAGGTTCTGAGCGTCAAACACTTCTTTTGCGGTATCTGGGCTGATTTCTGGCGAAATTTGGCTGAATTTACCATCTTTGATGCCCAGATCCAGAACTTCCACGGAAGATTGATGGGGACGAACTACGCGGACGTTTTTGATCAGTCTATCCAGAACTAGAGTTTCAGACACGGAGCCTCTTGTTAAAATCAGTTAAGTTGACATCTTGTAGCATTTTCAATAACAGGAGGCAGAGCCTCCCAGATCTCGTTCCCAGGCTCAGCCTGGGAACGAGTATATCGGGGCTTCTGCCTCGACTTAAACCGGCTCTGCCTCGACTTAAACCGGAGGCAGAGCCTCCCAGACTTAGTTCCCAGGCTGAGCCTGGGAACTAGAATATGGAAACAATTTTGGATCGGGTTGTGTAAAAACAAGCTTCTAAAATGGAATTATACCGGGTTGTATGCGATCGCATTCAGGAGCAAACACAATGGAAACTTTTAACGAGTATCATTTAGACCCCAAGCAGTTCCCTTTTTTGAACGCTCTGCAAGAGAATTGGCAAGCAATTCGAGATGAATTCACCAACTTTAGGCAGAAAGCCTCTGAGGAAGAGTTGCAGTTTACTTTTGACGTTTTCGGCCCTAAAAGTCAAACGATTAAGACCAAAGGTAAATCAAAGTATAGCGCTTTCGGGGTGCTATTTCAAGGACTGTTTATCGAACAATATATTCAAGTGCATCAAATTCAATATCCTCAATATGAGTCCCAGGATGTAGCCGAAACAGCACGGGAATTAAGAGAAAGATATTTTCCTAATTTATCTAAGGCGATAGAAGCAACAAATTCGCTCAATGACAACATTCTCAGAAATGTCTATTTTGGTACGTTTCTTCCAGGGCTGGATGTGAAACTGCACGTAAATTATAACCCGCATATGAATCGCGGCTATCTAGGATTGATTGTGCCAGAAGGAGATATAGCGATGAAAATCTGCCATGACAAGCTTTATTGGCATGAAGGCGAATTTATGATTTTAGATCACAGCTATCCCCACTGTCCGCATAATTACACCGATTACGAAAGGACTGTTTTGGT
>DNGG01000509.1 GCA_003486675.1 Cyanobacteria bacterium UBA11372
GTCGATCCGGAAACTTACGAAGTGCGGGCAGATGGAGAGTTGTTAATTTGCGAACCTGCGACTGTTTTGCCAATGGCGCAGCGGTACTTTTTGTTTTAAACTTGTCCTAAATTGACAGAAACCCCCCCTCATATGATGTCCGTTGAATTGCCCATAATAAAAAACCTTACCCCGTTGTTGCGTAGGGACACGGCATCAGAGATATCGCGGACAAACAGATAACTTTGGTCGTGCCGTGCAAGGGCTGCTAATTATGGGTAATCTTAACGACATGATATCAAGGTTTGTAGGGGTGGGTTTTTCATAAATGACGGGTAGTTCAATTCTGTTGAGCCGCTTGCTGAAAAATTCTGATCGCTTCTCCTGTATCTGTTTGCAGCGATGTTGATGTATTGGTCACGTTTGTACCAGATTCTCATTGGACTTTATTTGATATGGTTCACATGGAAGAAGAGTTAGAATCAATCTTTGGGCGGCGGGTTGATTTGGTCAGCAAACGGGGAATTGAGGAAAGCCTCAACTATCTACGTCGTAAAAATATTCTTGAAAGCGCAGAAGTTATTTATGTCAACTCGTGACCTTGATTACCTGCTGGATATTCTGATATCTGCAAAACTAGCTTTGAGCTATGTCTCTGGTAAGACTTTTACCGAATTTGAGGCAGATACCAATGCCAAGATTCTGTAACGCGAAGACTTGAAATTATTGGGAGGCGGCTAAACGACTATCTCAAGCAACTCGACTGTCACTGTCTCAAATACCTTGGAGTGACATGATTGAAATGAGAAATAGGATGATTCATCAGTATGACAAGGTGAATTTAGCTATTGTTTGGCATACAGTTCAAAACGCTTTACCGCCCTTAATTGTAGAATTGGAAAAAGTTGTTCCACCGGAAGATAGAACTTAGGGGGAGCGATCGCTATCTCCCACCCTCTGGCAATCTCAGTAGTGTTTTTAGTAATTGGTTGCATTAGTTACCAAAAACATGTAGGAGAGCGCGTAAATTTGGTGGCGATCGCTAGGAACGCACAAAAGAAGCTATACAATTTTTTTTATTTAGCGGCTCCGATCTTGCGCCCGCTTTCCTGTCTCTCCAGCAGAAATACATCGGGGGAATGAGGTCAGTTAGCCAGTTTAGGTGAAAACTAATACAAAAGGTACTAGACAAAGATAAATTTTTATCAGCTTTATGGCACAGCCTCTCAGCACTATGACTGGTATATTCTCGTCTCAAACCTCAAAGCCCGATCGCATCCTGGTTGTAGACGATTCACCCGATAACGTATTTCTGATTCAAGCGATTTTGGAAGAAGAAGGTTACAAAATCAGCACCGCAGCAGATGGTCGATCCGCACTGGCGCAGCTGGAGGAGGAATTACCGGATTTGGTATTGCTAGACGTAATGATGCCGGGAATGGACGGCTACGAAGTCACCCAGCGCATCCGCGCCATGACATCGTTACCTTTTATCCCAATCCTACTAATCACCGCCTACGATCAGCCTAGTGTAGCCCAAGGGTTAGACACGGGAGCCGATGATTTTATCCGCAAACCTGTGGAAGTAGACGAATTGCTGGCGAGGGTGAGAGCGCTGTTGCGACTTAAGCATAGCGTGGACGAACGGGATGCGATCGCACGCCAGCGAGAAGATTTTGTTTCCCGCCTCACCCACGAC
The DNA here is from genome assembly GCA_003486675.1 of Cyanobacteria bacterium UBA11372. GTDB lineage: Bacteria > Cyanobacteriota > Cyanobacteriia > Cyanobacteriales > Aerosakkonemataceae > Microseira. The sequence continues at coordinate 1,679 of DNGG01000509.1, forward strand.
TTACGCACGCCGTTAATCGCCGCAGATCGGATGCTAAATTTAATGCTGCAAGGCGCTTTGGGAGAATTGTCCCCCACGATGCAGGAAGCAATTTCTACCATGACTCGTAGCAACCAAAATTTGCTGACAATGGCAAATACCTTACTCGAGGTGTATCGTTACGAAGCAGGGCGCAAAACCTTAAGCTTCTCCCCAGTTGACTTGCGAGATCTGCTCAAAGAGATTATCGAAGAACTGTCTCCCTTAGCCAAGGATAAAAAACTGTCTCTTTCTTTGGAATTATTTGAGAACAATTCCAATCATCGAGAGCAGTTTACCGTTGCAGGCGATCGCTTGGAACTCCATCGCGTTTTCACCAACATCATCGGCAATGCAATTAAATTCACAGACACTGGTTGCATCGATGTTCGCCTTAAAAGCGCCAATAGCAGCCCTAACCCTGCTAGACGCGAGGTAACCATTGAAATTCAAGATACAGGTCCAGGCATCCCAAAAGAAGAACAAGCTTGGCTGTTTGAAAGATTTCGCCAAGGGCGTCACAAGCATTCCGGCAGCGGTTTGGGGTTACACCTGTCCCAACGCATTGTGGAAGCCCATCAAGGAACCATTCAGGTCAAATCAGAAGTGGGTCAAGGATCTTTGTTTGTTATCTCTCTACCGGCGAAGCAATCCTGAAATTCCTAACCTTTCCCGGTTAATGGTTCATTGTTGCCACAACAATGAACCATTGGAATGCAAAAATAGTTTAAAATACAAGAGTGAAAATCTACACTTAAAAACTCCAATGCTAGTTCAATTAGAAATTAGCGAAATTATTCGTCAGCAGCGGCTGTTTTTTGCCACGGGGAAAACTAAAGATGTCTCGTTCCGCCTCGAACAGCTTCAGGTTTTAAGAAAAACAGTCAAGGACAATCAAGCGGCAATTCTGGAAGCTTTGAAGGCCGACCTTAACAAGCCAACTTTTGAAGCCTACGCTACAGAAATTGGCGTTTTAAAAGAAATAGATTATACCATAAAACATCTGAAATCTTGGACAAAACCCAAAAAAGTAGCAAGTACGAGTGAGCAATTTCCCAGCGAGGCAGTTATTTATCCAGAACCCCTCGGCGTTGTGTTGATTATCGCGCCTTGGAACTACCCGTTTCAGTTAACGCTCTCGCCGTTAGTGGGAGCGATCGCAGCGGGAAACTGTGCCATTTTAAAACCTTCAGAACTCGCTCCCCATACGTCTCGCGTTATCGCAGATATATTCCAAAAAAACTTTGACAGCTCCTACATCGCCGTCGTAGAAGGCGGCGTCGAAACCAGTCAAAAATTATTAAAAGAAAAGTTCGATCATATCTTTTTTACCGGCGGCACCGCAGTTGGTAAAATCATCATGGAAGCCGCCGCCAAACAACTAACCCCCGTCACCCTAGAACTAGGCGGCAAAAGTCCTTGTATTGTCGATGCCGATATAAACCTGGAACATACCGCCAGACGAATTACTTGGGGTAAATTTATTAACTCCGGTCAAACTTGCATCGCCCCCGACTATCTTTTAGTCGATAAAACCATCAAAAAAGACTTGATAGAAAACATCAAAAACTGCCTGAAAGAATTTTACGGCGATGACCCGGAAAACAATCCAGATTACGGCAGAATTATCAATCAAAAACAGTTTGCTCGCCTGACAGCATTCCTCAAAAATGGCGAAATTATTGTAGGTGGAAAAACCAACCCCGAAACCCTCTACATCGCTCCCACTCTGATAGATAATGTTTCCCTAGATGCGCCGCTCATGCAAGAGGAAATTTTTGGCCCCATTCTGCCCATTGTAGAGTACAATAATCTATCAGAAGCGATTGGAATTGTTAATTCCCAGCCAAAACCTTTAGCACTTTATTTATTCTCTAAAAACAAAGATTATCAAGAAAAAATTTTGCGAGAAACTTCATCGGGAGGTGTCTGTATCAACGACACGGTGATGCAAGTAGGCATACCCGATTTACCCTTTGGGGGTGTTGGTTTCAGCGGTATTGGCAGCTATCACGGCAAAGCGAGTTTTGATACCTTCTCCCACCAAAAAAGCGTGTTGAAAAAATCTTTCCTATTCGATCCAAAATGGCGATACGCGCCCTACAAAGGTAAGCTAGATTTACTTAAAAAAATCATTGGTTAAAAAATTGCAGATTGCAGATTTTAGATTTCAGATTGGGACTTAGGCAACATCTCTACATGTAGGGTGCGTTAACCCAGTGTAACGCACCTTCTCGACCATATCTGGAGTTGCTGCGTAATATCATGTCCGCATTATGGTGCGTTACGCTGTCGAAGAGAGCACCCTACATATAGAATTTTCTTAAGTAGAGAAACTGGGTTGGTTTGCGATCGCAGATTGCAAATTGAATTAAATCTGCAATCTCCAATCTCCAATCTAAAATCAAAACATGCCGCTATAGCGTTCTTCCGCCCAAGGTTCGCCTCGGCGGTGATAGCCATTGCGTTCCCAAAAGCCCAATTTTTCACTGTCTAAAAACTCTAGACCATTGAGCCATTTAGCACTTTTCCAGGCGTAAAGATGGGGAACAACTAAGCGCAAAGGACCACCATGTTCTGCGGGTAAAGGTTCGCCAAATAAAGTATGGGCAAAAAAGTTTTCTTCCCGCAAGAAGTCTGCCATAGAAATATTAGTAGTGTAGCCCCCGTAGCAATGTTCCATAATATGACTTGCTTTGGGGTCTACTTCTACGTGCTGCATAAAGTCTGTGACTTTTACCCCAGTCCACTTCACATCTAGCCGCGACCAACGGGTAACGCAGTGAAAATCTGCGGTAAACTCATGTTGGGGCATTGCCATGAAGTCGGCGAAGGTGAAAGTCTTTGGTTGAGCCAAACCCCAGATGCGAAATTCCCAGTTTTCGATGTCGATCTTGGGAGTTTCACCATAAGTCAAGACGGGGAAGCCTTTGGTTTCATATTGACCGGGAGGGATGCGATCGCTCATTTCTGGTCCCGGCTTCTTGAAAAACTTTCCGATCATATTACCAGCCACAATAAAGTTTTCCGTGCTGACCCGACAGAATGCTATTTCTTCCTGTCATGTCAGCATCTCATAGTTACATTTTGTAACAGAATCAGCTATCGGGCAGCGAACGGAAAAATAAACCGGGTTGGTCAAACGATGCCCCCGACTTCTAGGATTCTTCAGACTCGTCAGAGTCTTCCTTAGAGGGATACACGAAATTAGACCGCCCAGTCAAAATCGACTTGCCTAAGCTGAGGGCTTTCTGTGCTTGAATAGCCGCCTTATGTCTCCAGGTAGCTCTGCGCTTATCCCGTTTGGATTTAGATGTTTTCTTCTTAGGAACCGCCATGACGATCTTGGAAAATTGGACAACCTTTCTATTTTAGCTCAATGCTCCGAGTCCCGACATACCTGAAAGTGGGATCGGGTAGCGATTTCTGAGGTTTCCCCCATAGTCACTACCCGATATGAGGGAAGAAAACATTTTCAGCTTCCTTGGTGCGGAATTTTAGAAATTGCGGCGAATGCCCCCATTGCCGGTAGAACCATTCGTACCGTTGAAATTCGTCGTTCCGGGCGTGCCAGTTGTGCCGTTGAAATTCCCCGTGCCGTTGAACTTTCCCGTGCCCGTGGTGCCGGTTGTACCGTTGAAATTCGTCGTTCCGGGCGTGCCAGTTGTGCCGTTGAA
>DNGG01000511.1 GCA_003486675.1 Cyanobacteria bacterium UBA11372
TCGCAGGCTTTAAAAGTTTTAGCCCGCGAAGGATGGCTCGCGTTTGTATAGCCGCACCCTTCAGGGTGTTGGTGTAGATTTGCAAAACTGATATGCTCCCAAGGGTGCTTTACGATCGCAAATGCTCGCTTGGCATCAAACTTTATAGGAAGTAATCTCAGCCATGTTGAACTTTTACAAACCTTATCGCCGCGCTATTGAAAAGGCTGTAGCAACTTTAGCCGCTTACGGGATTGAACCATCCGTACAACAACGGCTAGCAAACTTTTTACAACAACCAGACAGCCGATGGCTAGATCGGGCAAATCCCCGCGCGATCGCGCAACAATTAAACTTAACAGAAGCAGCAACTTTGCAACTTTTGGTAATAGCGCTTAAACAAGGCATTGTCACCTTAAATTGGGAAATTCAATGTCCTAAATGCAACGGAATTGACTTGAGTCCCAAACGCTTGAGCGATCTGGGAACTCAGCATACTTGTCCAGGTTGTCGCTACGTGCATTTAACCCATGCGGACGATCAAGTGCGAGTTACATTTAGCATCGATCAAAGGTTGCGAAAATTGCCAATAAATGCCAACGATCCAGAATTTCGAGCCGAAATCGACGCTCGTTTTGGGGTGGTTTCCGGACATCGTTTATTAACCGTACAAACCTTTCGCAATTTGTTTCCCCGCGAAACAATTCCGCCGAATGAAAGTTTGTTAATTCGGCGGGTGGCGATTCTATTTACCGATTTGGCTGGTTCAACAGCGCTTTATAGTCGCAATGGAGATGCGTTTGCTTATAGTTTAGTTCGCCAGCATTTTAATGTTTTATTTGAACTCGTAAACCAACACAATGGGGCTGTAGTGAAAACCATTGGTGACGCAATTATGGCAGCATTTACCGTTCCAGCAGATGCGTTTGACGCTGCGATCGCAATGCAAAAGCAGATGCAAGTTTTGAATCAGCAATTGCATCTTTTAGAACCCAATCAACTAATTCTTAAAGTCGGCATCGATGCGGGACCTTGCATTAGCGTCACCCTGAACGAACGCCCCGATTACTTTGGGATGACGGTGAATACCGCCGCCAGAGTGCAAGGATTGAGCAAAGGTAATGATATTGTGGTAACCGATTCTGTGCTGGCAGATATCAAAGAGCAAGACAATTCCTGGGAGCAAAATGAAGTGCAGTTGAAAGGGTTAGAGAATCCGATTCGGGTTTATACTATGCGATTGTTGGGGGAGAAGTTTAGCGCGATCGCATAGTTTTTCCCCGCCGGTAGACCCAGAAACGTTAAAATTAGGCTATCTCTCCTCTAGCACAACCATTCTTTGACAACCTATGACTGAACCCGCGACTATCAACACTCAAATGATCGATACCCTCACCCAAATTATTCTCGCTCTCACCGAGGAAGAGCGGGACATCCTGATCCATAAACTTCTAACTCCAAATCAAGTTTCAGATAATGAAAACACCGATCGAGAAACTCTGAAACAGGAAATTGCTATCGGCGTACAACAGCTACAGACAGGACAATATACAGAGTACGATGACACTTCTCTGCCGAATCTTCTTCTTACTATCAAACAACGCGGGCAACAACGCCTAGAACAGGAGTAAGCACCCGTGAATCGCTATCGTCTTTCCCAGCAAGCGGAAAAAGATTTAGAAGATTTATGGGTTTATCTGGCACAGCAGGACGAAATTGCCGCAGATCGTCAAGTAGCGCGACTGCTAGATCGCTTTCCCATGCTTGCCCAATTTCCCAATATGGGGCGACAGCGAAATGAACTTCTCACAGGATTGAGAAGTTTTCCCGTCAAACCTTACATCATTTTCTACACTATTCTCCCAGAGAGAGTCGAGATTGTGAGAGTCCTGCATCAATCACGGGATTTAGAAGGACAATTTTAGCGATCGCAGTTTCTCTACTTTTCCCTAAAATAGAATCTAACTCCTATTGAAATTGGTTAATAAATGGCAAAGTTTGTTGCAGTTACGGAAACTATTAAAACACTTGCTGAAGCTGAATCAAGGCTTAACTTGAGCCGAAATGAAGATGAGGCTTTTTTTACAGAGTGGCAAATGCAATTGCCGAACCTCAGCGATTCTGAACAAGTAGCTTTGGATACGCTGAGGCGCAGATTACTCTATCACAGAGCCGATGGAGAATTGCTAGAAGGGGCAGTAACGCTGCTTGTGGTATCCCCTTTATTAGAACTAGCGGGATTTTACGATCCACCCTTTAAGATGAAAGCTGAAGCCGCGATCGAGATTGCGATTGATGATGGAGAAGAAACTCTGCGCGGAAGAATTGATATATTGATTTTGCAAAATCAGCTTTGGGTGATGGTTTTAGAGTCGAAGAAAACGACGATTTCGACGCGCTCGGCATTACCTCAAGCATTAGCATATATGATGGCAAATCCCAATCTGGATAAACCGCGATTTGGGATGTTGACGAATGGCGATGATGTGTTGTTTGTAAAACTTTTAGCTCAACCAATGCCTCAATATGGATTATCGCGAGCATTTTCGATTTATACTGTAGCAAGCGAACTGCGATCGGCGTTTCAAGTTCTTAAGCATTTGGGTCAACGCATCACTAGCGCGTAAGTTATTTTGAAGAACGAACAACCCGAATCAGTTTGCCATACCATGATTCTTCTGACGCTAAGAGTTTCAGTTATATGAGATTTGGATATACTGGATCTAGGCATAAAACACTTGGCTAGGGATTGTTGAACTCATGACAGATCGCGAGCAATTGATCTGGGAACTCGAACAGGCTCCCGATGAGCTAATAAAAATGGTGCTGGATTTTTTGCAGCGGGTCAAAGCCACACGCGCTACTCATCCTCTGGCAAAGTTTGCCGGAATTTTGAGCGATACTGAAGCGGCAGAAATACAACTAGCGATCGCCACAGAGTGTCGGCACGTTGATCTCAATGAGTGGTGAAATTGCGCTGGATACATCTGTGGCAGTTCGCTTTTTGAATGGGGATGCAGCGATCGTTGCAAGAGTGCTGGCATTACCAGAGGTGGTTTTGCCGATGGTCGTAGTGGGAGAGTTACTGTTTGGTGCGGAAAACTCTACTCGTCCATTACAAAATCTGCCTCGTTATCTGGAGTTCATAGAAGCTTGTGTAGTTGTACCGTTAGGGCGAGAAACAGCGGCAGTCTATGCTCAAACTCGATTGGCGTTGAAACGGAAGGGGCGACCAATCCCAATGAATGATGTTTGGATTGCGGCGCAGTGCCTAGAGCAAGGTTGGGTACTGGTGACAGATGATACGGACTTTGGTTATGTGGATGGGCTAATGATAGAGCATTGGTAGCTTTGGGAACTTGACGCATAAAAAATAAAGATATTGTGAAGATTTTAATTCTGTTTCCTCTAAACAAGGAAATCGCATTTAGGATAGAAGAGAAATTGGGTGCAATCGACACATAGTTGTGCTTCTAGTTAATCCTGATGTAATGCTAGAAGATTTTGAAACACATAAATATTGTACCTAATGAACTATGGCAAATAATCATCTCCATAATGCTGGTAAAAATTTACAAAATGAAAATTTGAGCAAGTTCAAGCTAGATTATACAGGAGCAGATTTTAGTGGTGCAGATCTTCGGGGGGCAGACCTTACAGGATTAACCCTCCGCGACGCAAATTTTAACCGCACCAAGCTCGAAGGAGCAAAGTTTAACAACGCAGATCTCAAGGGAGCAAACTTTAGCAGAGCCTCAGTTGATCCTGATAGTTCATCGAAAGGTGTAGATTTTAGTAATACCAAGATCCAGGGAGCAGATTTTAGTAAAACTGTACTTTTTAATGCAAATTTTACTCAAACATGTGCAGGACTAGATCGTTGGTGGTGCTTGTTTGTAATTGTTTTTTCCCTTGCAGCATGTATGCTCTCAGGATTTACATCAGCAGTATTTACCACATTTATACTACATTATTTCTTCCTTGCTCCTCATCAAACTCTACCTATTCCAAATCAAAAACCTTCTCTTCCAACTTCACTAATAATTGGGCTTTGGTCAGTCGTTCTAATTGTAAGTATCCGCACCATTCTTAATAATTTATTTACTCCCAATGCTGTAGTTTGGCATGTATTTTTGGCAATGGCTTTGATTCTGATTGTGTTGCTGTTTGCCGCCTTAGTCATGGATGAGGCTAAATCTAATATCAGTAGCCTTATTTGGATTGCATTAGTTGTATTGTCTCCACTTGTATTATTACTAGCAACTGAGGCGTTTACATACGCTGAGACTTGGCTGGCAAATCATCCTCTGTTTTCCTTTTTAGCAGACCATGTTGTTAAAGGACTAGGCGGTAAAGCTGCTATTGGAAAATCATCTTCGTGGATATTTGCAAAAGGAAGTGTGATTGAACCAACTAATGGAAAATGGATATCCGGGATGTATGGAGCGGGACTTGGAGCATTCTTTGGTTGTTGGTTTTCACAATTAGCAATTGCTGGGGATGAGAGATTTGATTGGCTTTGGAGAACATACGTAAAGTTTACAAGTATTATTAAAAGTACTACATTCAATCAAGCTGATTTAACTGGTGCTATCTTCGATTCAGCAACTCTCCAAGGTGTATCTTTTAAACATGCAAAAATTGCTAGGATTAGTTGGCATGACGCTAAATGTATGGACTGTGCCTGTGTTGGAGTAAATAGCTATCTCAAATATCGAAAAATTCGACAATTGCTTGTTAGAAAAGAATGGGAAGGCGAAAGTTTTGATGGTCTAGACCTTAAGGGTATTAATTTAGAAAAAGCCAAGTTGGACGGTGCCAGCTTTGTAGGAACGGATCTCAGTCAAGCAAATTTGCGGGCTGCTACTTTGACCAAGGCGAATCTGAAAAAAGCAAGCCTGGAAGGTGCCGATTTAACGCAAGCTATTTTAACCGGAGCTTGCATACAAGCTTGGGTTACTGATGAGACAACAGTTCTCGATAATGTGATTTGCGACTATGTATTTTTGAAAGATGCTCCCGATCCCATAACTTGTGCTAAAGAACGCCTTCCTGATGCTGCTGCTGATAATAATAGCTTTGAACCTGGAGATTTTGAGACGTTTTTCAAAAAGGATGGTAAAACAATTCAGTTGTTAGTCCGAAACAGCGATAATCGACAAGCTTTGAGAGGTGCATTCGAGCAGTTAATGCAAAACAGAAATTACGAATTTCAAGGATTGGAAATCAGAGGAGATAAAGCTTTGGTTAAAATCAGAATAGATCAAAATACTAATAAAGTTCGTGCAATAAATAAATTTTACCAGAAGCTAAAAGAACTAGAACAACAGAACCAGAATAGTTCTAATTTACCAGAAGATATAGCTCAACCCTTGTTTCAATTCATCTTGAATTTAGTTGGAGATATATACAATGTTGGTCAAGCTGGGGCTGTAGGGCAGAATGCTCGTTATGATAACAATAGGGAGCAAGAATGATTCTGAGTTACAAGAAAATAGAGATTAACCTTGGTTTCATTTCATATTGAATTTAGTTAAGGAAATTATGGGAGACACATTCAACGTTAATCAAGCTGGGGCTGTGGGCAGGTATGCTCGTTCCGATAACAACAACTTCTTTCAGTATGAGCAGAAGAAGCAGACTCTTACTGAAGCAGCAGCCGAGATTCAGAAGCTTCTGAAGCAGCTAGAAGAAAAAAATCCAGAAGCAACGGAAACTGAGCAAATTGATCATGTAAACGCAGCTACCAAGCCAGATCTAAAACAAAGGGCAATCGCTGCATTAAAGGATGGTAGTGAAACAGCGATTGATGAGTTTGTTTTGGAGAACAAATATCTCAAGGTTGTCAAAGCTATTGTTAAAGGTTGGTTACAGGGAAATACTTAGGGAGTTGCGGCTTTCTAACAAAGCGCTGCACCAAAACATATTGAATTGATTGGCTGAGTTATAAAGATTTTAGAACGGTTCACTCAAACACATCAGGCACAAGAATGAGTTGCTATGCTATCAACATTCTTGCCAGCCAAGCTCTCAACGAAATCGCTGACTACTTTGCCGAAAATAACCTTGAAGCTGTCTTATTCTTGCGGAGTTTGTAGTTGCTTTAAATCAGCCCAAATATCGTCCAGAGTCAAAGCATCTAACCACTGATAACGATCCTTGGTGTAATCGCCTCTACCTGTATCGAATTGCTTGATAAACCGAACAGCATCCGCATAACCCAATGCTGCAATTAATGCTTCAAAACCTTTCTGATTCAGTTCTAGTGGGGTCATTCGGTTTCTCCTTCCACCTGGAAAATTTCCATTAACCATTGCAGGGGATTAGCAACAGCAACGTTGAGCGAGGCTTGATTGACGAATGCTTTTCGCAACAAGCGATCGTCAGTGGTCAAAAAAATATCAACATTCATTGATTCGGCGCAGCTTATATGAAGTGCATCAAAGGGTTTGAAACCCAGCACAACAATCTCTTTCGCTCGCTCTAGCATTGCTTCAGTGACGATAATTTTAGTGCGTGCAATTGCCAAAGAATTAATCACCCGCTGCTGTTTAAGTAAATCGGGAGTTTTGGCAATTTCGGATTCCAAAGCTGTGCTGCTCACGAGTTGCCATTGGTTAGCCTGACACCGAGACACAATCTCCAAAATTGCCTCAGCTTCCAGACGAATGCGCGGCTGTGTCCAGTCGTCAAATGGGCGGTTCAGGCAACAAACATCCATATAAATTCTGTATTGCTGCTCCATACATCCATTCTACTTGTGCTAAGCGCTCAATACACTTCATCGTGAGAACTAATATCAACTAGGACAATTGCGGATCGGGTGAAAGCATTGTCGAGATTACAGGCATCTAAAGATTAACCTACACGCGATCGCTTCCCCATCTCCACTTAAGTCCACCCATCAGAAAAAGTTAAGTTCCCTCGCGCCTCAAACTCCTTAACTTTTCTGTATCGACGACTGCTGTGGCAAATCTTACAACAGAAGAAAGCGAACGAATAAGACTTTATTGCCGCTGTATTTCTGGCAGTCGGAATCTCAATCATGGCTTATTCGTCGCTTGAACATTTGATCGCAGGAAAGAATGACAATGCAAACGGTTTTATTTGATAACCAAGGAACTTTCACCACCCCAACCTTTACTCAGTCTGGGGTAACAATCTCCGGTTCAAATTCCCTACAATTTTTGAACTTAAATGGGCTGGGTGTAACGGGTGGGTTAGATAATACTGTCATCGATCGCGGCGAATTTTTGACGTTTCAATTTGAGGGAGGGGCGGCTTCTAATGTTTCCTACGGCTTACAGTTTGCTGGCAATGGTAACGGGGACAATACATTAGGCGAGAGGAAAGTTGAAGC
>DNGG01000010.1:0-5340 GCA_003486675.1 Cyanobacteria bacterium UBA11372
AAACTTGGTGTGAGATTTGATTTTTTGCAGTCCGCCTTTGGGATTGATGCGATTGTCTTGCCAGAAAGGTGTTGCTAAAGGTGTTTCTGTTGCATCTGCACCCATTTTGTGGTTCAGCACCGCATCAGCATAAACTTGAAGTCCGCTTTTGTGCAGTGCTTTTATCGCATTGGTATACTGCTCACGAGTGCCATACTTGGTGCGGATACTACCTTTCTGATTAAATTCCCCTAAATCGAACAAGTCATAAACCCCATATCCGACATCGCTTTTTCCCCCAATCCCTTTATAAGCGGGTGGGAGCCACATCGCGGTGAAACCTGCATTTGCTAGTTCCTGGGCGTTATGTTCAACCTTGTCCCAAAGCGTTCCATCGTCGGGGATGTACCAGTGGAAGTACTGCATCATCGTACCGTTAAGATCTGCCATGCCGTTCTCCTGCGATCGCGCTTCAGGATTGACTGCTCCATCATGGCCTTACTGCTGGGTTAGTGAAAAGGGTGCAACGCCCCTCGCCCAAAGTATAGGTAAGAACAATTTGCCTCAGCCTTGTGTTTGATTCCCTCTCACCGACAACAGGTAATCCTGCCAAAGCCATCGCTACTTCCTCTGCACTGTACTCGGTGTCCATCACCGAGTATCGCCCGCACCGACGGGGAATCTCCCCATGGGCGCAACTTTCATCGCTTGGTAACGCATCTGGAGATTCAATATAGATAGTCTTCGATCCAATGTCCCTCTAGATTATGAGACGGGTGTCAAAAAATGTAATAATACCCAGGAGAAAGCTGTAGCAGTTCGTTCAAGAGATTGTTGCAACTGGCCTGCTAGGGCAGATTTTAGCTTGAGCTTGCCTTTGCCTCATACTTACGTGCCAGGAAGTGTGAGTTTCTCGCCAGATAGGGTGGGCTACACCCAAATCTAACGCCTGTGGACAAGAAAGTGCCGACACCCTTGAATGAAGCAGGAAGCAGACAACGTAGTTGTATTGCGTAACTACGGAGCCGTTCTGCGTAGCAGTTGTTGACAAAAATACACTTTTAAGCGTAGGTTATGGCTCAACTTTCAGGATCGGCGGATGTACCCGATATGGGGCGTCGCCAGTTTATGAACCTTTTGACCTTTGGTACGATTACAGGAACAGCTCTGGGTGGCCTGTATCCAGTTGTGAAGTACTTTATTCCTCCCGCCAGTGGTGGTGCTGGGGGTGGGGTAACCGCCAAAGACGCTTTGGGCAACGATGTGATTGCCAGCGAGTTTGTGGCTAACCGCAACACGGGCGATCGCGCCCTCGCCCAAGGTTTAAAAGGGGACCCCACCTACGTTGTCGTAGGTGAAGATAAAACCATCGCCGACTACGGCATCAACGCAGTCTGTACCCACTTAGGCTGCGTAGTACCTTGGAATATCGCCGAGAACAAGTTTAAGTGTCCTTGTCACGGTTCCCAGTATGATAGCACCGGCAAGGTGGTACGCGGTCCGGCACCGCTATCCTTGGCACTGGTTCACGCCAGCGTGGAAGACGATAAGGTTGTCTTTACACCTTGGACAGAAACCGACTTCCGCACGGGCGAAGAACCCTGGTGGGCGTAAAATTGCTAATCGCTAATAGCTAATAGTTCTGAACAATTAGCAATTAGCAATTAGCAATTAGCAATAGTTATTGATTTGACGGTGTTCACTGGAATTGTTGTTATTTGCAGATGAAAAAAGCTTGTTTAGCGGCGATTTTACAGAGTAGCAAGCGGGTAATTTCTAGGACTTTGCTGCTTGCGATCGCCACAGTAGGAATTTTCCTCGCCAGCGGTCTATCCCTGTCCCAACCCGCTGCTGCCTATCCTTTCTGGGCGCAGCAAACTGCCCCTGAAACCCCCCGCGAACCCACGGGACGCATCGTTTGTGCCAACTGTCACCTCGCTGCCAAACCCTCTGACGTTGAATTACCCCAAGCGGTTCTCCCCGATACGGTATTTGAAGCCGTGGTGAAAATTCCCTACGACACCAACGCGCAACAAGTATTGGGCGATGGTTCCAAAGGCGGCTTAAATGTCGGTGCGGTTTTAATGTTGCCCGAAGGGTTCAAAATTGCTCCGGAAGATCGCATTCCGGAGGAAATGAAAGAAAAGATTGAGGGACTCTATTACCAAACCTACAAAGAAGGTCAAGATAACGTGATTATTGTTGGTCCTTTACCGGGCGAACAATATCAAGAAATCGTCTTCCCCGTTCTTTCTCCCAACCCAGCGACTGATAAAAATATCCACTTCGGTAAGTATCCCGTTCACTTGGGTGCAAACCGGGGCCGCGGTCAAGTTTATCCCACTGGCGAGAAAACCAACAATAACGCTTTCAACGCTTCTGCTGCTGGTACCATTACTGGAATTACCAAAGGTGAAGATGGCGGTTATCAAGTAACGATCAAAACCGATAGTGGCGAAGTGGTCGAAACCATTCCCGCAGGTCCAGAATTGATCGTTTCTGAAGGACAATCAGTAACTGCTGGCGAACTTTTGACCAATAACCCCAACGTAGGTGGATTTGGTCAAGATGATGGCGAAATTGTTCTGCAAAGCGCTACTCGGATTCAATGGTTGATGGCATTTATTGCCGCGATTATGTTAGCCCAAGTGCTGTTAGTGCTGAAGAAGAAACAAGTCGAAAAAGTCCAGGCTGCCGAAATGAATTTCTAAGTCTGGGTTTAAATCAAAACCAGAAACCCGGTTTCTCAGAGAAACCGGGTTTTTGCTGGCGGGTTTATTTTAGTCATTGGTTAGCAGGACAGATTATCTGTAAAACCCGCCCCTACAACCAACAAGATATGAGGCTATGAATTAACCGGACGCCATATTATCCAAAAATCTTGCCATAAACCCGGTTTTTCGGAAAAACCGGGTTTATTTTACCCGTTTTTCAGTTCAGTAATCTTGCTCTTGAAACAAGGTTTTTTTGTCGTTAGACTGGAGCCTGGTATTTTTTCCCTGTTCAGGGATGCGAGCGAGCGGAAATTGTGCCAAGATGGTTGCGATCTTATTACTCTGGGAGGCTTGCCAGAACATTAACACCAAGATGGTAAGAGAACCCAGCAACAGGGATAAAAGAGCGTGAAAAGTGCTTTAACCGCTATTACCATTAGCTTAACCTTGCTAGGGGGACTCAGCCGCGTCGAGGCTGTACAAGTCACTCTCTACGACGGCGCAGCGGGTGGGTTACCCGCTAGTCAGGGTTGGCTAAATTATGCAGATACAACGGTCATATTTCCTACCCCTCCATTTTTTCTACCCGGTGGTGGTAATCAAAGTGCGATCGCTGGTGGTACTAACTTAAATTCCCTTGGCAGTAGTGGCAGCGACAACAACATTTATGCTGGCTACAGCAACCGTTTTACCAACGTCTCCTTGTCGCCTTTGTCTGTGACTCCTGGTGATTTTGTCAATCCTTCTTTTCCCACCCTAGATCGCAACGCCGGATACACTCTCACCTTCACAGTACAGATTGCCTCCCAAGTTAATGATGGCGCAGATGGTGCTAACCGAGCAGGCTTTAACGTCACTGCTCTCAGTAGCGACAAGCGCGGCATCGAAATAGGTTTTAGAACTAATGATATTTTCGCTCAATCTGACAATCCCATTTTCACTCAAGCAGAAATTAATAACAGTGTAGGTTCTCTGCTTGCAGCGGCAACGACTTATAATTTGAATATCTCTGGCAACAGTTATTCTCTAACTGCTGGTGGCAATTCTATCCTCAGCGGACCTCTACGCGACTATAGTTTATCTCCTAACCCGGTTAATCCCTATACAACCCCCAATTTTATTCTCTTAGGTGACAACTCCACCGAAGCACGAGCAAGCATCAACCTATTTTCTGTCTCGCTGACTGCGAATACCTCTGCTGCTGCGGTTCCTTTCAATTTCAATCCGACATTTGGTTTATTAATTCTGGGTGCATGGACTGTATTTAGTCAATTGAGAACTAAACAAAAATGAGAACTTTCCTTGCACCCGTTCAAAATTTACACCTGGCAAAATTTTGGTTATTAGTTCTAGCCGGAGGCTTAATTGCCTTACACCTTCATTCCAGTTGGGAGGCGAAACTTACTAACTTAGTCGTCACCAGCATTCTGTTTTTTGGGGCTATCATCTTCAAATTAAAGCAGAAACGCAGCACCTTAAACTTAGAAAGCAATTGGTTTTCTAAAATTATTGGTGTTACCCTAGTTGCTTTTGTATTCTTCAGTCAGGCATTTTTACCCAATAACGACTTTTTAATTCGGCTTTTACCTTTCATTTCAGGCTTGGGGCTGGCGCTAATAGCCTCTGGAATTAAAGGATTAAACCAATATTGGCAGGAATTAATGTTGCTTTTGGTTTTAGGGGTTCCTCTAGAATTGCTAATCGAGCCGGTGAATCAGATTTTTCATATTACCAAGCTCCTAGCTAAGATTTCAACTTTCATCCTCTGGTACATAGGATTTCAAGTCACTCGTCAAGGGGATTTAATTATTTTACCTGAAAAAGCCACTTGGGTGGGGCCGAATTGTTCGGGTGTTTTAACGATGCTGTGGATGCTGCAACTGGCGATTCTTTTTTTAACCACCTACCCCACCAACTGGAGGAAAAAAATATTATTTCCCGTAGTTGCTGTTTTAATTGTAATGGGTGTTAATGGCATTCGGATCGCGATTATGGCACTTTTAGCTGCTTACAATTATCCAGCTTTTGAATACTGGCATTCTGATAACGCTCAGATATTTTCTACAATTCCCCTGCTGATTTTTTGGTGGTTTTGTCAATCTTTAAGGGAGAATAGGTAATTGCAGATTTTAGATTTAAGATTTAAGATTTAAATCAAATCTAAAATCTAAAATCTAAAATCTAAAATTTCCCATTCCCCATTACCCAAAATATCGATCTACAATGGCAACCAGCTAACCAAGTGAAAGCGATCGCTCATGAATTTGCTTACTTATTCTCTCCATCTCCTTGGCTCTGGTGCTAATGCATACATCCTGGCTCGGCAATTACGCGACCCCCTAACCCGGCCTAACATATTAGCAGGTTTCCAACTCGCCGAATCGGGTTCCGTTCCTTTCCTAGAAACGCTCCGAGATAGAGCCGCAAACGAAGGCGATACCTGGCTTGCGGATAAACTCACGCGCCACGCAGCAGACGAGAAGCGTCACGGGTTAATTTTCGCTCACGGACTCAAGCGGTTGAACAAGCGCCTGATAGATTTCAAGCAGGTATCGGAAAATACAACAGAAGCGAAACCAAAGGAACGCGATCGCAGTCCTTTCTTTGCAGCCTACTTTGACGGCTACTCCCCCGAAAGCTTAAAACC
>DNGG01000010.1:5580-9710 GCA_003486675.1 Cyanobacteria bacterium UBA11372
GACTGGATAGTCTTTTTAGCCAGCACCTACATTTTAGAACTCGATGCGAGCAAAGATTTTGCCCGCATGGCGAAGGTGTTACCAGAAGACGATCCGAACAGCAAAAACCTCAAACAGGGTATATTGAGCATCGCTAACGATGAAACTCGCCACGCTGCTTATCTCTACGAAGGACTTCAGCGGCGTCTTTCGGATACTGCGGCGGCAGAAATTATCGCAGAATGGCGACAGCGCAAAGTTAACGCTTTGATAGCCATGGCTAGCAATTTGTTCCAAAAAGGTGGAAAAATCCCCACAATGGTACAAGAAGGCGCACCGACAGATTTACCCGATGTTGAGATTGCTGAATCTGAGTTAGCGATCGCCTAGAATAAATTTGTTGCAAAGCCATTTTTTACCCACAGACTAAAGCCTGGGCTATTAGTCCGCGAAGGCGGACTTATTTTCTTTTAGTCCGCGAAGGCGGACTTAGTTTGTATAGCCGCGACTTTAGTCGTGGGTAATTGATACCGGACAAATATCAAAATTTAAAAATCTTGACCATTAAACGCCGTAAATTGATCAAAACATTGGGAGTAGCAGCAGTAGCATCCCAGTTACCGATATCGGGCGCATTCGCATCTCGCAGCAGCATAAAACCACCCCGGATAAAACCAGGGGATACCATAGGATTAATCGCACCTGCAGGTATTGTAGAGCCAGAAAGCATCGAACCAATAACGCAAAAGTTAGCAACTTTGGGATTGCAAGTCAAATTGGGAAACCACCTGCTAGATCGGTATGGTTATTTAGCAGGAAAAGATAGCGATCGCGCCGCCGATGTAAACGCTATGTTTGCCGATAAATCCGTGCAAGCAATTCTAGCAATGCGAGGTGGTTGGGGATGCAATCGCATATTACCATTATTAGATTACAAGCTCATCCGCAATCATCCCAAAATTATCATGGGTTTAAGCGATATCACCGCTTTACTATTAGCAATTTATGGCAAAACTAATCTAATTACTTTTCACAGCCTCACCGGCACTTCGAGTTGGAATGAATTTTCCCTAGATTACCTGCGGCGCATTTTATTCAACGGTGAAGCCGTAACAATGCAAAATCCCAGCAACACCGATCTGAGGGTGGAAACGATTACAGGCGGAAAAGCCAGGGGAAAATTAGTCGGAGGTAACTTATCCGTCTTAGCGGCAATGGTTGGCTCTACTTACCTGCCAAAATGGCAACATAACATCTTATTCTTAGAAGATATTAGAGAAGAAGTTTACCGGGTAGACCGAATGCTGACACAGTTAGAGTTGGCAGGAATATTGCCGCAAATATCCGGCTTTGTGTTTGGAAATTGCAGACAATGCGATCCAGAAGAACCGGATAAATCCCTCACCCTAATGCAAGTCTTGCAAGATCGCATCTCCCCATTAGGAATTCCTGCTTGGTACGGTTCGGCAATCGGTCATATTCCGGATAAATTTACCCTGCCAATTGGCGTGGAGGTTGAAATTGATGCCACTGCCGGTACTATTAAAATGCTGGAAGCGGCGGTAAAGTAATCGAAAGGAGCAGAGGGAAAAAATTAATTATGGTCAATTCACCACAATTAATATAAATTGATACAACTTGATAAATAAATATTAACAACAATTGGCAGATCAACCGATCGGATGAGCCAAGTGGAGGATGGAAAATGGTGTAAAATTCAGGTAGTTTGAGAAAGCGATCGCTTACCAATCAAAAGCAGTTAATCTTCAGCTTCAGGGTGCGTCTACTCATACAAAGTCCGCCAGCGCGGACTAGAGAAATGAAAAATATCTCATCATCTAATAAACCAATGTTGCCTGTTTTACCAGAAATTATTGATGGACTGCCTAATATTTCCGGATGGGAAGAGGAAGTGCAATCCGTCGTGCAACAAAACGAGCCGGTATTTTTACCTAGAACGAATCTCAGATTAAGCGAAATCCGGGCAGCATTTGCGATCGCACTGCACATGCACCAGCCTACCATCCCCGCCGGACAAAACGGGGAACTAATTAGCAACTTGCAATACATGTTTGAACATCCCCACGAAGGAGACAACCACAACGCCGGTGCATTTGCTTGGTGTTATAGTCGCATGGCAGACTTTATCCCCGAATTAGTAGCGCAAGGATGCAACCCCCGCATCATGCTAGATTATTCCGGCAATCTTTTGTGGGGACTTAGACAAATGGGACGCGGGGATATCCTAGAAAACCTCAAACGCATTACATGCGATCGCGCCTACCAACCTTACGTAGAATGGCTGGGTACGATGTGGAGTCACGCCGTAGTCCCTTCTACTCCCATCCCCGATATCAAACTGCACATCCAAGCATGGCAACATCATTTTGCGGCAATATTTGGTTGGGAAGCATTGGCGCGAGTCAAAGGATTTTCTCCCCCAGAAATGCACCTTCCCAATCATCCCGATACCTTATATGCCTTTGTCAAAGCACTCAAAGAATGCGGTTATCGCTGGGTAATGGTGCAAGAACATTCAGTCGAAACCATCGAAGGCTTACCCCTAGCTGAAAAATATTTACCCCATCGTTTAATTGCTCGCAATTCCCAAGGCGAAACAGAGAGTATTACAGCACTAATTAAAACCCAAGGTTCGGATACAAAATTAGTCGGGCAAATGCAACCTTACTACGAAGCCAAAAACTATTCTCCCAAACCATTGGGTAATGTATTAGTTCCCCCACTCGTTACCCAAATCGGCGATGGAGAAAATGGCGGCGTGATGATGAACGAATTTCCCAACGCCTTTAAAAAAGCTTGGCACGAAATGGCACAAGACGTTGTAGGAATGACGGGAACCGAATATTTAGAACTAATCGAAGCGGCGGGTTGTAACCCGGATGATTATCCCGCCTGTCAACCGATCGGGCAACACCTAATCTGGCAGCAAGTTTCCAAAGAAAACTCTACCCCCGATGCGGTGGAGAATGCGATCGCGCAATTAAAACAAACCCATCCTAATTTTCACATAGATGGGGCTTCTTGGACAAATCACTTGAGTTGGGTAAAAGGATATGAAAATGTTTTAACTCCGATCAATAAACTCAGCGCTTTATTCCACGAAAACCGGAATACTCGCTCTCGCGAAGCGCTGCTTTACAATCTGTTGCTGCAAACCAGTTGTTTTCGTTACTGGGGACAAGGGGTTTGGACTGACTACGCCCGCGAGATCTATCGGCGAGGGGTGACACCCCCTGTGACCGCTGGTTAATTTTTCTCATGATTTTCCCCGATCCCGATTCTATACTGGATACGGAAAAACGGTAATCACCCGGATGTGTGAAAGCGCAAGGGGTGAGATTATCAGATCCCAATATCCGTAAAGGGATGGGATCGCCAAAACTAGCGATCGAGATCACATCCAAAAGATGATGCGATCGCCTCCAAAGACACCTTTTTAGATCAGACTCAATAATAACGATTATGGAGGGGCCAACTAACGACCCAATAAAACAATGGAAACCATTAAAATGAAAAGATTAATCAGCTTTTTACAAGAAGACTTAGCTGTACCCAATACATCTATATCCCTAGCTATGCGACAAAGTGAAAATTCTACCAGTACCTTACCGATAATTCTGTGGCAGTACGGACTGATCACCTTGTCCCAGCTAGACCGGATATTTGAATGGTTAGAAACAGCATAAGATGGTAAGCAAACGCAACCTACCCTCGACGAAACCGGGTTTGTTTAGAAACATAACAAACCCGGTTTCCCATTTTAAGGAGCGATCGCCAGAAACCGGGTTTCTTTGCTTAATACCATTTCCCTTGATAATGCTACACATCAACGTGTACCGATCGTAGGGGCGGGTTTTACCAACCATGTTAGGGAGAAACAAAAAATTTAACTAAACCCGCCCCGACCCAAGTATTTCCCATTCATGAGAAAACAGTATAAGTCCTGGATCAATCCCCAGTAATCGACAACCCATCAACCCAAATTCGCGGACAAACGCCCCCTGGAGTCACCTTTTCCTCCTTCTCCACAAACACAATCGACTTCAGGACTTCTAAAAAGTCACCCGCCACCGTCGCCGAATCAATACTCGTCCACTTACCGTTACTCACCATCCACCCATCAAACGGTA
>DNGG01000010.1:9931-11645 GCA_003486675.1 Cyanobacteria bacterium UBA11372
AACGAACCTTGCAACGCCTTCACCCCTGCATGGAGTGCTTGCAAGTCATCCACATAAATAATATTTTCAGCCGTATCAAGACTGTACTCTCGTTCCGCCGCAGCGCCTGGAAACACGTGATAAAAGTGCGATCCAACTGTCACTTTAGATCCCATATTTGCATGTCCCGTTGGCTGAGCATTCAGCCGTTTAGCCGTCCCCGAACTGTGGAGAAAACCCGTTAAAATCCCATTTTCCACCAGAGAAACCCGGCGAGTAGGCGTTCCTTCCCCATCAAACGTTTCCGCCGCAATATTCCCGGAATGCAAAGCATCATCGCACACAGAAAGCAGCGGCGAAGCAATTTGACTTCCCAAAGATTCCGGAGTCGAAAGACTTTGCTTATCCAGAATACTTTGGGCATTGAACAGATTAGAAAAAGCGCCCAACAAATCTAAAAACGCTTCCGGCGAGAACACCACGCAATACTTACCCGACTTGACTTTTTCATAATTCAAGTGAGAGATTGTTTTCTCCGCCGCTTCCTTGAGACAGCCATCAATATCTAACATATCGACGCTGCGGTTAATTCTCATAGCACCAGCACTGCGAGGTTTTCTGCCTTCCTCCTCAGTTTTGCTGTAAAGATAGATCGAAGCATAGGAGCGAGATTCGTTACGTAGCGCGCCTTCGCTATTGAGATAAAACTTGTCAATATCCCGTTGCGCCATGCCGTTATAAGGTACGCCTTTAATCGCCGGATGCGCCGCCAGAAGTTCTTTTTCAACTTCAATTAAGCTTGAGATTAAGTTAGAAACTGGCGCTTGCGGTGCTTTCTCATTGGAAATATCTGCAACGGGAGCAAAAGCTTCTGGGCTAAAATCGGGTACGTGTTCTTTAGCACCAAAAAAGCTGGCTTCGTAGGCAGTTTTTAAAGCTAATTCCAGTCCATTAGCATCGACATCTGTGGTGCTGGTGATGCCTACAGTATTATGTTCGTTCCAAACTCGAACCGTCACCCCAGAACGCTGGGAAGCCTTAACCTGCTTTGGTTCCCCCCGATCTACTTGCACGCTAGTTTCATCGACACTCGATCCATAGATATCGAATTTCTTGATACCGAGTTGCGCGGCTTTTTCCTGGGCGTAAGATGCAATTTCGTTGATACTCGACATAGATTTTGCTAATTGCTAATTGCTAATTGCTAATGGGTAATTGGTAATAGAGAATAAAATAACAATTACCAATTACCCATTACCTATTACCGTCCACCTACGGTGATTGAATCAACCTTAATGTGCGGCTGTCCAACAGTTGTGTAAATACTGCCGCTGACCGAGCCGCAGAAACCGGGGGCGAGGGATAAATCTTGAGAACACATCGAAATCTTGTTCATGATTTCGGTGGCTTCGCCGATGAGAATGGCTCCTTTTAACGGTTTGGTAATTTTGCCATTTTCAATCAGATAAGCTTCATCAACTCCAAAGTTAAATTGTCCCGTAGCACCCACGCTACCGCCGCCCATCTTTTTGCAGTAAATTCCTTTATCTACGGAGGCGAATAAATCTTCCAGGGTATAATCTCCGGGAGCGATGTAAGTATTTCGCATCCGCGACGCGGCAGCAAAGGTATAATTCTGACGGCGTCCGCTGCCGGTTCTGGGATGTCCGGTACGCAAGGAACCTGCCCGATCTGCTAGGAAGTTTTTCAGCACGCCTTTTTCAATCAATAAAGT
>DNGG01000295.1:0-2729 GCA_003486675.1 Cyanobacteria bacterium UBA11372
TGCCAGGGAACAACCGTTACCTAAATGGCAAGTAATTATACGTAATCGGGTTAAGTCTTGACCGAGAATTTGAGCCGCGCGCTGGGCGCAATATTGATGGCTAATGCCGTGAAAGCCATAGCGTCGGATACCCATTTCTAGCCATTCATATGGCCCTGGATAGACATATGCAGCGGGGGGCAGAGTGGCGTGGAATGCGGTATCAAATACTACTACTTGCGGAACGGTTGGCAAGATTTTCTCAATTGCTGCGATGCCTTCTAGATTGGCGGGATTGTGGACGGGAGCGAAGAGGGAGAGATGCGCGATCGCATCCTTGACTTCTTTGGTAACAAATGTGCTTTGTCGATATTCTTCTCCCCCATGCACCACCCGATGACCGACGATGTTAATTTCCCCAGGATTTTCGATTACCCCAGTTTTTCCATTCCAAAGAGTTTCGAGCATTTTAGCAGTTCCATCCGCACGAGATGAGGAAGGCAATGTTTCTTTTATTACATTTCCTTGGGCAGTTTTGACTTTGAGTTCTTGATGCGTCCAGTCAATTTGAGCTTCCCAAAGCGGTTTTGGGGGATGTGGGGGGAGTACCTCATCGGTGAGTGAGTAAAGGCAACTTTTTTGACTGCTCGATCCGGCGTTGAGTACTAATATTTTCATAACCCTGTTGATTTTGACTGGTGCGTTCGCGAAGCGTGCTGTAGGCAATCGCAAAAAGTACAACCATTGCGCTCCTCGATCATTGTAGAAGGTGCGATCGAGGGTAGGGATTTGCGCGCGATCGCTGTTGATTTTGAATGGTGCGAGAGCTGGCGCTGTGCCGTAGGCAATCGCCCGCGCCTACCCATAGCAGCAAAAGAATGGGAATCCAAGCTAAACTTGCTGTAGAAATACCAAACTTCACTTTGCCATGAGCTATCGCAACATCATTACAATCGAGCCAGGTAAACGTGGCGGCAAGCCCTGTATCAGACGAATGCGGATTACCGTGTACGATGTTTTGGGCTGGTTAGCAGCTGGTATGTCTCATGCAGAAATTTTAGATGACTTCCCAGAGTTAACAGAGGAAGATATTAGAGCTTGTCTCGAATTTGCTGCCGATAGAGAACGTCGTTTAATTGCTGTAGTAGGTGAAAGTTGAAACTACTGTTCGACCAAAACTTGAGTCGGAAGTTAGTGAATCGTCTGGCTGATATCTTCCCTGATGCTAGCCATGTTCAGTTTCAAGGGCTTACAGATGCAGATGATAGCGAAATTTGGGAGTTTGCCAAAATTCAAGGGTTTTGTATTGTTACTCAAGATGCTGACTTTGCTGAAAAGTTGCCGTCTTTACGGTTCACCGCCAAAGGTGATTTGGCTGCGGTGTGGCAATACACCTACAAGCAACGTGGAAGCAATACTTCGATCTGGAGCAGAGGCAATTCAAGAATTGATGGATAGTGCTACTTTGGATTGTCTTGAGCTTTATTAACGAACAAACTTTCAAATTAAGTTTATGGTCTATCAATGGCGATCGCTCTTTATTTTGGTGGTGCGATTCTTGGAGCGATAGCTTCGCTTCACGCGCAGCGTGCCGTAGGCATATCGCTATCCGTTCAATCATCGCATTGTCATGGTGGAAATGGATAAGATTGTGAGTAAAAAAAGAGGTTGGGTTTACTTGCGTCAACCCAACCTACAAGGTCAGCAATCGCACTAATATTGTTGACCTTTTAAATACTTATCCCCTAACTTACTGCCCATATCATAACAGAAAAATATGATTAGAATGCTTTGATCTAGGCTGATTAAGTCATGATAAGACATTCCATCCGTTACAGAATCTAAATCTATATTTATACATATTTTTCTATTAATCTTAGGATAATACATTCCTGAGTTTCGCGAACAATAATCATAAATAAAGTGAATTTTACGTACTTGATTTTTTCTAAAATCGTGTTGGCGTACTACAATATCTAGTACGATGTTATCCGATAGCATTGGTTTGCTATAAAAATTATGAGCTAGTGTATTTCTAATAACCTCTATAATATATTTAAACTTATTATACATCTCTAAATCATGTGGAAAATTTTATTCCTTTACAATTTTCTCAAATTTATTGTTTCTTAATGCCTCATCCGTAGCTTTTGATATTGCAAATAGAGAGTTAACAAAAGTTAGGTAAGAGAAAAAGCTCTGTCTTTTATTATTAGCTTCTGATAGTACGTCTTGAATAGCTCTCTTTATTACAAAACTGTATAATAAAACTATCTCGTCGGTATCAGCAAAAGGAATTTCGAGATCTGGAATATTCATATCCTCTAAAAAAGAGTTATATATCGTTTTATCATTTTCATTATCTATATCTTCTGAGGCCGCTTTGGTATTCTTATAAATAGAAAAAATTTCTTGTAGCAAACTATTGTCATAATAAAATCCCAAGTGTAAGTATTTAAAGTAAAGTGATACCGTTCTGCAATAACTTTTTAAGCAAGTTTCAAAGTCCATATTAATTAAAATTCCTCATGGCAATTTATCCACATTAATTATCGCATATCCCAAATGAAAAATCAGTCCAAATTGCTAGAAAATGGCACAATTACAGCTTCAGATTTACTCAACGCGCTGCAATCTTTATCGCGGCGCTGCTTGATAGAACAACAATGAAGCTTTTACGATCTGCCACCTGTATTGAAGCAGTATATCAAAGAGTTATAATATTACTAAAGACCGCGTAGGCGGTCTTT
>DNGG01000295.1:2950-3928 GCA_003486675.1 Cyanobacteria bacterium UBA11372
CTTTGTTTGTATAGCCGCGACTTCAGTCGTTAGGCATAAATCAAATTTTTTGTCATCTAAGTCCCTGGTAGATTGCGTAAATCTTCATCCATGTAAGAGCGATCGCCCAAAACCTCCAACAACGGCCCATGCGTATCAAATTTTACCACGCTCACCGAAGCGGCGAGGGCGCCTAAGCGATCGCGATACCTGCCTAAATCAATTCCCAATAAGCTGCACAGAATAATTCGGATCGTAGCTTTATGCGAAACAACCAGGACATTACCCGTTGGATGTTTTTGCTCAATTTCTGCAATTACCAGCGAGGCGCGACTAGCTATTTGAACCGCAGTTTCGCCGCCTGTAGGGGGATTCCAAGCTGGTTCGGTTAACCAGCGGACGTAATCATCTTGATAATTTTCTTTGACGAATTCGGGTGTTTGTCCTTCCCATGCGCCGTATTTAATTTCTTTCAATCCATCGCGCAGTTGCATTTCAATTCCCACTGCATCGCATAAAGGTTTTGCCGTAGCAATCGTGCGTTTCATCGGACTGACGTAAATAGCTTCCCAAGGCAAAGATTGATATGCTTTGGCAAAAGCTGCTGCCATTTTGTGACCTTCGGGTGTTAGTTCGGCGTCGATTTCACCGCTGTAACCACCTGTGCGGCTGTATATTGTTTCTCCATGTCGGATAAAATACAGTTTTAGGCTCATAAATAATTGGTAATTGCTAATTGTTAATTGCTAATTGGTAATTATAGCTCACTAAAAAATGTTGTGGGGTGGGCGACACTAGCAGCCTGAGCAATTATTGGTCAGGGTTGGCTCTATCGTAGGGGCACGGCGTTGAATAACCGTTGATTTTTACCAGAAATTTTAACATTCCGTACCCCGACAGGTTTGCCAAGAACAATTAGGTAATAACTGTGGGTTTATCCATGCCGGTGAAGTTGCGAATTTGGGCAATTTCGTCGGCGATCGCAATCAATTCTCCTAA
>DNGG01000003.1:0-6095 GCA_003486675.1 Cyanobacteria bacterium UBA11372
AGTGGCAACAGTCTCTTGCAATCAACCGCCCAAAGGTTGCTAGAACTCGCTGGAGGTTGGGAAAAACTCTGGGTGGTAACGAGTGGTCAGTTAGCCGATGGCGTCGCTTCCCAACTGCCCCACCTGCCACCGGAAAACTTGTTGGTAGAACCTGAAGGACGCGACACCGCCCCCGCGGTTGCTTGGGCAGCTTTGGAAACGCAGAAACGCTATGGAGATGACGCCGTAGTCGGTTTTTTCCCCGCGGATCACTGGATCGCCGAGCAAGAAACCTATCAAAACACCCTATTAGCCGCCGCCACACTTGCAGCTAAAGAAGATGCAATTGTCACCTTGGGAATTAAGCCGGACTACCCATCAACGGGCTATGGCTATATCGAACAAGGCGAACAAATTGGCACGTTTGGGGATTTTCCCGCTTACCGCGTCAACCGCTTTACCGAAAAGCCCGATCGTCAAACCGCAGAAGGGTTTCTGGCAACTCATCGCTTTTCCTGGAATAGCGGCATGTTTATCTTTCGCACTGGGGTAGTTTTAAAAGAACTATACGCCCACGCAGCAGAAATCATCGCTCCTTTGGCAGAATCTGGCATCGATGCGTATCCCAAGTTACCCAAGAAAAGTATCGATTATGCCTTGATGGAAAAAACCCAACTGGCACACGTCATCCCCGCCTCCTTTGGCTGGGACGATTTAGGAGATTGGAACGCGATCGAACGCCTGCTCAAAGGGGATAAGCCAAATGTAGAATTAGCCAATCATGTAGGGTTGGATACATCTGGGGCAATTCTTTATTCCAGCGATCACTCGGAAGTCATCGTCACGATTGGATTGGAAGATGTGGTGATTGTGCGCGATCGCAACGCCACCCTCATCGTCAAAAAAGACCGCACTCAAGAAATTAAACAGGTACTCAAACTCCTGCAAGACAATCCCAAATTCTCAGATTTGTTATAGGTAATAGGTAATGGGTAATGGGTAATGGGTAATTGCCCATTCCCTGAGCAACGGGAGCATATCAGGAATGCAAATCTACGCCGACACCCACCAAGGGTGCGGCTACAAAAACGAGAGCCATCCTGCGCGGGCTAAAGCTTTTAAAGCCTGCTAGAGCAGGCTTTGTTTGTGTAGCGACACCATGCGCGGGTGTCCGCTACTACAAAGTTGACATGCTCCCCTGAACAACACGGTAGGGGCACGGCTGGAGAAAAACTTTGATTTTGCGACAAAACTTACTATTGCCGTGCCCCTACCCCCCGTTGATTTGACTGAAAATGGCTATCAGTTTTCATAGAAACCCCGATGGGTAAGCGTAAGTCCTGTAATAACTCCCTCAATCTGAAATCATCAATCTAAAATCTAAAATCCTATTAAACTCTAGGTAGATGCGCCGAAACTGCTTTAGCAGCTAAAACTTAAAGGTCGCTTGTCAGGTCAGTTGACTCCTATGCAAACTAGCACCTTTGATACACAAGCCAGAACAGTGGCACTAAACGCAATTAGTGCCTATAAGCAGTATATTTCCCCCATCAAGGGCTTTTCTTGCCCCCATAGACTGTTACACGGTGACGAATCTTGCTCGGAATATGTCAAGCGCATGTTTACCGAGCAAAGTTTGGTATCGGCAGTTCAATCCTCGGTTCAACGTTTCAGAGATTGCACCGCCGCCAGCCATGCCCTGAAAGCCGCACAAACAACCGCCGGTTTCAGATGCATTATAATTCCTTGTTGTTTACCTATTTAGCTAATGGCTAATTTCAGATTGCTTTCTTTGAGATTTCAGATTTGAGATTAAAGATATTCAGATGGCAAAGCTCAATCAAATTTCCTTAAATCTTAAATCTGCTATCTTAAATCTGCAATTACCAATTACCAATTACCAATTACCAATTATGTTTTTAACCCAAAGCGTTTCGCGCCAAAAAGATATTATTGAAGTTGTCTTCCGCAACGGCTGGGACTACATGCGACGGCTGCTCACAGGTGCAAAAGCCGATGAACCTCAATTACCCCCGCCTGCGGTTCTACGCAAAATCTTGATCGAATTAGGCCCCGTTTATGTCAAATTAGGACAGTTGTTGAGTACTCGCCCCGACCTTTTGCCAGGGGAATATATCGAAGAATTATCCACGCTTCAAGATGATGTACCGCCGGTTCCCTGGTCAGAAATTGACGTGATGATTCGGCAACAACTTAAACAACCTTTGGAAGAAACTTTTACCACTATTAATTTACAGCCCGTTGCCGCAGGTTCGATTGCCCAAACTCATCGCGCCACATTAGCCAATGGTCGAGAAGTCGCGCTTAAAGTGCAGCGTCCGGGAATTGATGCAATTGTTGCCCGCGATATTTCTCTGATTAAAGGGGTAGCAGATTTAGTTGCCTTAACCGAGTTTGGTCAAGACTACGATATTAGGTCTTTAGCAGAAGAATTCAGCAACGCTCTAGAAGCGGAATTAGACTTTAGCAGAGAAGCTGGATTTACTGACCAATTGCGGCGCAATTTATCCTCTAGTCGCTGGTTCGATCCCTCTCAAATCGTCGTGCCAGAAATTTTTTGGGATTTGACAACGGAAAAATTACTCGTAATGGAATGGATGGATGGAGTACCGTTGTTGTTAGCGCCCGTTACATATGAGGAAAATAACGGCAATGGCACGGGTGTAGTCTTAACGCCCGAAAGGCGACAAGCAATTACAACCCTATTATTCCGCGCCTTTTTTCAACAGTTGTATATTGATGGTTTCTTTCACGCCGATCCCCATCCGGGCAATTTATTTTATCTCAAAGATGGTCGCGTGGCGCTGCTAGATTGCGGCATGGTAGGTCGCCTCGATCCGCGCACCCAGCGGATTTTGACCGAAATGATATTAGCAATTGTGGATTTAGATGCTCAGCGGTGCGCTCAATTAACGCTACAACTCGCCGAATTTACTAAGTCTACCAGCGTGTCTCGGTTAGAGAATGACTACGATCGCATGTTGAGAAAGTACTACAATATCAGTCTGTCTCAATTTAATTTCAGTCAGGCATTTTATGAGGTGCTGCAAGTCGCCCGGAATAATAAAATTCGCTTGCCTGGAAATTTGGGATTGTATGCTAAAACTCTGGCGAATTTAGAGGGAGTGGCGCGATCGTTTTACCCGGAAATCAACCTTTTGGATGAAGTTAAACCGTTGATTACAGATTTGTTTCGACGGCAATTAATTGGCAGTGACCCGGTGCAAGCGCTGTTGAGAACGGCGCTTGATATTAAAAGTCTTTCCTTACAATCTCCCCGCCAAATTGAATTGCTTTTAGAGCGGGTGACGTCGGAAACTTTAAAGTGGAATTTAACCCTAAAAGACCTCGATCTTGTACGCCGCACCGTCGATGTGGCGGCGAATCGACTTTCTTTTAGCATCGTCGTGGGTTCGCTGATTATTGGGGCAGCAATTATCTCGACACAAACCAGTCAGCTATCTATTTTAAGCAATGCTTTATTTGGGGTCGCGAGTTTTTTAGGGTTGTGGTTAATTATTAGTATTCTACGTTCTGGGCGTCTCAGGTCTTAACCTCAGAAACCCGGTTTTTTGAAAAAACCGGGTTTCTTACCCATTGTAAGAATAAAGCTTTTATGGTAGGTTTAGCCGATTTGCTGGAAAAGTTTTATTAATTTTTATTAAATACTTTATATCTGCACAAAAAATGCACATTTAGGATTTACATTTAAAGATTAACCTATCCCCCGACTGAAGTTGGGGGATACAAGGGGGCTATTTGCATATTAAAGTGAACATAAATGTTTTATGTCAAAAACTAACTATTATGCTTTTTCAAGTCTCAGTTTAGCTTCTATAGAGAAAGATATATTGCGATCGCACCATCCACCCATGCCCCCAAGTGAGACACTAGCTGTGATAAAACCGTTTAAACCTGAAGACTGCTTAATTTTAATCGTTGACGATGTGGTTCAAAATCTGCAAGTAATGGGCAAGATGCTGGAGCAGGCAGGGTACGAAACCACCTTTGCCACTAGCGGAGAGCAAGCTTTAGAGCGGGTTAAGACTGCCCACCCCGACCTGATTTTACTCGACTTGATGATGCCAGGGATGAACGGGCTAGCAGTTTGCGAAAAGTTAAAAACCAATCCAGATTTTTGCCAGATTCCGATTATTTTTCTGACGGCAAGCAACGAACTGAAAAGTTTGCTGGAAGCTTTTAAAACCGGCGCAGCAGACTACATCACTAAACCGTTTCGTCCGGAAGAAGTTCTGATCAGAATTGAAACTCAACTGACTAACCAAAGGTTGAAAAAACAAATAGAAGAGCAAAATCAGCAACTCCAAGCAGAAATTGAGGCGCACCGCCGCACGGAAGAAAAATTGCAAGAGGCAAAAGAAGTAGCGGAAGCAGCAAATCGCTCTAAAAGTTTATTTCTGGCTAATATGAGTCACGAATTGCGGACTCCGCTAAATGCGATTTTTGGCTTTACCCAACTGATGCAGAACGGTTCTAACCTGACATCGGAACAACAAAAAAATTTGAAGATTATCCGTAGGAGTGGAGAACACTTACTGAATTTAATCAACGATATTTTAAATTTATCCAAAATTGAAGCCGGACAGATAACGGTTAACAATACTGAATTCAATTTATCAAAGGTGCTGTTGGAAATAGAAGACATGTTCCGACTCAAAGCTATGGAAAAAGGGTTGGATTTAGATTTAGTGATGTCTCCGAATCTTCCAGAGTGGATTGTGAGCGATCGCTTAAAACTCCGTCAAGTCTTTATTAACTTAATCGGCAATGCAATTAAGTTTACTAAATCGGGAAGAGTCATCCTACGAGTGTCAGTAGTCAGTAGCAAAGAATCATTGACTTCTGACAGCGGACAACAGACGCTGCAATTTGAAGTTTCCGATACAGGCGTGGGAATTGCTCCCGAAGAAATGAATAATATTTTTAAACCATTTGTACAAAGTCAAGCGGGGATTAACGCTGCGGAAGGAACGGGTTTAGGATTAACAATTAGCCAGAGATACATCGAAATTTTAGGCGGCAATCTGACTGTAAATTCTCAATTGAATGTGGGAACAACTTTTAAATTCCAAATCAGAGTTAACCCAATTAAAACGGCAAACGAAACCGCAAACAATGACTCTAAGCTGTCCCTTAGTCGCGTTATTGCCATAGCACCCAATCAACGCCGTTACCGAATTTTAGTCGTAGACGATAAACTGAGTAACCGCGAACTATTGGTGCAAATGCTTTCTCAAGTGGGGTTTGAGGTTCGAGTCGCAGAAAATGGTCGAGAAGCGATTGAAATTTGGGAAAATTTTGAACCGCATCTGATTTTTATGGATATGCTGATGCCGGTGATGAATGGATACGAAGCAACCAAAGAAATTAAAACAAGTTTAAAAGGTCAAGCCACAGTTATTATCGCCATAACTGCTAGTGTTTTTGAAGAACAAAAACCAGGTATCTTGTCTGTTGGGTGCGATGATATCATCCCCAAACCTTTTTTAGAAGGGGTGATATTTGACAAGATAGCACAATATTTAGGGGTGAGTTTTATTTACGAAAAAACCGGAAGGTTTGAATCTACTGATAATTACTCGAATCTAAAGTTATCAGCTTTATCAAAACTACCCGATGTATTGCTGGAACAGTTAGAAGCATCCGCTTTAGCTTTGGATGATCGCTCTCTATATCAGGCGATCGCTCAAATTGAAAAACAAGAAACCGAGTTAGCAAAAGTGCTGATAAGTTACACAGACAACTTTCAATATCACAAAATATTGGAAGCGATCGCGCAAATTAAAAACACCACCAAAGGAGAGGAATAAACCCAGCAAAATCGTTGAACCAAAAACTTTTAATTTTTTGATGACTGACGCTAATATTCCAGGTTTTTTTAGCAACTAGAGATATAGGTCGAAACAAAGGTGATGCCGTCGTCATGCGTCAGTACTAGAAGGTTTGCGCCCCGCCTAGAAACCCTCAAATTTCGCTTGCTGGACTACATTGATTCCCGCATCGAGCGAGTATAGCAGATTGCAGACGGTGATGGTACACCGCAAGGCAAGTATAGCGGCTGCCATTTTTGCTGC
>DNGG01000003.1:6288-9620 GCA_003486675.1 Cyanobacteria bacterium UBA11372
TAGCGGCTGCCATTTTTGCTGCCGCTATTGCATTCAAAGCCTAAAGGCTTTCCCTCACACGAAAAGCAATCCGCTGTAAACTCTTAGTAAACCCGCCCCTAGTCAAATCATAATGGTCAACTTTTATACTACTCGTTTATTAACTCAAGCTAGCAATAAACTGCCGCTGCGAGTTGTTTTAATTGTCCCCTTTGTCTTGCAAGTCGTCGCTACAGTGGGATTGGTGGGTTATCTTTCCTATAAAAATAGTCAACAAGCGGTACGCGAACTTTCCCACCAGCTACAAAATCAAATCAGTTTGCGTATCGATCGCCACCTAGATGACTACTTGCAAATGCCTCATTTGCTCAATCACGTGAATCAGAATGCCATGCAGCAGAGTTTTACCCTAGGGGCGGGTTTTACCAACCACTCAAAGAAACCAAGAGATATCTCGTTAAACCCGCCTCTACAACAACCAAGAAATATCTCGTTAAACGAACTTGAGAGATTTTTTGTCAAACAAATACGCGCATTTGAATCAGTACCTTACACAGCTTGGGGAAATGAAAAAGGAGAATATATTGGCATTGAAAGACTCCCGGATCGCACGCTGCATATTGAAGTAGTAGACGATCCCAAAAATCCTAAATACTACACTTACGCTGTTAATAATAGCGGGGAAAGGGGAAAACTGCTGCAAGTTACCCCATTTTATGACCCCAGGACACGTCCTTGGTATCAGAATGCTGTATTAAAAGGAAAAGCAACTTGGAGTCCGATCTACGTTTGGTTCAACCAAGCTGAGCTAGCGATTGATGCCAATTTGCCTGTTTATGACCAAAAAGGTCAAATTATCGGAGTCTTAGATACGCCGCTGAAGCTTTCAAGAATTGGCGATTACTTGCAGCAGTTAAAATTTAGTCGCTCGGGGCAGAGTTTTATTATTGATCGCTCTGGACTGTTAATAGCCAGTTCAGGGGATTCCCAGCCTTTTATTATAGGTAACGACAAGAAACCGCAGCGAATTGAAGCATCAAATAGTAGAAATCCCCTGATTCAATCTACAGCCAAGTATTTGAACCAATATTTCGGCGACCTCAACCGGATAAACACTTCAAATCAACTGGAATTTACCGATAATAACCAGCGTCTGTTTGTGCATGTGTTTCCTTGTCAAGATGGTCGAGGAATTGATTGGTTGGTTGTTTTGGTGATTCCAGAAACAGATTTTATGGATAAAATTAATGCCAATAATCACACCACAATTATGCTGGTTATTGCAGCGGCAATCGGGTCAATTATTAGTGGCATTTGTACCGCTCGTAGAGTTACAGAACCGATTTTACGCCTCAATCAAGCTGCGAAAGAACTTGCTATTGGTGAGTGGGATGTTACAATGGATGATAATCGATCGGCGCGATCGCTTTGCGATCGCGCCGATGAATTAGGCGAGTTAGCCACATCGTTTAATCAGATGGCAGCTCAACTCAAAGCCATATTCCAATCACTCACAAAAAGCGAAGAAAGATTAGCCAAATTCTTCGAGAACATCCCCGTAGGGATATCAATTCACAATGACAGCGGTCGCATCGAGGGGATGAATCGAGCCGGAATTGAAATCCTTGATCGAGACATTACTGATATATTCCCGGAAGATATATCCTCAACCTACCAAGTTTACATTGCTGGCACCGACCAACTTTATCCCACCGAAAAATTGCCAAACTTACGCGCCCTAAAAGGAGAAACTGTCTTTACAGAAGATATCGAAATTCATCGACCCGATGGCAAGATTGTTCCTTTAGAAGTGCGTAGCATTCCCGTATTCGATGAATCGGGTAATGTGATTTACGCGATTACTACATTTTCTGATATCAGCGATCGCAAAAAAATGGAACGGCTGCGGGAAAACTACGAACGCGAGTTAGAACGTCAGGTGATTGACCGGACTAAAGCACTGCAAGAGAGCGAAGAGAGATTTCGACGTTCCTTTGAGGATGCAGCCATTGGGATGGCATTAGTTTCCCCCGAAGGACGCTGGCTGATGGTTAATAACTCAGTTTGCGATATTGTGGGCTATAGCGAGGAAGAATTACTGTCAAAGATGGTTACCGATATTACCCATCCCGATGATTTAGAGCAAAACCTGGAATATCGACGGCAAATACTGGCTGGGGAAATTAGCTCGTATCAGATGGAAAAGCGATATTTCCATAAGCAAGGTCACATCGTTTGGGTGCTTTTATCTGTAACTTTAGTACGGGATGAGGAAGAACAACCGCTATATTTTATTGCCCAAATTCAAGACATTAGCTCGAGCAAAGTTTTAGAACGAGAAATCGCCCTGAGAGAAGCGCAACTCAATGCTTTCTTTGCCACTGCGCCCCTGGGAATGATGATGCGAGATCGGCAATTGCGGTGCGTCCAAATTAATCAAGTGATGGCAGATATTAACGGACTACCTTTGGAAGTGCATATTGGTAAAACAATGGGCGAGATTCTGCCGGATTTGGCTGCTGTGATAGAACCAATACATCAACGGGTACTCGATACAGGCGTTGCGATTATCAACCAAGAAATGAGCGGTGAAATTCCCAGTCAACCCGGTATTTTGCGTCACTGGTTAGTGTCTTCTTTCCCGATTTTCGACCCAGACGGAAAGGCGTCTTATCTGGGAGTTGTCGTGGTGGAAATAAGCGATCGCAAGCAAGTCGAAGCCAAACTGCAAGAAGCCCAAAGGATTGCTCACATCGGTAGTTGGGAATACGATGTCGCCACCGGAATCACGAATTGGAGTGAAGAACTTTATCGCATTTACGGGCTTGAACAAAGTAAAATTGCACCTCAAGCAGGTGAATTAATCAATTATATTCATCCTGAAGCTCGGGAAACCTATCTCAAACTGATCGAGGAGAAAGTCTATGCTGGACAACCTTTTGAGGCAGATATAAGAATTATCCGCCCAGATGGTTCAATCCGTTACGTCGAAACGAGAGGGGAACCTGTCTTCAACGACAAAGGGGAGATGGTTCGCCTGTTTGGTACTACACTGGATATTAGCGATCGCAAACAAGCACAAATAACTCTGCAAAACCACCTAGCAGTGATCGAAGCCGCTACAGAAGGTATTGCTATTCTCAATCAAAATAGTGAATACACCTATCTCAATAAAGCCCATGCCACTATATTTGGCTACAGCGACGCCAGCGAACTAATTGGCAAAACCTGGAAAGAACTCTACTATCCGGAAGAAATTAGTCGATTTGAGCGCGAGCTTTTTCCCATCCTAATCGAACAAAAGCGTTGGCAAGGAGAAGCCACAGCTAAAAAAAAGGATGGTACTACATTCG
>DNGG01000003.1:9829-13995 GCA_003486675.1 Cyanobacteria bacterium UBA11372
AAAAAAGGATGGTACTACATTCGCCGAGGAAGTTTCTCTCACTTTGGTGGAAGGAGGGGGACTGATCTGTGTCTGTCGCGATATTAGCGACAAAAAACGCGCCGAAGCAGCCTTGCAGCAACGTCAAAATCAACTGCAAAACCTGGCAGCAGCTACACCAGGATTGATTTTCTCGGCGGTAATGCATCCAGACAATTCTTTTGAATGTGAATATATCAATCGAGCGGTTGAGGAAATTTACGAGGTTACCGCCGAGCAAGTTCTTGAAGATGCAGCAATCCTCTTTGCTCAAATCCATCCAGAAGATCGATCTGGTTATGATATTGCGATCGCTCGCAATGTCAAAACTTTAGACAGATTCCAGCATGAGTGGCGCATTATCACCCCCTCTGGAAAAATCAAGTGGTTGCAGGTAAACTCTCAACCCGAACGACGAGAAAACGGCGATATTTGTTGGCACGGGATTGTGATGGATATTAGCTCGCGCAAACAAGCAGAAGCCGAACTAGCCCAAGCCAAAGAAAAAGCCGAAGCCGCGAATCGTGCCAAAAGCGAATTCCTGGCAAATATGAGCCACGAAATTCGCACCCCCATGAATGCAATTCTCGGTTTTAGCCATCTGCTACAGGACTTAGTAACAGAAGCGCAGTCGCGTTTTTATTTAAA
Organism: Cyanobacteria bacterium UBA11372; assembly: GCA_003486675.1. Classification (GTDB taxonomy): domain Bacteria; phylum Cyanobacteriota; class Cyanobacteriia; order Cyanobacteriales; family Aerosakkonemataceae; genus Microseira. The sequence goes on from DNGG01000003.1 coordinate 10,496, forward strand.
TGCAATTTCTGCTAGCGGTAAAACTTTACTTGCCCTAATTAACGATATCCTCGACCTCTCCAAAATCGAATCAGGAAAACTGCAACTGCGTTACGAAACGGTTAATTTGCAAGTTTTAATTAACGAAATAGTGTATATTTTTTCCCAAAAAGCCGCCGAAAAAAATCTGGCTATCCTCACCGATATCGATCCAAATTTACCCCCCAGCATCATTTTCGATGAAGTTCGCCTGCGCCAAATCCTATTTAACGTTGTTGGTAACGCCCTCAAATTCACCGAAACTGGCTATGTAAAAATTACCGTTAAAAGCCAAACAATCGAAAATCTGCATTCCCAGGCTCCTGCCTGGGAACGAGCCAATCTGCATTCCCAGGCTCCTGCCTGGGAACGAGGCAAAATCCCACTAGAACTCGCAATCGAAGATACGGGAATTGGCATTGCTCCCGAACAACAGGAACGGATTTTTGATGCCTTTATTCAAGCCGAAGGACAAAGCGATCGCAAATACGGCGGCACCGGATTAGGACTCGCCATCACCAAGCGCCTCACAGAAATGATGGGCGGCACCGTTCAATTACAAAGCGAATTAGGCAAAGGTAGCACCTTCCGCTTCATTTTCCCAGACATAAGTTGCGCTGCTTCACCTGGCAATCCATCCCCCCAAACCGAATTAGACTGCAACCTAAATCAATTTCCACCAATGACAATTTTAGTAGTAGATGATGTCCCATCCAACCGCGACTTAATCCAAGGCTATTTTGCCGGAACAAAACACGCCCTCTTAATGGCAAAAGATGGAATAGAAGCGATTCATATGGCGCAAAAATACCATCCATATTTGATTCTTCTGGACTTGCGAATGCCGAATTTAGATGGTTATCAAACCGCAATTTCTCTTAAAAACAATCCTCAAACCCAGGCAATTCCCATTATTATTGTTACCGCTACCTTTGAACAAGACCAACAGGTAAGTTCTTTATGCCAAGGATTCTTACGCAAACCCGTCAACCGCTATGAATTAGTTTCCCAGTTCAAAAACCTTTTTCCTCACGAGTCAAAGCTGCTATCAAAAGATCAGATAGCTGATGCTCCCTCAACCTCCCCATCCTCAAATTCAGAAACAATCAAAAACCTACCAGAACTGCTAGAAAAACTCCGCCAAGAAGAAACACAATGGCAGTTGCTTCGCCAGTCCTTAATTACGCGAGATATTCGTAAATTTATCCAACGCTTGCAGGATTGGGGAACCCAACACCAATGTTCTTTATTACTAGAATATTGCCAAACCCTACAAACAGCATTAGAAACTTTTGAAATCGAACGCCTCTACAAAGCCATCGATGAATTTCCCCAAATTAAACAAACATTAGAGCAATTTTAGATTTTAGATTTCAGATTTCAGATTAGGAATTATATCATGTCCGTTTAATTGCCCCTAATAAAAAACCTCACAGAGTCGTTGCGTAGGGACACGGCATCATAGATATCTCGGGCAAACAGATAACGTTAATATGCCGTGCAAGGGCTCCCGATTATGGGTAATCGAGCATCGGCATCGCGCGCGGGGCGGGTTTATTAATACAATTTGCTTCCTATCAAAGGTTTCTGGTAAAACCCGCCCCTACAATACTATTAACTTTGCAAGTCTGATGCTATCGCACTTGATATTACCCAGAAACTCTAAATGTAGGGTGCGTTAGCAAAGCGTAACGCACCATCAACACTACGAACCTATAAACCCCCCGTCTTTATCCAATATCAATGCCCCCAGAGATTAGATCGGATTTTCGATTGAATTAAATCTGCAATCTGAAATCTGCAATCTGAAATTCTTACTTGTGTCGAATATAGTCGTAAATGCCCACATATTGCAGCCCCGGATTGTTCCAAGAGTAGTCACATTCCATCCCCTGAGCGATCAGTTGGCGAAAATCTTTGGGATGGCGATACCACAAACTAATTGCCCGATCCAGTGCCGATTCAATCGCCTGATTATCAGTCTGATAGAATACATAACCATTGCGTTCTTTAGGCTTTTTGTCAGGGTCATAATCGCGATCGAAAACCGTATTCACCAGACCACCAACTCCCCGTACAATTGGCACGGTTCCGTATTTCAAACCAATCATTTGCGTTAACCCGCAAGGTTCGTAATTGCTGGGGACGACAATCATATCGGCTCCCGCATAAATTAAGTGGGATAATTCTTCATTAAATCCCAGCTCTATATGAACGTCCGGGTTATCGTTCAAGTGGTCTTTTTCGTGCCGGAACCAAGTATTAATACTTGGTTCTGTAGCCGAGCCTAACAAAACAAACTGGGCTTTTTTACCCAGGGCGTAATAAATAGCGTGATGCACCAGATGCACGCCTTTTTGGTCGTCCAAACGCCCGATATAGCAAATAATTGGCTGATCGCTATTACGCAGCCAGACACGCTCCCTTAAAGCTTTTTTGTTCAGCATTTTCCCCTTCAAATTATCCGGACCATAGGGATGGGAAATGTAGGTGTCAACTTCTGGATTCCACACATTATAATCAATGCCGTTGAGAACGCCGCCAAACTTATTTTGGTGAATTTCCAAGGTGGGCTGCAACCCACAGCCAATTTCTGAAAAACGAGCTTCCCAGGCATGGTGGGGCGAAACCGTGTTGACAAAATTAGAGTAAACAATTCCGCCTTTCATATAGTTAATTGCGGTTTTATCCTTGTTATCCAAAAGACGGCTTTCGTCGTAGTAATAACTCTCGTTATTCAACCCGGTGGCGTGGAGAACATTGGCACCCGCGATTCCCTGGTGTTTAAAGTTGTGAATCGTGTAACATACCCGTTGATTCGTCATGCCGTGATATTGATAAATCTCGTACAGCATGACTGGAATTAAACCAGTTTGCCAGTCGTGACAGTGAATCACCTCGGGACGCTTGTTGGTTTTGAGCATAAATTCCAAAGCCGCCTTGCTAAAAAAAGCAAAGCGCATGTGTTCGTCCAAGCAGCCGTAATAACAACCCCGATTGAAGAAATTATCGCCCGATATGGGTTCGATAAAAAAGCATAACAGTCCGTGTACCCAGCCGCAATAGACATCACAGCGAATCGCCCCGTCAAACCAAGGTACTTCTAAATCGCGATAGGCTTCGTGGAGTCCCCAAATATGGTCGTACCTCATGCAATCGTACTTTGGTAAAATAATCTCTACCGCATGTCCCCGAATCTGCAACTCGCGACTCAGTCCGAAAACAACATCGCCCAAGCCTCCAGCTTTAATTACTGGAGCGCATTCAGACGCAATTTGTACGATGTACATTGTGACCCCTCACCGATTAGTATCCTCATCTTAAAAAAAGATTACAATCTTTTGGCAAAGATGAGAAACTCCCCAGGGGCTTTATTTTGTTGTTGGGTTTTTGATTTTATTAGGACTTACGCCAAGAAACCGGGTTTCTCTGAAAAATTGTTGGTGCTCGCGATCGCACAGCAACCTAGAAACCCGGTTTCT
>DNGG01000003.1:14286-16975 GCA_003486675.1 Cyanobacteria bacterium UBA11372
AGCAACCTAGAAACCCGGTTTCTGGCATTTTCCTGCTTCAGATTACCCAAGATTGGGAGCCGGGAAACGGCATTATTAACATTTTCTGTTTGTCCGAGATATCGTCAGATGCCGTGTCCCTACGCAACAACTGGGTGAGGTTTTTTTATTATGGGCAATTCAACGGACATGATATTAGCCATTAGCCATTAGCATTTAGCATTTACCATAAAAATTGCACATCTATCGCCCCATATTCCGCTTCATTTGGTCTAACTCTTCCTGGGCTTCCCAGCGGCTAAATTTGTCTTCCAAAGAGTCTGGCCCGGTGAAAGGTTTATAATTACTCTTGTTCCAACCAGCTGTTTCCCCGCTTTGCTCGGTTTTAGCGTTGGCTCGCGCGGCGGCAACTTCAGCGGCTTTGGTGCGTACTTCCTGCCGCCTTTGCTGTATTTGATTGTGCAATTCCTTTGCTTTTTGAATTCGCGCTTTAATCCCTTGCATCTGTCCCCAAAGCTGGTTCCCTTTCCGCAGTAAAGTTGCTTCGTATTCTTCGGCAGGTTTAACCAAATCCATTCTATTAGCTGCTTTGGCTTTCTCTATCCGGATATGCCAGCGCTGGATTTCTTGAGCGGTGGAGAGAATTTCATCCTGTAATTTTTTCTCTTGCAACTGTGAATCTGCAATCAGTCGCAGGGTGCCTTCTTCTTGTTCCCGCAGCTGTTCTTCTAGCGCTTGTAATTCTAAATGCGGGTTCTTCCGCATAAATTCTTCCAAGCGAGTCTCTAAAAATCGACTGAAATCTTCAAATAATCCCACGGCTTTTAACTCCCCTGCTGGTCGGATCGCGATCGCAATCTGCTGGCTCACTTCGATCATAGTTGACACTCCCTGCCCTAAAAGTGCAGGGATTCTTGGTTCATAGTCCAATCGTAACCCCGCAGGATTGCTCCAACGAAACTAGAGGATCGGACTCCCCAAGCTGATAAGATTCGGTGTGCCCCACCGTACTCAATCCCTTTTGCAAAATGTTGATAGCTGCATTGATATCCCGATCTTCGATAAATCCACAATGGGGACAAACGTGGGTTCTATTTGATAGAGATTTCTGCACTTTATTACCACAATTAGAACAATTTTTGCTGGTATTATGGGGAGCAACAGCAATCGTTATCTTCCCATATTTGTAGCCAAAATAATCTAACCACTGGCGAAATTTTGACCATCCTGCATCTGATATCGACTTCGCTAGACGACGATTTTTTACCATGCCTTTGACATTTAAATCTTCATAGGCTACTAAGTCGTTAGACTTGATAAAACGGAGTGCCACTCTTTTGACAAACTCTTCTCGCTGCCTACTTACTTTTAAATGTTTCCGAGCATATCTTTGTCTAGCTTTGTGATAGTTTTGGGATTGTGGTTGTCCTTTTCGATACTTCTTAGACTTCTGACGATTTAATCGGCTTAATCGCCTTTCTCCCTGACGATAAAATTGTGGATTTGGTTCAATATTTCCCTGACTATCTGCCAAGAAATACTTGATACCTAAATCGATACCCACAGCTTTTTGACTGGGAATTAAGGGTTTTACTGTATCTCTAGGGTCTAATTGTACCAAAAACTGCACGTAGTATCCATCAGCACGACGTAAAATTCTAACTCGTTTTATCTGCTCTATTTGGGAGAAATTTAAATCTCTAGAACCTCTCAGTTTAAGAGAGCCTATTCCTTTTTTATCGGTAAAAGTAATGTGTTTTCTGTTTTCTGATAGTTTCCATCCCGAGACTTTATATTCAACCGAGCGAGTATCTTTCTTGAATTTGGGATACCCTTTCTTGCCAGGAATTTGTTGTTGGCAGTTGCTATAAAAGCGATTCACTGCTCTTAACACCCTTTCCACGGCTGTTTGGCAAGCGTGACAGTTTAATTCATCCACGAATTTAAACTGTTTTCTCAAAAGTGTGTTGTATCGAAACATCTCTGTCTTACCAACACCGCGATTATCCATCCAATAACGCAGGACTTTATTGCGGACAAATTGAGCTGTCCGAATAGCCTCATCGATGGCGGTTATTTGCTGTGGTTTTGGATTGACTCTGTACTCGTAGACAAACACTTTTGATATTGAATACTGAGGTATCAAATGCTATTATATCACAATATATAGTCAAAAGCCGCCCTCCACTTCGTTAAAGGGCGGGGCTTGTATCCCATTATTTTTGGTCAAGCGATCGCTACCCATCCCCTGTTTCCCTCTTCCGACTGCGCTCCTGCGCCTACTACCAACGGGGCGATCGCTTGACTATTTCCCTCTTTTATGCCAACTACACTCGACTAGAACTCTTGTCCTGAGTAAATCGAGCGCACTTCGCCGTTGCGGCGGATAACTGCTTCCCCGTTGGTGATTTCCACCAAACTCCATCCGCTAGAGCTAATGCTTTCGCCCACACTCACCCGGCGCGTCACGCCGTTGACTTCAAACAGGGCGGCATCTTTAGAGCTATCCTCTGCTTTGAACACCCCCCTGAGAACGTGACGAATAGTAGGTTGAGGCGCAGCTGCCTGGGTAGATTCAGCTCGCCTGGGTTGTACTGAAGAAGGAGTCGCGGCGCTAGTAGCAGCCGGTGCTGGCGCTGGAGCCGGACGCGCTGCTACCGTTTGCCTCGGCGATGGCGATGGGGCGGGGGCGGGGGCGGGACGCGCTGCT
>DNGG01000497.1:0-14185 GCA_003486675.1 Cyanobacteria bacterium UBA11372
ACGAGCTTGCAATCCGCTGTAACGTTAATCGTGCCGTGTCCTGGCTTTTGATCGTGGGTAATCGACCGGACATGATATGAGTTGAGAAACCAGGCGCAAGATTTATAGCGGATTGCTTTCCCCATGAGGTACACCGCGAAGGTTTGTATAGCGGCACCCTTAAGGGTGCCGCTATACAAAAAAAGCGCCAAAAGGCTTTCCCTCGCTCGAAAAGCAATCCGCTGTAGCTATTTCTGCTTTAAGACAACCAAGGTAATATCGTCAAAAACTTTCTGCTTGCCGATGTGGCGCCGCACATCTTCAATCACCGCTTGCCGAATTTCAATAGCTGCCTTGTGACGATTTTCTCTCACTACTTCGCAGAGTTTTTCGATTCCGTATTGCACTCTATTTATATCTTCAGCTTCGGTAATTCCATCGGTGTAAAGCACGACCGCATCCCCTGGATTTAAATTTATTTGGATTTGGGAAACAAAATCAGCAATTTCTGCTTCCAATCCCAGGGGAAAGCCGAGTGGCATTGTATCGATTCGTTCCAGGTTACCATCAGTACGCACTACAATCGCTTCTTCATGTTGACCGCTGAGGCTGAGGCTACCCTTTTGATAATCTAATAAAGCCAAGGTCATGTTTTTATACGAGTCGATGCGCTGGAGATTACCATAAAGAGTGCGGTTTAACGCATCAAGAAACTTCACCGGATCGGTTTCGTTCATTTCCTGGAGAGTGCGGACGGCGGTTTGCGCCATAATCATTAATACGCCGCTTTCTAAACCATGTCCGGTAACATCGCCGATGCTAATTTTGACACTATCATTTTGTGGCAGCACGTCGTAGTAGTCGCCGCCAACTTCATCGGCAGGTTCCATAAATCCAGCAATTTCTAATCCTTCAATTTCCTCTAGTTCTGATTGTTTGGGCAAAATCATTTGTTGCAGTCGCTTGGTGACTTCTAACTCAGCACTGAGGCGGATATTTTCTGCTTTCAGTTTTTCGTTGAGGGCGCTAATTTCCTCGTTTGCTTGGGCGAGTTGGGCGGTGCGTTCTTGCACTTTTTCTTCTAAAGTGTGATAGAGGCGGGCATTTTCGATCGAGATCGCAGCTTGGGAAGAAATGATGTTGAGGATTTGGATGCGATCGCGCGTAAAAGCCCCCGTGGTTAAATTATTTTCCAGGTATAAGATGCCGATCAATTTACCTTGATTAATCAGGGGGCTACACAAGATAGATTTAGGTCGCTTTTGAATAATATACGGGTCAGATGCAAAGGTGGTTTGATTCGTTGCATCATCGATCGCCAGGGTTTCTTGCGTGCGTTGTACATAATTAATCATCGAGATAGGAATCTCTTGACTTTCAATGCCTGACTTGGATATTAATTGACATTGTTCACCCGTACATTGAGCTTCAATTCTCCACTTACCTGCTGCGTCAGGTATGAGGAAATAAAACTTTTCTGCTCCTGCATTTTCCCGCAATACTTGCATCAAATTAGAGAGCAATTCATCCAGATGAACTTTCCCTGAGATCGCTTGCGAAGCTTTGATAATTGTTGATAAATCTAGCTCTTCTGAAATACCTGAACTGGTCGTAGAAGTGACGGTAGTTCTGGTCTGGACAATCGTTTCCTCTCCTCCACTCGGAAGGCTCTTTTTCTTACCGACGATAGGTGCGAGTAATTCAGTATGGCGTTCTTCTAAATCCTTAACTTTTGCCTTGGCTCCCCAGCGGATGTAAGCATAGTAAGCATCAATGAGATAGGTACGCGCTAGTTTCTTTCTTCCTAACGCTAAATAAAATTCTCCCGCTAATTCATTGGCAAGGGCTTCGTGCTGGACGTATCCATTTTCCTTGGCTCCATCTATCGCCAGGTCGTAATATTCCATTGCTGATAAAAATTGCCCTAAGACGCGGGCTTTTTCTGCTTCTACTAAGTCATACTTATGCTGGTAATTGACTGGGCAATGGGAAGCCCAATATTTCATCTTTTGCTGATTTTCTTCTACTTGCTTCAAGTATTGTTGCTGCTTTGATTCAGTTTCCTGAAAATACTCAGCTAAAAGAGCCAAAGAATAGTAAAAAATATGTTCAGAAAAGCTAAAGTTACTGTGGAGCATTGTTGAATAATTGACTCCCGTAATACCATGATCTATCGCAGTTGCATAATCTTTAAATAAATAGCAAAGCATGGTTTTAGCAAAAAACACTCTAAATAAGGCAATTGTATTATTAATACTTTGAAGATATGCGATCGTTTCTTCTTCATTTAACAGGTCGCCAATTAATAGCAGTTTATTTTCGGATCGACCGATGAAATTTGCCGCTAATTGACCGATGATTTTGATCAGATAAAGCTGATGTTCTTGGGAAAGCTTAGCTGTTAAATCGCGATAGTGTTTTTGTTGATCTTGCACATAATCCAGATGCTCTCCCTTAAAAAATAGATGCGAGCAGTAGTAATCAGCAGCATGACAAGCATATTCTATATCACCGACTTCTAAGCCGTTATTAATTGCTTGAAGCAGAGGTTCTATAGTGTTCGCCAGAGGCTCTTTTTGATGTTGACTGATAAAAATATTAACGAATACTTTAGATAAAATCTCTTTTCCATTTAACCGCTCCAATAATTGCAAAGATATTTGACCCAGTTGATAGGCAGAATCTATGTCTGGTATTAGCCAAGACATGAGCGGACCATAAACAGAATAAGCATAAATAGAAACGGACGAATTCCCATCCCGAATTGATAGTTCGATCATAGTATATAGAATCGGTAGCGCGATCGCGCTCGAGCCAAAACAAGCAGGAGGCCATATAAGAATTAAAATTTGCATCGCTGCTAGCTTGTAGGGATCGGTCATTATTGGCAGATTCGCTAACTCTTCAAAATTTAAGTTTTGCGGAGCTGATTCACATAGGGATACTCCTAGCATTTCTAAAACTTGCAGTCCGGTATCTAAAGCAGATTGAATCTGGTTTTTAGCAACGTAAAATTTAATTTTAAGCTCGGATAATTTGACTTTTTCAAGGGTGGTTTTGGCAGTTTGGAGAGCGCGATCGCACAAAACACCCGCTCGTTCTAAATTAGCATTAAGATATTCAGCTTCCGCCGCTTCCAGATAGAAAGTAAATGTCAGATCGTACTTATTTTCCCAACTATCCTGACTCAGGAGTTCTAGACCTACATTCAAATAATTAACAGCAGCTTCATATGCAGTAGCTGCCTTGGCTTTTTGTCCAGCGATCAGGTTTAATTGGGCTAACTCATCTTTTTCTGACTGAGCAGTTAGTAAATCTGTGCCATAATTCAGTTGATTAACCAGAGCAAAAATATTATCTTTGCGTTCTTGCTCTGTTGTATTATTCAGCAGCAGTTGACCAATTTTCAGGTGAGTGGCTTTTTTCTCCGATTCTGGAATCAAAGAATAAGCAGCTTGCTGCACGCGATCGTGCAAAAATTTGTAGTCAACTTGGACATCCCGTACAGATACCAACTCTTCCTGGGCAAATACTAGAGGAATTTTGTAATTTTCAGACAGCGGTAGAATCAACCCCGCTTGCATTGCCTCCCACAAATGAGCAGCCGTCGTTAAGTTTGATTGTTCGTTGACAATTGATAAAACTTCTAAATTAAATTGGTTGCCGATACAAGCCGCTAATTTTAATGCTTTCTGCGTTGTTTCCGGGAGTTTGCGAATATTTCTGGCAATCAGTTCAACAATATTGAAATCTGCGATACCAATCGCTTGTATTTGTTGAATATCCCACTCCCAGCAATCTGTATCTACCTGATAAACCAGCAGATTTTCCGAGTACAGGGTTTTGAGTAGCTGCGTTAAGAAAAAGGGATTCCCTTGGGTTTTATTAAAAAGTAACTCAGAAAAAACTTTTATTTGCTCTGAGTGGACGCTTGCATCCAGAGTGTCTGCGATTAATTGGTTGACGCTATCCAAAGCAAGAGCTTGAATGGTGATATTATTCACCACCGTTTCAGTTTTTTGAATTTTTTCTATCGTCTGAATTAAAGGATGAACGGGACTGACTTCGTTATCTCGATAAGCTCCAATCGCTAACAAATATTTGTTATCTGGGTCAGTTACCAAGAGTTGGATTAACTTCAGAGATGCCGAATCTGCCCATTGTAAATCGTCGAGGAAGATAACTAGCGGGTGTTCTGGTTGACAAAAGACTCGAATAAATTGTTGAAATAATCGATTAAATCTGTTTTGTGATTCGGATGCTCCCAGTTGAGGAACTTCAGGCTGTTTACCGATAATTAGTTCGACTTCAGGGATAACATCAATAATAACTTGACCGTTAGTACCTAACGCTTGTAATAAGTTTTCTTTCCAAACAGCAATCTGTTCGGAACTTTCGGTTAATAGCTGACGGACTAATTCTTGAAATGCTTGGATTAAAGCTGCATAGGGAATATTGCGCTTAAATTGGTCAAATTTACCGGCAATAAAATACCCCCTTGCTGCTACAATTGGTTTATGAACTTCATTGACGATTGAAGTTTTACCAATCCCGGAATAACCGGAAACCAACATCATCTCGGTGGCACCAAGGCTAACTCGCCCAAAGGCATCTAGAAGAATTTGGACTTCAGTTTCTCTGCCATAAAGCTTCTGGGGAATGAGTAATTGGTTGCCGCGATCGCGTTGACCGATGGGAAAGTTTTCAATATTACCAGTCGTTTGCAATTGCTGCAAACAAGTTTCCAGGTCAAATTTTAATCCCGCAGCACTTTGATATCTGTCTTCCGCATTTTTTGCTAACAGTTTCATTACAATATCTGAAACCGCTTGGGGAATTTCTGCTACCTCTTTGGGTGGGACGGGTTGTTTGGCAATATGACAGTAAACCAACTCCATCGGATCTGTGCTAGTAAATGGCAGTTTCCCTGTCAGCATTTCATATAAAGTCACTCCCAAAGAATAAAAGTCGGTACGGTAGTCAATTGCTCGATTCATCCTCCCCGTTTGTTCGGGTGACATATAAGCGAGAGTCCCTTCTAGCAAGTTGGGATTGCTAATTGTTTGGTTCTTCAATTCCAAGCGCGAGGCGATGCTAAAGTCAGTTAGTTTGACTTTTCCCGTAGCTGGATTGATAATAATATTTGAGGGTTTAATGTCTTTGTGAATTATCGGTACTTGATGGAGATAAATTAAGGTGTCGGAGAGAGCGATCGCTACTTTCAAAAACTCGATTAATGACAGGGTTTTGGCTGCCATAAAATCATAAAATGATTGACCGCCAAAATCTTCTAATATTAGAGCATAACTATTTTGATAATTTTCTAAGCTGTATGTCTTGACAATCCCTTCAAAATTTACATTTTGAGTAATTATAAATTCTTGTCTAAAATTAGTTATTTGTTCTAAGGTAGGATGTTCATCTTTTATTATTTTAACAATAACAGGCTGTCGATCTCGATTTCTTATACCTCGATAAACAACGGTTCTTACTCCGTCGTAAATCTTTTCTCTAATTTCGTAGGCTGAAAGAACTATCATTATTTTTACCTTCCCCTTTTAATCAACCATTATAAATTGCAGCCAGATTCATAGAAAATCTGGCTGCGATCAAATTAAATTTTTACTCGCTTTCAAAGCGAGGGTACAACTCTTTAGCAAACAACTCCTGAATCTCTTTCTCGAATTCCGGAGGATATTGGAATTTTTTTGCTAATTCCTCGTAATCTTCCTGTAGCGAGATTTTGTATTCAGCCAATCTAGACCCTATCTGTGGTAACCAAGCTGTATGTAATGTAAATGCAAAGTTGAGCGATTCATGGTAAAGTTTGCATATTGCTCCCTCGGACAAAGCATCAGCCTTGAAAATCCAGATTTCATTTCTTTCTGGTGTGAAAACGTTACAAGTAATATAACCATCTGTTGAACTGCCTTGGTTACCACGACGCGGCATAAACTGTGGCGAACTCACCATAAAACCAGGAGGAAACAGGTATTGATCGGCAATTTCCATCGAGCAAGTTTGTAGTCGGAACAAACAAGGTGGTATACCCTGTTCAGCAAGGCTTAACAACTTTGATTGCGGCACTTGCTGGTACTTGTAGTCCCGGAAGAGGTAGCACATGAACTGGGTCATCAGGTCTTTCCAGAGTCCAAAAGAACTCCAGTAAATATTATCTAACTGTCCGGGAGTCATACCCGAAGGGAGTCTATCAAGATAGGTGTATAACGATGGCCCCCAGGTGTACCTTCGATCTGAAATAACTTTTGACTCAACGGGTGCTTCCTCCTGGCTTTTGCCGTCAATTACATAGCGTCCCAGGCGGCTGATATCCATCAAATTGAGTTCCATCCCAGGCCAAGGAGAAGACACGGGATCGTGGGGTGGATAGGCAGAAAGGTCATAGGTGCGGAGCCATTCAGCAACATCCCAAGCACAAATATGAGAGATGTGAAGCGTAATTTTGTCGTCAGGATTGTCATAGTCCACCAGAAAGTGAGAAGCTTCGAGGGGAATTACCACTTTCCGCACGACAACTTTAACTTCCGGTTCATTCATGGCAGGGCGTTGTCCCTTTGCCAGGTCACTGCGGCTCACAATATAGATGATTGAATCAGGTGATGGCGGACTTTCCAGCAACTGTCTGAGAATTCTTTCTCGCTCCTTGTTGTCTGGAAAAGGATTGTTGAGTATCTGCGCCAGTCCAGTACTAAAGGATGTATCCATCAGAACCACATAATCTTTGGTTACTCCAATCTGATGGATAGTTTGCTTGATGCTGACGGGTGAACCATCGGGGTTAACAAGCGTCCACCGCTCTAAAGGATTTACGCCATCCCAACGAATCAGATAGACAAAATCTTCTAAACCTTTAAATTGTTCCCAAAATTTACGAACTTCTGGAAAAAGTTTGTCTACTTCCTCAAGGAAAGGAATGGTATCAATAAAATTTTCTAACGATCTGCCGTAATTGACCGCAAACATCTCGTGGGTGTAGGTATCAAAGGCAGGATGTGCGGTACTAAAAATAGGTGGAAAGAGATAGGGTAAATTAATTTCAGGGCGCCACTCTTTATTTGAGCCGACTGGAGTCTTGACCTCCAGGGTATGTGTATTAATTTCATAAGGACGACCTGCATCATAAGTTACTAGCAGGCGCTCAGATTCATCCTGAGAGAATTTTACCGGCAGAAAGGCTGTATTTAACTCGTTGCGAGCGCCCAGAATTAAGGAAAACCTTAAGATGCCATGATTGCGAAATCCCAACTTGGTGCCCTTAGTTGCCTCGTCAAAATAGTAATCTAGCGGCTTGGCAATCTTTGTCTTTACAGTTACTTTACCTTTTTGATTGAAATCAAGTCGGTAAACCATGCCGTCGCCATTTAAGAATGAGTCTCCATCTTTAAAGGGAAGACCGCCTGATTCCACGGTACCCACTGGCCCAATAAAAAAGATGTCACCCTGTAAGTCGTCTGGTAAGTGGCCTTCACAAATCTTCAATTCGACATCTATTTCATCCCGGCTTGCGGTCATAATCGATTGAGGAACTGGGGGACAGCCGCTCGTTACTGCTTTGGTGTTACTCTGAGTAATTTCGCTCATGTGACTCTCCTGAGTTGAGATGTGCCAATATTAACAGAGCAGATTGGGTTGGATGCAATCACCCGATTGTGTTAGAAGCGATCGCCACATCGGGTATGCGATCGCCCGATGGTGTTAGAGGCGATCGCTACATCGGGTTGGATGCGATCGCCCAATTGGGTTAGGCGCGATCGCATGACAAAATTTATACTACTTTATCGCTGCGACGCTACTCAAACCTCCGCCCCATCCTCAGTATTCCCAGAAAAATACCTGGAATCACAATATCGTTTCCAATTACTCAAGGCGGTTAGAGTAATTACCAATTACCAATTACCAATTACCAATTACCAATTATCTATTTTTGTTTCAAAACCACCAAAGTAATATCATCAAACATCTTTTGCTCGCCGATGTGCCGCCGCACGTCTTCTATCACCAATTTCCGAATTTCTTTAGCCGAAAGTTGCCGATTTTCTTTCACGATTTCGCACAGCTTTTCTAAGCCGTATAGGTTGCTATTCATATCTTCGGCTTCGGTGATGCCATCGGTGTAAAGTACCACTACATCCCCAGGATTTAACTGGATTTGAATTTGGGAGACAAAATCAGCAATTTCCTCATCCAACCCAATCGGGAAGCCCAGATCTATTGTATCAATTCGCTCAATTTCTCCATCAGCACGCACGATAATTGTCTCTTCGTGTTGACCGCTGACGCTAAGTTTACCTTTAGCATAGTCTAATAAAGCCAGGGTCAGATTTTTATCCGATTTCATCCGAGCAATGTTGTGATAAATCGTGCGGTTGAGGATATCTAAAAATTGTACCGGATCGGTAATTTTAGTTTCTTGTAACGTTCTGACTGCGGTTTGCGTCATTAACATTAAAACGCCGCTTTCTAACCCATGTCCGGTAACATCGCCGATGCTAATTTTCACCTGTCCGTTCTCGGGTAGCACGTCGTAATAGTCGCCGCCTACTTGCTCGGCAGGTTCCATAAATCCAGCAATTTCTAATTCTTCAACTGCCTCTAATTCTGCTTGTTTCGGTAAAATCATTTGTTGCAGTCGCTTGGTGATTTCCAATTCAGCATTGAGGCGAATATTTTCGGCTTTGAGTTTCTCGTTGAGGGCGGTAATTTCTTGATTGGCTTGGGCGAGTTGGGCGGTGCGTTCTTCTACTTTTTGTTCTAAGGTTTGGGCATATTCTTCTAATTTTCGATAAGAAAGTCTGAGATTCTTCAACAGAAGGTATCCGATGCTGACAATCGCAGATGTAACGACGGAGAGGAGGGGAGCAAATGCAGGTATCCACCAACCTGATAGAAAGGCTAAATATGAGATAATAACAATACTGCCCCCGGCGATCAAAATGCCAACAGCAGCCCATCGCCTGCGGAGGTACATTGAACCTAAAGTGGCACTACACCCAGACCAAAAAACAATCCACAACCAATTTAAAGGTTGATTCCAAGCACGCAGCATGGGACGACCTTCGATGGCTGCACTTAATATTTGGCTGGCTATATTGGCGTGAATTACTACTCCGGGGGTGAGTTCGGAAATACCGAATAATTTGCTTGTATAAGGGGTTTGGAAAAGGTCGTTGAGGCTGGGTGCAGTGGCGCCGACAAAAACGATGCGATCGCGCATCAGCCCCGGAGGTATTCTATTCTCTAATACATCCTGTAGCGATATGTTAGGAAACCGATTCAATTCCCCGCGATAGTTTAATAAAATTTGGTATCCCCCCATGTCCCCTTGGTGATAAACTCCCTCACCAGCCGCTAAGGGAAAGAAGGTGGCTTTACCCAATCGATATATTTTTTGATCTGGATCGAGAAGCTGAAGATTAATCCCCTGTTTTTCCAAGTACATTAACGCTGTTTTGGTTCCCAGTCCCTCGCTAAACTCACGTTTCTTATTTCCCACTAAAATTAAACCTCGCCGCACTTTGCCATCGGCATCTAATACTAAATCCGCCGCAGCTACTTGCCCTAGTTTTTTTAACGTCGGGGCTGCTGCAATCGGTTCCCCGCCTACTTTTTCAATTCCAATTAAATTAGGGGTTTCCTTAAATAAGTCAACTAATTCTTGATGCCCCGGTTCGACTGGTAAATCTCGATAAATATCGATGCCAATGGCTCTCGGTTGTTGGGCTTTGATGTGGCGAATCATCCTTGCCATTACCTGGTCGGACATGGGCCATTTGCGGACATAATTAATATCTGACTCGCTTATAGTGACGATCGCAATCCGCTGCTCGATTGGCTCGGATGTTCGTAACAGCACAAATTGATCGTAGATTGCCCATTCGAGTAACCGGAAAAAACCAGCCTGGGAGCCAGCAATAATTAATCCAGCTACGCTGGGAGTAATAATTAATACTCCTCGCCATTCTCCGAGTCGCCGTTTTAATTTTTTCCACATAGGTTATGGGTAATTGGTAATTGGTAATTGCTTATTATTACCGATTACCGATTACCAATTCGCCCTTTACAGCTGTTCGGCGATGGGTTGATTGGCGATCGCTTCCAATCCCACTTCTTTTAGCAGATCCTTCCACTCGCTCGCTAAGGTAGCATTCCCCGGCTGTGCCTGTTTAGCCGCAGCTAATATTGCCACCGTATCGTACCAAATCCCATCCTTGGCGTATGCTGTAGCCCGCTCTAGGGGCGTCCCAGTGGCATTTTGAGCCGTTTGGCTCTCGACTCGCCTGATCCACCCATTTGCCCCATTATTATCTGGTTGGAGAATTCCTCCGGGCTGGATGGGTGCGAAGAACCAGACGTAGTTTTTGTCAATCTCTAGTTCCGGTGCATCTTGTGGAAGGGTAAAGCTGACAATTCCCCCTTTGCCAGAAATCTTCAGCACCGTCTGGTAGACATGATTTCTGCGTTCGTCTTGCAGGCTAAAAAATACTTCTTTGGCAGCCGTCGGCGGTATGTAAACAAAAAAGGTCGGACGTGCGGCTACTGTGCGTCCGTAGCGCGTCGTGGGTAGCAATGCCCTCAAAGGCAGTTGTTCGTTGGTACGAGTGCCTCCCGATGTGGTGTTAGCGGGAGCGTCCTCTCCCGCTGTTTGAAATCTCACATTACCGCGACTGACGCTGCCGGTGGTGTTACTGGGTGCAGCCTCTTCTGGGGCGGCGAATCGCACGTTCCCCCGCGTCCCTCCCCCCGTCGTGTTGACGGGTGCAGCCTCTTCTGGGGGCGCAAATTTCACGTTCCCCCGCGTCCCCCCGCCGGTGGTGTTATTCGGTGCCACTTCTCCGGGGGCAGCAAATCTGACGTTACCGCGCGTGCCGCCGCCGATGGTGCTTCTCGGTGCGGCTTCTGCTGGGGCGGCAAATTGCAGGCTAATCAGAACTTCTCTGCCTTGCCCAATCCCTGTGGGAGTTGCTTGTACCGATTGGTAGAAGCTACTGCCAATCACAGCCACACCGCCCAGCGTTGCTGATAACAAGGTGCTAAAAGTGCCGAATTTGGATTGAGTCATAGTGGGATCTCTGGTAAGGGACTTTATTAAAATTTCATTAAGAAGATGAACCCTGTTACCTAATAATAATTTACAACCAATTCCCGATTAAAACAAACGATGCCCAAAAATAGGGATGGTCGAATAGGGGATTTTTTAACAGAGCGATTTGAGCTTGACGCAGGGCCTCGGCTTTGGTTATAGATGGAGATGACCCGGTGAGTTGGCGATAAAACTCGCTCATCAAATTGGCGGTTGATTCGTCGTTAACCGACCACAGACTTGCTAGGGTACTGCTAGCACCGGAACGCAGTGCCAATCCGGCTAATCCCAATGCGGCGCGTTTATCTCCGGATGCGGTTTGACAGGCGCTAAGTACTAATAATTCGATTGGTTTAAGAATTCCCACCCTCCTTTTTTGAAAGAATTGATCGAAATCTTGAATATTAATCTTGCCATCCCAGGTAAGCAAAAATGTTTCTTCTGGGTTTGAACTGAATTGCCCGTGAGTTGCGAGGTGAACGATTTGAAAAGATGTGGCGTTCATTTGTTGAGTGAAGGTTTGGCGGGTAAATTGTTTATCTAGCAGGATTTTAGAATTCAATTCATTAGCAATTTGCTTCAGTTCCACCAGTACGCCGGGGAGGGCGGAGAAGCCAAGTCTTGCTTCGGTTAAACCGACGGTGAGGGCGGTGGGTTTTTGCCGTTCCAAACCTTGAGGAAACAGTTGCAAACCCGAACTGAGAGCGATCGCATATTTCTCTACTAAGTATGCTTTACCATCGTACAGAGCCGCCATCGGTAAATTGCGGAAAAAACCATCCGGTACAAATACCAGGGTAGTAATTTTACTGTTATTGAGGTCGGCTTGGGCAGGTGAGATCAGCCAATTGTAGACTTGTTGAAACAACCGCAACCGTTCTTGGGAGGAATAACCTATATACAGGGAGGAATAGACTTTTTGCAAGAATGTTTCAACTTGCGCGGCGCCGAGTGGGGTACTGTAGTGGCGTAGGGGTTGCTTGGGCAATGAGAGGATAACTTCTAAGCGATCGCTCAAAACAATCGGATAAAATACCGCTGCTTGGGTATCGATTTCGTCAATCTGTGCTGGCTGAATATCCAAGCAGGCATCGCGAAAGAAGTTATCTAATTCTGCCAGTTGCAAAGCTTCGATGACTGTGCGAGCTTGTTTGATATCTTCTTGATTGGCATTCGGTTGCAATAGCAAGCTGGCGAATTCCCGATAAACTGGTTCCACATTATCTCTGAAGTTAAACTGCACATCGGGATTAATCGCCACCAAGTCGCTGCGAAGCGATTGCAGGTTATTATAGGCATTGCGATATGCTGCGATCGCTCCTGTTATATCCTGCTGTTGTTTGAGTATTCTCCCTAACTGCCAAGCGGCACGGGCGATAATATCGTTGGCATCGATTTCTTGTGCAATTTGCAATACTTGCTGAGTTAAAGTTTTCGCATCTTGCCACTGTTGGCTTTGTTCGTAAAGCTTCCCGAGTTGATTGAGAGCATATGCTTCGGCGCGTTTATCGTTAATTTGTTTGGCTTGTTGCACCCCCGTTGCCAAAATTTGCGCCACAGATGTAATATCAAATCCGGTAGCATTGGAATGATTAGCTTTGTTGGTAATTGGTAATTGGTAATTGGTAATTGGTAATTGCGAGCTTGCCCCTACAGGTTGTAATTCCGATGCCACCGGAAACGATATAACAGATATGTTGTCTTTCACCGGGGCGGGTTGAGTTAAATTGTTTGTTTTAGTTGTTGGTTGATTGGTAAAACCCACACCGTAAGCGTTCACCTGCTCACCCACGGGGGCGGGTTGAGTTAAATTGTCGGTTTGAGTTGTTGGTTGATTGGTAAAACCCACACCGTAAGCGTTCACCTGCTCACCTGCTCCCCTGCTCACCTGCTCGCTTGCTCCCCCGCTCATTTCCATCAAACTTTCGGCAAAATTCACTCTGGCGTAGATTGCGGCGCGGCTGGGAGATAAATTAGATATTGTTGATTGTATTTCTGGGACTAAAGCCCGTGCGGCTTCCCACTGTTTGGTTTCGACGAACAAACTGAGTAGGTTAAGTTGCGCTTGGATGGATGCGATCGCATTTTTTGCTCTTTTCTGGGCTGATTGATAGTATGCCCGCGCTACGTCATATTCTTTTAAATCTCTGGCGATATTGCCAATGCTCAATAGGGTTTCACCTGTATTGGTATTGGCTCCCAGACGTTGGCTAATTGCCCAACTTTGTTCTAAAATTTCTTTGGATTGTAATAAGTCGCCGATTGTTTGCAGGGCAATGCCCAAACTCCGCAATCCATCGGCTTTAAGTAGAGAATCCGGTTGGGTTTTCAACTCTCCTACTAACCGATCCAGCAGGGTTTTGGAGCGTCGATATTGTCCTAAAGCTTGCAAGGCTGTTGCTTGGTTTATGCGGCTTCCCAACTTTCCGGTTTCGTTTTTGGCGCGACTATAATTTTGTTCGGCTTGCTTCCAAGTTTCTAGGGCTGCTTCTGTTTGTCCCCGTGCCAGTTGGATACTGCCTTTATTATTTAAGGCTTGAGCTAAAATTGCGATCGCTGTTGATGAGTTGTTTTTTTGCAGTAAATTTATGCTGGTTTCTATAGCTGTTTCTGCCTGCGACCACTGGCCTAATTCTTGATATGCCGTCGCCAGATAGTTGAGGGTTTGTGCTTGGTTTAAAATAGCGCCTTGTTGGGCATATAAATCTGCCGCTTGTTGCCAAAGATTTGCCGCTTCGGCAAACTGTCCCGCTTCGTATAATTGCCTTGCTTGTTGCGATAGGGTTTCTCTTGGGGTGGAGACAATTGTTCTTAACTCAAAGGTATGGGAATTTGGGGATGTTCGCTGTTGCGCGATATGCCTCCGGCACGCTGACGCGAACGCTGGTATTCCTGCTGTCACCAAAAACAACCCCAGCGCGAACAAACAAAGCATGAGCCATAAGGTTTTTTGGGTTCTAGCGCTGCGTGCGATCGCTATTTTTTTGTGTTTTTGGGTGATTTTCATCTCTACTATACTGGTTAATTGCGTTGATTTTCTGTATAATATTTGTCAATTATGACAATCGCGCCAGATTTTGGTTTAATATCGTTTCCGGTTGCATC
>DNGG01000497.1:14434-14655 GCA_003486675.1 Cyanobacteria bacterium UBA11372
CCAATCATTCCGATGCAACCGGATTTGATATAACATAGTTTTATTATCAATAGTAGCTAGCGATCGCTGTCAATTGTAGCTCGCTTCATTAAACTTATTTTGACCTAAGTATTTTTTCTGAGTCAACCCCGAAAAACTTGCTTTGTGGGGCTAGATAGCCGTAATTTCACGGTGGTTTTGGGAATTGAGTCAGGAAATAGGCTCTCCCGTAGTTGAGGTGA
>DNGG01000401.1 GCA_003486675.1 Cyanobacteria bacterium UBA11372
CTGGCGAAGTTGTAGAAAAGAAGGTAAGGCGTTTAAGGCTCAAAGTTCCCTTTGTTTCCGGCACGGATTATTTTGAGCCAAATCAATTTATTGAAAATGGCTATAAAGAAACCGCAGAGGCGAAAAGTTCTCAACAGCCACTCGCATATCCTGAGTTTAACTTTGATAAAGATAAATTTTTCCAGACAATTTGGAATCGGCGTTCAATTCGGCGATTTAAAAAACAGTCGATTTCCCAAGAAAGTTATTGGACTATCCTAAACCAAGTTGAACAACCAATCCCCACAGAGAGTTTTGAGGAGATAGAAATCTACTCGGTTATCAATCGAGTAGAAGGAATGGAAACGGGTTTGTATAAAGGCAAGGATTTGATTAAATCGGGGGATTTCAGTCAAAAAGCCGGTTACTTATGCGTCAACCAAGCCATCGGTAGAGATAGCGCTGCAACGCTGTTTTTTGTTTCGGATTATAGAAACTATCAAAATGCCGTGCAATTGGCAGGTTTCTTAGGGCAGAGAGTTTATCTGTTTAGCAACTATTTGGGAATTGAATGCAGCGGCATCGGCGCTTATTACGACGATGAAACTCAAGAATTTTTAGGAACAGATAAAGACATTCTTTACGTCATGGCAATTGGAATTTAACTCAAGGGGGATAGATGGTGCGTTACGCTGACGCTAACGCACCCTACTCAAGGGGGATAGATGGTGCGTTACGCTGACGCTAACGCACCCTACATATATAAAATTTGCGTAATTCCTGTCAAAATCTCTTCCCATTAGCAATTAGCAATTAGCAATTAGCAATTACCAATTATGCACGAATTAGGAATCACTCAAAATATCGTCGCCATTGTCGCTGAGAATGCCAAAGGCACAAAAGTGCAGCGAGTGAGATTAGAAATCGGCAAACTGACAGCGATTATGCCCGATGCCATCCGTTTTTGCTTCGATGTCTGCTGCCAAGGTACAATTGTAGAAGGAGCCGAATTAGAAATTATCGAAATTCCAGGCTTAGCAAGATGTCGCCGCTGCGGTGGCAAAGTTACCCTGGAACAGCCTTTTGGCATTTGTGGCTGTGGGAGTACAGACTTAGAAATAATAGCGGGTGAAGAACTGAAAATAAAAGAAATGGAGATAGAAGAATTATGTGTGTAACCTGCGGTTGTTCTGATGATGCTGAAACCAAAATTACCAATCCCGAAACGGGTGAAGTAGTTGCTATCAATTCAAACGTACACCATCATACTCATACACATACTTTGGCGGATGGGACTGTAATTACCCATTCTCACAGTCACGCTTCTAGTCATTCTCACAGTCACGAACATCACAGCAATAACACCACCGAAGTCGCCCAAATTCACGCCAAAATGCACGGGAATACCATTACCCTGGAAGAAAAGATTTTGGCGAAAAATGACTTAATTGCAGCCCAAAATCGGGGATGGTTCAAAGGTAGAAATATTCTAGCGTTAAATTTAGTCAGTTCTCCAGGTTCCGGGAAAACTACCTTATTAACTCGCACGATTAACGACTTAAAAGATAAATTCCCGATTTACGTGATTGAGGGAGATCAAGAAACCTCTAACGATGCCAAGAAAATTCAAGAAACCGGGTGTAAAGTCGTCCAAATCAATACGGGAACCGGGTGCCATTTAGAAGCCTCAATGGTAGAACGGGGTTTGCAACAACTCAATCCACCGTTGAATTCAATTGTGATGATTGAAAATGTGGGAAATTTGGTTTGTCCGGCTTTATTCGATTTGGGAGAAAAGGCAAAAGTTGCCATTCTTTCTGTTACCGAAGGGGAAGATAAACCGATTAAGTATCCTCACATGTTCCGCGCCAGCGAGGTGATGATTATTACTAAAATCGACCTGCTACCTTACGTGCAATTTGATCTAAATCTAGCAATTGAATATGCTAAGCAGGTTAATCCCAAAATGCAGATATTCCAAGTTTCTGCCACAACTGGCGTTGGGTTAGAAAGTTGGTACGACTGGATCTGTGCCAATGTGCAGAAGTAGGGAATCGCTTCTCCCGAAACCCGGTTTTTTTGAAAAACCGGGTTTCTTTTCCTTATAGTAGTCATTCTTTATACCTTGATTTCAGTAATATAAAACTTCATAAAAGCATCATGAAGTTAGTATGTTTATTTGATGAAGATGTGCTAGCGATCGCTCAACGTGGTACATAGATAACTAAGAGAAATTACTATCCGTATTTTCCCAGCTAGCAAGGGCAAATGCCATAGTAGCGCCACCCCATCAGATAAACAGGTGCCATCCAATGACAAAAACGTTTAAAAAATTAGCCACAGCGACTCTGAGCGCCGCTATATGTTTGGTCGCCTTAAAAGCTAATCCAGCACAAGCTGCAAAGTTCAATTTTTCGTCCAACAACTATACTTCACCTGTGTTTGGATATCTGTCTTTTGATGACGAGACTTCCGGCTTGACGGGAATTGGTAGAGAGGAAGTTACTTTATCGCCATTAAACGGTAATTTGGACTTTTCGTTGACAAACTTTTTTGGTTATGGTGGTATTGTTGCTTTGATAACCTGGACTAATTCCGATTTCCTTACTCCTCCAGTTTTCACTTTTGAATCGGGTTCTTTAATCGGAATGAACTTAAATTTACCACCCAAGACGGTTAATGGGTATGTCCCAGGACCAGGCGGCTGGCCCTGGAGCGAGACATCGCAAGTTTCTGTTCAGGATACTAGCTACAGGGTTAAGAATTTGTCTGTAATTCTGTCACGTTATAACTATTATTGCACTCTTTATCCTTATACTCAAATTCCCGATCCTCCTTATTTTGTTTATGACATCGAAAAGTGTCGCATTCCTGAAATGCGAATTTCTTCGGAATCGACAGGTGAACTCCAATTCCAGACTATCGTACCGTTTCAACGACCAACGAGCGTTCCAGAACCCGCCAGCGTAGTCGGTTTATCCTTATTAGGTTTGGCGTTTCTGCTCAAGAAAAAAACAGCCTCATCTCCAGGCTAAAAAACTATGACTTTCCCCATCTCAGTCATAGTTTAATAAATAGAAGCGCGACGCATCTTTTCTCTCAAACTTTTTCGTTCCCAGGCTGGAGCCTGGGAACGAGTGGAAATCTAAACAGCCTCATCTCAAGGCTAAATTAGGCAATGATGGTGCGTTACGCGATCGCTAACGCACCCTACATATAGAAATTGGAATCTACAGGATGTCCCAAATTATGCGGTAGTAACCGCTATTTTCACCTTTGGGATTGTCGATGTTGAAGACTACCAAGTCAGGACGATTGTTGCCATTAATATCTGCGATCGCAATGTCTCCTTCCTGATTTTCCCATCCGAACCATCCGGGGATCGGCTTGACTTCATTCCACTGACCTGTCACATTACCTTTTGAGTCTAAAGGCTGACTGATGCGATAGTAACCAGTATTTTCACCTTTGGGATTGTCGATGTGGAAAATAACCAATCTGGGACGATTGCTAACATTGGCGATCGCAATCCCAGCGCCTTGATTTTCCCAGCCAAACCATTGTGGCACTTGTTTGACATCGCTCCAACCACCCGTCGCATTACCGTTAGCATCTAAGTTCCAACCAATGCGATAGTAGCCGCGATTTTCTCCGCTCGGATTGTCGATATGGAAGACAATTAAATCTGGACGACCGTTACCGTTAATGTCTCCTATTGCTACCCCACCGCCTTGATTTTCCTTACCAAACCAACCGGGAATTGGCTTAACTTCACTCCAGTTAGTGGCATTGCCGTTACTATCTAAATTGAAACCAATGCGGTAGTAACCGCGATTTTCGCCGCTCGGATTGTCGATATGGAAGACAATTAAATCTGGACGACCGTTACCGTTAAGGTCGGCGATCGCAATTCCAGCGCCTTGATTTTCTGCACCAAAAGAGCCGGGAATTTGTTTCATCTCGCTCCAGTCACCTGTCACATTGCCTTTGGTATCTATGTTCCAACCAATGCGATAGTAGGCGCGATTTTCCCCGCTCGGATTGTCGATATGTAAGACAATTAAATCTGGACGACCGTTACGATTTAGGTCGGCGATCGCAATCCCAGCGCCTTGATTTTCGGCCCCAAACCATCCCGGAATTCGCTTAGCCTCCGTTGC
>DNGG01000400.1:0-5173 GCA_003486675.1 Cyanobacteria bacterium UBA11372
CGAGCAGGCGTTGACGCGCCTGATTCGTATTTGACGTTTGCTTCCTGTTTCTACCAAGGGAGTTGCCTCCTGCTTGTGCAAGACAAAACTTACTCAAAGGGCGCATTTCCTTCCCTTCGACGTTTGCTTCCTGCTTCAACCAAGGGAGTCGGCTCCTTCTTGTCCACAGGCGTAAATTCCGCGCTTGCCGCACGTACTCTGACTTTAATATTTATCTATGCTGCACCCCAAGGGCGGGGGCTTCTGGTAAGCACTAGGTGTGGATTACCGCCCGCTGTTAAAAAACATCGAAAATGCTTCTATGTTTTTCTTTTGTGGGTTTGGCGTTAACTGAGGTACTACGCAAGTCGATGAATCTCAAGGAATCTGACCTTGAGGCAGGATTGGGGATGGCGATTTTAGCTACCCGTTAAGCTACCGGCTTTGGGAATATTTAGACCTGCTTTTTGGGAAACGTAGTCGCAAATTTCGCGGTACTTGGGAATGGCTCTTAGTTCTAAGCGACTGCCGCCTCTGAGGGTAACTACCATATCTCCCCATAAGCCGATACCGCGAGCTACTTTCTTGATATCGACGATTTCTGAGTGGATAATGTCAGTGCGATCGCGTCCCATCCATCCGCCAATCACCGTGATGCGGCGATTGGTAATCCGGTAGCGCAGCCACAAGGCTCTGGTAATTGCCCCCACCGTTAACGGCAACCCCACCACGGTCAACCCGATCAGGATATTAAGAATTAAATCCCCGATGTGGGGGCCACCTTCATAAAAAACTTCCTCTTTAATGCCCATTGAGTACCTCGGCGTCAGCCAACAACTGCTCTAATTCTTGCAGAAATTGCTGATAATCGCACTCTGTGGCTGAGGGTTTTACGATCGCCACTAGCAACCAATCAGACTTCAGTCGGGGCATTAGCTGGCGAAAAGCTGCCCGCAACTGTCGCTTGATCCGATTCCTTTGCGTGGCGAGTTTGCTGACTTTTTGGCTCACCGAAATGCCTATTCTTGTGGGAATTTTGACTGATTCGGTAGTTTTTGGCTGTTGCCGCCAAGCTCTTAAAGTCAAGTGGGGAGATTGGCGACGAATGCCCTGACGAAATACGGCACTAAAATCTAGCCGATGTTTAAGTCGATTTACTTTTGGCAATGCCACAGGCGATCGCAACCCTCCCAGCCCTTGACTCATCGTTAGTCAGCAATTCTAAACCGCCAGACGATAACGGCCTTTGCGACGGCGTGCTGAAAGCACTTTCTGTCCGTTTTTGGTTCTCATCCGGGCGCGAAAACCAGATGTTCTTTTTCTCTTGCGGTTGGTTCCGCCCAAGGTACGCTGGGTCATTGTCTCTTCTCCAAATTGGCTAGTTTACTCAGATATGGGGCAGGTGGGCAGGTGGGCAGGTGGGCAGGTGGGCAGGTGTGTACAGGGCAAGAACGTACATTCTCCTCTGCTCCTCTGCTCCTCTGCTCACCTGCTCACCTGCTCCAAAGTACCGTCTGCATAAAAAGTCACAATCTTTTATGTTACCACTCCCCAACCGCAGCTAATCAATGCTGAGAATCCAAGTGCCGATATAACGCAGCAGCGGTACATCCCCAGGGGTTTGAATTTGGCAGTTGAAGAGAAACATTCCCCCAAATGATGGGTTTTTGACGTTTGATAGCACCAATTCGACTGAGTTTCCTGCCGGTACTGGTTCTCGCGGGAAAATTTGAATGACGCGGTTTTCTCTATCCCAGTTGACTTCCTCCAAGGGTACCGACTTGCCTCGGACTCGCACTTCTACCTCTTTGGGATCAAACACTCCCTCGAAGTAGTTGGGGTAGGAAATCGAGAACTGGGCAACTGCTAATTTCATCTGCTTGGAAGGAATTCGCAGTCGGTAACGATCCCATCCATTCGTTCTGCCGCCAAAGTCTAGCCGAAATGGCAACTGGTTTTCGCGGCTAACTGGACCCCAGAGGGTAAATCCAGGCAAGCCATTGGCTAAGCTGATAGAAGGGACTCCGCTTAGTAGGCAAGCACTAATTGCCAGGGTAGAAAACAGGCGTCGTAGAGAAGACATAGGCTAGCTGCTGCAACAGTTTTTTAGAGGGAATGTTGTTACAGAGATTAACTATACAGACTTTTTCAGCATATTTTAAGGGCAACTACCTGAAACAGGGTAAAAGAGTTATGTGGGGGCGAAGGGGTAAGGATGTTGTTTCGATTTTCTAGGCGTTGGCGTCGCTTTAGTGTTTTATTTTTATTAAGTTTAACTTTTTGGTTGTTGTTAGAAACAAGATTAGTCGCTGTTGTAAAAACAGATACTAATGTAGTTGTTGCCAAGTTTTTACCCAGGATTAAAACCAAGGCAGAGCCTTGGGAAATACGTTCCCAGGTTGAACCTGGGAACGAGAGTAACGAGAGTAACGAGGGTGAGGCATCTATTATGGTGCAGCAGGGTTTACGGCTTTATCAGTCAGGAAAGATTGCCGAAGCAATTAATGTCTGGCAACAAGCGCTTGGTGTAATTTCAAACAGGCTAGATGTGGCTCTGGTTCGGAATAATTTGGCTTTGGCTTATCGACAAATTGGGAATTTAAATGAAGCTGTTCAGCAGTGGGATCAAGCCATTGAAATTTATCGATTGCCAAACAATGAGGCGACGCAGGAACGCTTGGCTCAATTGCTTGTGGAACAAGGACAAACTTATAGCGATTTGGGACAGCAACAACGGGCGATTAAATTGTTCCAATCTGCTTTAGAAATAGCTAAAACAAATAATTTGCAGGTAACCGAAGCAGCGGCTTTAGGTGGTTTGGGCAATGCTTATTGGGCTGGGGGAAATTACGAACAAGCTATTTCTGCTTGTGAGGCTAGCTTGCGAATTGCTCGCGAATTGAATGATAGCGGTAAAACTGGTAAATATTATATTATAACAGCTTTAAATAATTTAGGAAATGCTTATGCGAGTAGGGGAGAACGATATCGCATCAGCGCAAGTGTAGCGGCGATAGAAGGCGATGAGCAAGCCGTACAGCAGTTTAATCAGTTGGCTCAAAAGGATAAATTAGCCGCGATCGCTGCATTTCAACAAAGCGCACAAGTCGCAATGGATGGGTTATCCAAAGAGCCTCAATTTAGCGATCAAACTTGGCAATTATCGGAAGTAAAAGCTCGGTTAAATCTTAACCGTTTGCTGGGAGAGATGGCTGAGCCAGATAGAAATTTAATTGCTCAAAATCGCTTGCGCATTTTATCAATTTTAGAACAAGTGCCGGATTCGCGGGATAAGGTTTTTGGGTTGATTAACTTAGCGATTGGAAAGGAAAATAGTCAAGAGGCGGCGAGGTTATTAGGACTGGCGATCGCTTCGGCGAGAAATATCGGTGATTCCCGCAGTTTATCGTTTGCTTTTGGTAGCTTAGGACACTTGTATGAAGGCTCTCGGCAATATAGCGAGGCGATGGAATTGACGCAGCAAGCGCAGTTTGCTGCACAGCAAGCGAATGCGGCGGATAGTTTATATCGCTGGCAGTGGCAGGCGGGGCGTATATTTAGGGTGACGGGCGATCGCACGCGGGCGATCGCGTCTTATGAAAGTGCGATCGCCACTCTCCAAAGTATACGGGGAGACATTTTAGTTGCCAATAAAGATTTGCAATTTAACTTCCGAGATGCGGTAGAACCTGTTTATCGAGAATTAATCGCGTTGTTGCTTCAAACTGGTAATAGGTCATTGGTAATTGGGAATGGGGAAGAAAGTTACAATCAAAATTTGCAGAAAGTTATCAATATCCTAGAGTTGCTAAAATTAGCTGAATTGCAAAACTTTTTTGGCGATGATTGCGTGGAAATTGCCAAAGAAACTGCTAAAAATAATGGCGATTTAGCCGGGAATGAGACGGGGGTGATTTATTCGGCGATTTTGAGCGATCGCACCGTAATGATTCTGCAATCTCCAGATGGGAATTTTACAGGTTACCCAGTAGAAATAGCACAAGATAAACTCCAGGAGGAAATCGACGAATTGCGGTTATTACTAGAAAATCGGGCGACTGAAGAATACCTTACTCAAGCTCAAAAAATCTACGATTTATTGATACGCCCGCTGGAAACAGACTTGGCTAAATTGGGGATAAAAACTCTTGTATTTATCCAGGATGGGGTATTGCGAAAAGTGCCGATGTCTGCATTGCACGATGGTCAGGAATTTTTGGTGCAGAAGTATGCGATCGCTACCACACCTAGTCTTGCTTTAACTGCTAGCAAATCTCCCAATGTCCGCAATTTAAAAGCCCTTGCTGTCGGCTTAACTGTCGAACGCGAACCCTTTCCACCGCTAACAAATGTAGCTGCCGAAGTTGCGGAGGTAAATAGCCTTTTGGGAGGTATTAAACTTTTAGATCGAGATTTTACCATAACTCGGCTAGAAAAGGAACTACGAGCTAATAATTTTCCCATTGTTCACATTGCCACTCACGGCAAATTTGGTGTGGATGCTGCGAGTACTTTCTTAGTAGGATACGACGGAAAAATTAGTCTCGAGCAACTTGATAATTTGTTGCGGAGTGTATCCCAAAATTATGGACGACGCGAACAACAAGAACCTGTAGAGTTATTAACTTTAAGTGCTTGTCAAACGGCGGCGGGAGATAATCGGGCAGCTTTGGGAATTGCGGGGGTTGCTGTGCGGGCGGGGGTTAAAAGTGCCCTAGCTAGTCTGTGGTTTATTAATGATGAATCGACGGTCAAATTGATTGAAGAATTTTATACTCAACTGCGTCAACCTGATGTGGCAAAAGCCGCAGCGCTTCAGAAGGCACAACTGAAGTTAATTGCTTCAGATGACTACAATCATCCGGCTGTTTGGTCGCCTTTTATCCTGATCGGAAATTGGCGATGAAATCTCACAGTTTACCGAAGAAAAGCAGAGGGCAGGAGGCAGGAGGTTGAACAAAACCCCTAACTTTGTACAAAATCTTAACACTTTCCTACAATGGCAGGACTTGTGCCAAGAAACCGGGTTTCTAAGCTCGTCGAGGTAGGAACTAGAGATCGAAG
Organism: Cyanobacteria bacterium UBA11372; assembly: GCA_003486675.1. Taxonomy (GTDB): domain Bacteria; phylum Cyanobacteriota; class Cyanobacteriia; order Cyanobacteriales; family Aerosakkonemataceae; genus Microseira. Next base: position 5,044 of record DNGG01000400.1, read on the forward strand.
AAGAAACCCGGTTTCTTGACTCGTCGTGGGTAAGTCACGAGCGAGTAGGCGAGTATAAATAGCAGAGCTAAGATACGGTACATTTAGAGATTTTGCGTAAGTCCTGAATTTATAGCGGATTGCAGTCGTA
>DNGG01000400.1:5422-21238 GCA_003486675.1 Cyanobacteria bacterium UBA11372
CCCTTAAGGGTGCGCGCTTGACAAACCTTCGCGATCGCGCTTTCCCTAGACGAGCTTGCAATCTACTGTAAGCCCAAGGGCTGCAACAAGTGTAGAGCTTGCAACAAGTATAAGTTTCAAGGGAAAATAATCAACGAGGAACTATCAGCGTTAAAAGATGAAAAAACCTGATAACTTATTCTGGAGCGCTGGTACTATTTGCATCATTTTTTTGGTAGCAGCTACAGGAAAAGCGCAAATCGTACCCGATGGCACATTGCCGAATAATTCTATTGTTATCCCGAATGGTACTACCAGCATTATTGAAGGAGGAACTCAAGCGGGAGGGAATCTATTTCACAGTTTCCGGGAATTTTCTATCTTGACTGGCGGCACGGGTTTTTTCAATAATGCACTGGATATTCAGAACATTTTTACGCGGGTGACGGGGGGGTCGATTTCTCATATTGATGGAATTATCAAAGCTAATGGCAGGGCTAATTTATTTTTGCTCAATCCCAATGGGATTATATTTGGCCCTAATGCTCAATTAAATATCGGCGGTGCGTTTATTGGTAGTACTGCCAGCAGCATTAGATTTGCCGATGGAAGTGAATTTAGCGCCACAAATCCAACTGCACCACCGCTACTGACAATTAACGTACCAATTGGCTTGCAGTTCGGGTCGAATCCCGGAGCGATAATCAATCAATCCCAGGTGCAAAGTTCGCAGCCGCTATCGCCTCTAAACTCTCAAATCCCTATCCCCAATAATGTTGGTTTGGAAGTACAACCCGGTCAAACTTTAGCGCTAGTTGGTGGCGATATTCAACTTAATGGTGGCAATTTAACTGCAAGTAACGGGCAAATTTTACTTGGTAGCGTTGCCAGTTATGGGTTTGTAAGTTTTACAACGACTCCACTCGGTCTGGATTTAAATTATGACAACATTCAAAACTTCGGCAACATTGTTTTATCAGGTGGAAGCAGGATAAACACTAGCGGAAATGGTGGCGGCAGGGTAGAAATTAGAGGGGGTTCTGTCACCCTCAGCGGTGGGCAAATTTATGCCTTGACGCTGGGAAATATAGACGGTAGGGGTATTGAGATCCGCGCCCAACAGTTGCGGATACAAAATGGGTCGCAAATTTCTACGATAGCTTTAGCAGATGGGAAAGCAGGTAATATCAACATTCGCGCTACTGATTTAGTAGAAATGCTCGGGATAGGATTTGATAGCTATCAACTGTTTATAGCGCGGTATTTAACTTCTGGAACGATCGATTTGTTTGACCGCAATATTGTTCTGGCAACGGGGACTTATGGGATTGAGAATGCTGGAAATATCGAGATCGAAACGGGAAATTTGTTATTGCGCGATGGAGCGATCGCTGGTTCTGCTACCTTTGGTGCTGGAAATTCTGGAAATCTCACCATCAATGCCAATGTTATCGAGATGGTCGGTGCTGGCATTAACACCGGAACCATCAGAGGAAGTACTGGCAGGGGAGGAAACATCGATATTTCCACCCAAAAATTAACCGTGCGCGATGGTGCTGGTCTTGTCAGCCTCAGCAACAGCATAGAGGCAGCAGGGAATATCACCATTCAAGCTGCCGAATCAGTCGAAGTGCTGAGGAGTCCCGCTGGAAGTGTGGTGCAAACTCTGATTAGCGCCACCACTTTAGATCCCAATGGTATCGGCGATGGTGGGCATATTACCATCGACACCAAGCGCCTAAGCGTTGTTGATGGCGCCGGGATTTCGACCACCACAGGTGGGGCGATTGGCGACATCATCTTGTCTACGACTGGTGGACGAGGAGGAGATTTAACCATTAGAGCTACTGAGTCGGTGGAAGTGGCAGGTATTTCTCAGGCGTTGGCGAATGGCAGTCAGAGTCAGAGTTTTCTCGCTACTCAAACCTTCAGTTCCAGTCGGGCAGGTGATATCCACATTTCCTCACCTGTAGTAACTGTACGCAATGGGGGATTAATTTCTGCGGCTTCATTGGGTGCAGCAGATGCGGGAAATATCACGATCGATGCCAATCGTGTCGAAGTCATCGGCAGTGGAGGTAACGGTCGATTGATTAGCTCAATTGACGCTACGGTTGGCATTGTCAGCATCTTCGCCAATCCCAATGCTATGGGAACGGCGGGTTCGGTGAATTTGAATGTCGGTCAATTGATTGTCCGGGATGGAGCGACGGTGAGTGTCCAAGCTTTGGGAACGGGGCGCGCTGGTAGCATTAATGTGGTGGGGAATGCGTTCGCGGAGCGTGGCGTCAGCCGGATCGCGGAGCGTGGCGTCAGCCGGATCGCTCTCGACAATGCAGGCAGTATCGATGCTGCTACTGCTTCTGGTAGCCAAGGAAATATTAACCTGCGCGCCAACAACATTCTGTTACGCCGTGGCAGTCGTATCCTCACCAATGCCACCGAAACTGCTACAGGTGGCAATATTGTCATTAATACAGGCACATTAACCGCCCTAGAAAATAGCGATATTACTGCCAATTCTCAAACCGCTACTGGGGGTAACGTTACGATCAATGCGGCTGGGATTTTTGGGATTGAATTTCGCGATCGCACCACCCCTTTGAGCGATATTACCGCCACTGGGGGGAATCCTGGCTTAAGCGGTACGGTAGAAATTCGCACCACGAATAACCAAGTTGAGAATGCTATAGCACAATCGGAAAATAATTTTGTTTCTACCGATACTGTTTTAGCGACAAGTTGCATCGCCCGTAGCCGCGCCGGTAATAGCTTCACCGTCACTGGCAACGGCGGCTTACCCCCGACTCCCTACGATCCGCTGATGGCAAGGTATGCGGTAGCAGAGGTGCAGGGGATCGGGGGCAGGGGGGCAGAGGAGCAGGGGGGCAGACGGGAAATAGAGAATGCTGTGGGTAATTCTGGGAAACAGCAAGATCCGATTGTGGAAGCGCGGGGATTTGTGATTACGACAGATGGAGAAACGAGACTGGTGAGTGGGGATGTGATGCGAAGTCTTGCCAACGCGGAAGATTTTATCTGTCGCTAGACAGATGACCGATGCGCTGCCAATATTATTATATCCAGAGCGATCTCGGTCACTCGAACAGTGTAATCATTTCACTTTTGTCAAGTATTTTGTGTCACTGACTGCCAAGTATTCAACATCGATGATTCATTCATTGACTGAAGTTTAAAGGGATAATTCCCCATTATTTGTTTCAAGACTATTTTTCACCAATGCAGCGACCTTGACCTACTTTCCAGACTGCCCGATCGAATGAATTATGAAATGGTCTGCTCTAAAACAGCAAATGTGGCGGTGGCGCGTTGTTGCACTCACCGCTCCCACAGTAGCAGCAATTGTCATAGTGCTGCGGTTAACGGGTGTTTTCCAGTATTTAGCTTGGGATACTTTCGATCAATTTTTTCACTGGCGTCCCCTCGAACCACCCGAGGAACGAATTGTCATTGTCACAATTGATGAAGCTGACCTCAATTGGGTTCGTAAGTGGCCTATTTCCGATGATAAAATCGCGAAATTGTTGCTAAAAATAAAAGCCCAAAAACCGCGAGCGATTGGCTTGGATTTGTATCGAAATTTTCCTGTAGAACCCGGTTACGAACAGCTAGTAAAAGTATTTGAATCTACACCGAATCTGATTGGAATTGAAAAAGTAAGTCCAGATAACCGTGGCTTGAATATTTCCCCACAGCCAATATTGAGTAAAAAAGGGCAGGTAGCCGCGAATGATGTGGTGGTGGATAGAGACGACAAAATTCGTCGCGGCTTGCTATTTTTGAACCCGCCAAATCGGAAAGCAGTACCCGGTTTTGCCCTCAGATTGGCAGGGATATACTTAGCAGGTGAAGGAATTAACCCCGATTCAGTAGAAAACGGCGATCTCAAGTTAGGAAAGGCAGTTTTTAGACCGTTTGAGTCGAATGATGGGGATTATATTGAAGCCGATGCAGCGGGCTATCAAATCATTTTGAATTACCGCCAACCAACAGGCGGCTTTCGCTCAATTTCCCTACGTGACGTGCTGCAAAATCGGATGAAAAAAGATTTATTTCGCGGACGCATTGTGGTAATCGGCCCGGTTGCGTCAAGCTTGAATGACTTCTTTCACACTTCGTTGAGTGGCGGTTTTATCCAGGAACTGAAACAAATGGCTGGGATAGAAATTCAGGCGAATATTATTAGCCAAATTCTCAGTGCAGCAATTGAAGGGCGTCCTTTGATTAAAACTTGGCCCGAAGTTATAGAAAAGGGATGGATTTTTTTTTGGTCTTTTATCGGTGCGACGATCGCTGGGAAATTACCAAATTGGGGGTTGAGTATAGGGACTTTGCTGGTAGCTGGTGGGATTTTGGTGGGAATTGCTTATCTAGCGTTTTTGGGCGGTTGGTGGATACCTGTAGTTCCACCCTTAGCTGCCCTAGTGGGTTCGGCAAGTGCGATCGCTGCTTACATTATCCGCTTGCAGTATCAAGAACAGCAAAAAATGATGACACTATTTGGGCGTTATGTCAGTCCCCAAATTGCTGACGCGATCTGGCGCGATCGCGATCAGCTTTTGAAACAAGGACGCCTCAAAGGACAAAAGCTGACAGCAACGGTGCTGTTTACAGACTTAAAAAATTTTACCGTTATTGCCAACAACCTCGACCCTGAAGAACTGATGGACTGGCTAAACGAATACATGGAGGCGATGTCGGAAATTGTTTTAGCTCATGGCGGCGTGGTGGATAAATTTATCGGCGATGCAGTGATGGCAGTTTTTGGCGTACCGATTAAGCGCACCACCGAGGATGCGATCGCTAATGATGCTAAAGCTGCCGTCCGTTGCGCCCAGGAAATGGCATCTGCTTTAAAATCCCTCAATCAACGATGGCTTTCTCAAGGACGTCCCACCGTTGCCATGCGCGTCGGTATCGCCACCGGAACTGTGGTAGCTGGCAGTCTGGGCGGCGTCCACAGGCTGGAATACACAACCATTGGAGATTGTGTTAACCTGGCAGCGCGGTTAGAAAGTTTTGATAAATCAATGGATGGCGGTATTTGCCGAATTTTAATCAATCAGCGAACTTACAGGTATATTCAGGGAATTTTTACCACTAATCTCATCGGTAGGGTCGAAATTAGGGGAAGACAACAGCTGACAACCATATACCAAGTTCTACTAGCTAAAACTTAATAAAAAAATTATAAATACTATCTATTATATTAAAATTAGCTCTGGGAAAATAAGATCGCTTGCGCCAATTTCAGGAGTTCTAACTTATGAAAATTAATTCTCATCAAGCTAGAAGGATAACAGGAGCAACATCCATTTTTTTGATGCCATTGCTCGGTTTAATGAATGCGCCATTAAGCCCAAATTTCAGCCATCCTTTAATCGAGGGCGGTTTTATCTCTCCTGCACGGGCACAGACTGCTCAAACAACGAATTTTAATTACGAACCACCAAACCGGGGAATGCCGAAAACGACTCAAGGAACGGGTTCGCGAGGCTGTACTTTATCCCAACCCGTGACGGTGACTTTGTTAGTGCCCAACGACCACACCGGACAAACAATATCCAATCGTCCCACCTTTTTCTGGCATGTATCGGATAAAACATCGGTGCCGGTGGAATTTGCCTTAGTAGAACCGGGGGTGACAAAACCGCTGTTTGTGCAGCGGATGGAGGTGCAAAAACCGGGCATCATGCAGGTGCAACTACCCCAAGATGCACCAGAATTGGTATCTGGGCGTAAATATCGTTGGTCAGTATCGTTGCTGTGCAATGCTAACCGTCCTTCTAGCAATGTGTTTGTGACTAGCTGGATCGAGCGCGTAGCGGCGAAACCGGAACTCACCCAAAAGCTGTTCAATGCCGAGTCAGAACAAGAACGTGCCCGAATTTATGCGGCTTCTGGGTTATGGTACGACGCCTTGGCAGGGATTTCCGGTGCTTATAATGCTAATCCGAGCGATCGCGCCATTTTCCAAGCGCGTTTATCCCTGTTAAGGCAAGTCGGGCTAAATCAAGTCGTCTTGCAAGAACAACAGAATTTGGCATCGAATTGATGGCAAATTGGGTTTAACTTCTCTTAAGCCCCCCTTGACAAGGGGGGTTTGGGGGGATCGGTGGTATAAAAAGGAACTGGAGTTATTGAAACAAATTTGGCTCGCAAGGGATGGGGTGGGGATGTGCGATCGCTCCCGTACCAGAATTCCCCTTTGCAGTCAGTACCACTTGTCCCTGTGCATTAACGGTAAACTCAGTAGCTTCGACTATAGGATCGCCAAATTGCCAACTGGGAGTGGGTGGTTGCGATCGCTCCAAGCTCGATGATACTGGCTGAGGTTGCACAGATCCCACTTGCACAACTTGGTAGGGAATCGTTGCAGTTTCGGGAGTTTCGGGTAAACCGCCATTGCCTGCGATCGTAAAGCTGCCCTGGCTATTGCCGCTTCGTGCCAGACAGCTATTAGCCATAATCCGATCGGTACTGACAAAATTACTGGGGGGAGGTGCGACAACATTCTGTTGGTTGACGTTGAGGACAGAGATGTTAACCGTGCCGCTGACTCCGAATTGGGAACTGGCGCTGATGTCGCTAAAAGGGGTGAGTTGGGGACGGTTTTCCAAACCAAAGATGCCTTGGGTGTTGATTTGAATGTTGCCACCGTTGCCTTGGAAGGCATTGGCAACGATATCGCTATTTTGCAGACCCACAATGATGGGAGAATCAATCGTGATATTTCCCCCATTGCCGGTACCGCTGGCAGTAGCAGTAATCTGGCTGTTGTCGCGCAGCAACAAGAATTGCGATCGCAAGGAAATGTTACCTCCTTCCCCAGAGGCAGTAGAAGCGGCGATGCGTCCGTGCCTGGAAACAAAGATCTGCCTAGCATTTATGCTCATGCTTCCGGCATTTCCGGTTCCTTGATTGTCCACCCCCACTCGCGCCCCATCTGAAACAATCAAGCGAGGAGTGTTAACCGTCAACGTTCCAGAATTTCCAGAAGGTATGGGCGGCAGTCCTAGAATCCTTTGAACCGCCAGATTAGCTTCTGCTCCCGATGCCACAAGACTCTGTAGTTGAGTTCCAGTGCCAATCCCGCTGACTTCAACAGATTGAGCAGCGTTGAGAAGCAAATTCCCACCCCTACCGCTGGCTTCTGTACTGGCACCAATCCGCGCTCCATCCCGCACAATCGCTCTGGCTGTGTCAATGGTTAAATTGCCACCGTTTCCGGCGCCGAGTGAAGATGTGACCAAAATACTGCGTGGCGGCGTCGCTCCACCGCTGGTGCGATTAAATCCCGTAACTTCGATCGAATCCGCTACACGGGCTGTTACATTACCACCATTGCCAGATCCAAAAGTCGCAGAAGCTAAGCCGCCTCCATCCACGATGCTGAGCCGATTCGTCGATACGGTAATATCTCCCGCCGCGCCCGCGCCCACGTTACTCGAGCGGATACCACTTGTATACAACGAATTCAGGGGATTGGCTCTCAACAGCCGCACCGAGTCGGTAACATTGACTGCGATGTTGCCACCACGTCCAGTGCCAAAAGCAAATGTCTCTATTCTTGCCCCGTCACTGTGGATTAAACTCCCAGTCGCAACGGTAATATCCCCGCCCGTTCCGGCTGCGACTGTTTCGGTTCTCGCCCCACTTGAAACCCCGGTGCGGCTGTTAACCGAACCCCGCAAGTCAATTAACTCGGAAGCTTGGAGCGAAATAGCGCCTCCCGGCAAACTACCCTGGTTTCTGACAAATGCAAGAGAACCATCGCTGATGGTGATTTGCCGCCCCGCTAGTTGAATGCCACTCCCGCCATTGCCACTGGCATTGACTAACGACGCCTTTGCTAGTTGAATATCTCCAAACGTTTGCACTTGCGGGTAGCTCAATGTCCAACCATTCGCTGTGGGAGCAAGCGTTACTTGTCCAGTAGTAACACCCCCAATCTCAATCCGTCCGCTATCCGCTGTCAGGATGCCGCCGTTGAGAGTCACCTGTGAGCCAACCAAGGCTAAAGTCTGGTTTGGTTTTACTTGTAATCCTCCAGAAAAATTACCTTGCAGGCGAGTAGTTGTACTAGGCCAACTTAGATTGTGTCCTCTACCCTGCACCTGAATTGCCCCCGATTTCTGTCCCATCTGTAACCCGATGGGAACGCTTACCGTCAGCAACGGCGGTGTGGATGTATCTGCGGTCGAAAAGGTGCTGCCATCGGCAAACCGCACGCTCGATGCAGTGGAGCCAAAAAACGAGCCGCCAATGTTCAATCGGGCATTATTTCCGAATACGATACCGTTGGGGTTAAGCAAAAATAAATTAGCACCGCCGTTGGCTCGAATTAACCCGTCGATATTAGAAATATTGCTGCCAGTGACGCGGGTAAAAATGTTTTGTACGTCAACCGCATTGTTGAAAAATGCCTCTCTCCCTGTGGTCAGGGAAAATTCTCTAAAACTATGGAATAAATTGCCCCCTAAGCGGCTTCCTCCTTCGATGGTAAAGGTGTTGCCATTGGGTGTAACGATAGAGTTAACTCTTAGAGTTGCGTCTGGGACGATTTGTGCTGCTACAGGTGCAGCGAAAATTATACCGCTCAATCCCAAGCAGCAAGTTGGACGGTAGATACTCATCAGTTTCTTTTCCTCAATCAAACTAGCGATTCCGAAAAATAGGGCAGATGAAAAAAAGTTTTTCATAAGTACAAATTGTTTCTCTTTTTCGGGTTGATTATTCCTAGTAACAACCTGGAAATAACTGCATTCAATGCTCGATGTTTCTTAGCAAATAAAGGCAGTATTCAGGAGATAAATCGTTGTGAATAAGCAAAAACTTGGCTTGACTCAGCCAACCTCTTCGCTCCTGTCTTTTTACTGCCAATTGCCAACTAAAACAAAGGGCGACCAAATTGCTGGATGACCGTTTGGATCGGCGATCGCTTTTAATTGTGCTTGTCGCAATGCCTCTGCTTTGGTGATTCCGGGTTGTCGCATTTTGGTGTAAAAGTCTTCAATTAATGGCACGGTATCAGCATCATTGACAAACCAAAGACTTGCCAGCGTACTCTTTACCCCCGCGCGCAAGGCAACTCCAGCAATGCCTAAAGTAGAGCGTTCGTCGCCAGCAGCGGTTTGACAGGCACTCAGGGTTAATAAATTAATCGGTTGCTGGCTTTGTCGCAAGATGGTTTCAAATTCATTGAGGGAAACTCGGCGGTCAAATAATTGCAGAAATGTGCTACTTGGATCGGCACCAAATTTCCCATGAGTTGCCAGGTGAACGATTGGGTAGTTACCCGTTTTGATTTGTTTGTGTAAATTTTCCGCGTTGAAATCTTGGTCTAAAAATTTCTCCCCTCCTAATATTTTTTGCACTATTTTGGCTTCAGCGGGAACGTTAGGTAGGGGAGCAAAGGGGGGAATTTCTGCACTTAGCCCGAAAATTAGGGCTTGATTATTTGATTGCTTCTCGGTTTTACTCAGCGTCAAGTTCAGCCCCAAGGTTGTGGCGATCGCATATTTTTCTACTAAGTATTGTTTGCCATCGTACAAAGCTGCCATTGGTATGTTTTTCAGAACGCCATCGTTAATAAATACAAGGGTTTTCGGTTTGGCTTGCTCTAAATCTGCTGCCATCGGTTGGATGAACAGATCGTAAGCTTTCTTGGCTTCCTCTAGATATTCATCGGTCGAAATATCTTCGAGAGTGAAGCGCAAGCGATCGATCGTTTTTTCTAGTTCTTGAGGGGACAATGCCACGGGATAGCGCTTGAAAGAACCATCGGGTAGGCGCAAAATAATGTAGGTGCGATCGCCTGTAATAATTGAGTTAATTACCGCTGTGTTGGTTTTGGACAATTCGGCAATCGGTTCGATGGTGGTGGGCTTAACTTCTGTGCATTCATCCCCGAAGAAGTTTTGCAGTTCTGTTAGTTGTAATTGTTCGGAAGTTTGCAGCGCTTCTTCTATTTTTGATTGTACGTTTTGGATATTGTCTCCCTCTCCTGTATCTTGCAACAGCAGCGCCATTAATTCCCGATAGACTGGTGCGACTGAGTCTCGCAGATCCAATTGCAAATCTTTACTAGCAACTGCCAAGTCGCCGCGAATTGTTTGGAGCGTGGCGATCGCTTGCCGATAAGCTACGATTGCAGCTTCCGTTTTTCCGCTAGCTTTGTAAAGTCTTCCCGCTTGCGCTTGCCAACGATAAAGACTGTCGGCGGCGTTGGTTTGTTGGGCGGCTAATTGCGCTTGTTGGGTTAGTTGCATGGCTTTGGACAAATCTTTTGATGCGTAAAACTTGCCCAAAATTCCTAATGCAAAAGATTCGGCTCTGCGATCGCCTATTCTTTGAGCCAGAGCAATTGCTTTTTCTAAAGTTTGGACTTTGATTGGCTCTGGATTCGATAAATTTTCGGCTAAATTAATCAAGGCATAAGCTTTAGCGCGAGAATCAGGCACCGTTTCTAAACTTGCGATCGCTTGCTGACGATATGTTTCTATTTTTGCTGATATTTCAGTTTGATAACCTGGCAATTGTTGCAGTAATTGCGCCAAATTAATCAATGCTTTTGCTTGCACAATTCCGCCTAATGGCTTGCTTTCTTGCACGCTGCGTTCGTAAGCTGCTTGTGCTGCTTTTAGATCTTGCTGCGCCAAATTTATCAAGCGAGTTTCTTCTTTTTCGTCGCCTTCCCGTCTGGCGGAATTTGCTTGCACTAGATATCGTTGATAGCGACTGAAATAAACCTTACCAATATTATTTAAAGTCGTTGTAGTTAACAGGGGATTGTTTAGAGTTGCCGCCAGATCTAAACTTGCTTGATGGGCAGCGATCGCATTCTCAAAATCCCCGGCTGCGGCATAAGCATTTCCCAATGCACCCCGCGCCGCTGCTTCTGTATTTCGATCTTGGTGTTTTTGCGCTATTTCTACTGCCGATTGTAAAATCGGTAACGCAACCCGAAATTGTCCCAAGGCATTATGTGCTTGTGCCTGTTCGGTTAAAACCTGAGCCAGCGATCGCTGTGACTCTTCATTCTGCATCGATTTATACAATTGAGCCGCTTGTTTCCAAGCAGCGATCGCTTCGCCTAACTCTCCGATTTGGCGATAAGTTGCGCCCAAGTTAGTATAAATAGTGGCTGCGGCTTTTTTGTCCGGATTTTGTCTAAGTGCTTCCCGCCAAAGCGCGATCGCTTCTCGATAATTTCCACGATTGTAGTTGGCGATCGCTTGTTGTTCTGGGCTATTTTGAGTCACTTCTAGCCCTGGGGTGGATGGGATAGCGATCGCTACTAGGGGAGTGGGGATGAAGTGCAGCCCTAAACTGACTATCAACCCCAGAGCAAATAAAAGCCAAAAACTATAAAAATTTTTGAGGCACATACGGATAACCTGACTTTGACCAAATCCTCACATTGCCAAATATTGAAAAGCTTTACAGTTACTTTAGTCAATGTGGAAATTGGGGAAATCAAAATCAATTAAACTTAGGATTGAGTGTTTCCACTTAGGATAAATCGAGAATTAACGAGTATAATTATATACATGTTCTCTGGTTGGCTATTTTTAGCTCGGTTGATTTGTGAGAGTTTGGTAATAATTGATCGGTTAAACCACTTGAACATTTAACAAGGATCAAACAGATGATTAAACTTAAAAAATTATCAACAGCAGCAGGACTGGCTTCATTAAGCGTGTTGGGAGTATTGGCTTCTATCAGTCAGACTTCATTTCCCGCCAGCGCAAATGCGGCTCAAGTCAAGCAATACGTGCCTCCCAGCAATCGCGAACGTCTGCAAAGAACCGAAGGCGGCGGTTCTCGAGGATGCACCAATGCTGCTCCTGTATCGTTAAGCTTATTGACGCCGAAAGATCACATCGCGCGGACTGTATCGGCTCATCCTACCTTTTTGTGGCATATATCCGATGCAACATCAGCACCGCTCGTGTTTACTTTGACAGAAAGAGGTGCAAATCAGCCGATTTTTCAACAGCAACTTAAAGCCGATCGAGCTGGAATTATGCGTCTAGAAATACCGCCAACTGCCCCCAGGTTGGAAGAGGGGAAAGAATACCGTTGGACGGTAACTTTGGTGTGCAATGAAAAGCGACCTTCTGAGAATGTTTATGCCCGTGCTTGGATTGAACGAGTGGCGACGCCATCAAATCTGGATCAAAAGTTAGCAGCCGCAAGTTCTGAGGGCGATCGCGCCGCAATCTACGCTCAGTCTGGGTTATGGTATGATGCGGTTGCCACCCTCGATCGAGTTCGGACAGCAAATCCTTACGAAAAACAAGCCTCAAATTTGTTTGTTTCGTTACTCGAACAAGTGGGTTTGAACCAAGTAGCTACCCTGGAACGCCAACGATTGTAGATTCTAGATTAGACAATCAAATTTTTGGGCAGGCGAGACGCCCACCCCACAAGAAAAAATATCTCTGGTTAACTTTTGCTGTGAAATGCTCTTGTGGAATTCTCTTGTGGGATGGGCATTCTGCCCGTCCGGTATAGCGCCGGTAGGCAACTAAAATATACAATATTAAGCGATCGCTCGTTATTTTCCCTCAGTTTAACGGTCTAGGCTACGAGGTTTTATGATTAAAGTCAAATTCAAATTTAAAGCGGCGATCGCATCAACAACTTTGTTAACTTTGCTCCTATCTGGACTTTTACCGCCAAACCAGCTATCACTGCTTACTGCCAACTTAAGTGCCAACGCCAATACTTCTGGTGGATATGTTCCGCCAACGGATAGAGAACCGATTCAACGCACCGATGGCGCAGGTTCGCGAGGATGTCCTCAAGGATCTTTCGGATCGATTAGTTTGTTAATCCCCAAAGATCACGTGGGTTTAACTGTATCCGATCGTCCCACATTTTCTTGGTATGTGTCAGCCCTTCCATCCACACCCATGCAATTTGCTTTGGTAGAACCAGGTGTAGCCCAGCCGATTTTGGTTAAGCAATTACGGGTGAACAAAACGGGTATTGTGCAACTAAAATTGCCAACGAATATATCGGGACTATCTGTTGGTAAAACATATCGGTGGACAGTATCTTTGGTGTGTAATGCCAAGCGTCCTTCTGTGAATATTTATGTCCGCAGCTGGATTGCACGAGTCCCCAATCACGTTGACGAACTACAATTATTGGCAACTGCAAGTTCTCAGGCGGTACGCGAATCTACTGCGGATCGGCTTCGCCAACGCGCGATCGCTTATGCCCAATCTGGCATCTGGTACGATGCAATTGCAACTATTTCTAAAGCTTACCTAGCCAATCCCCAAGATCGCTTAAATATCGAATATCTCCATTTATTATTAACTCAGGTAGGATTATCCCAAGTTCCCATTCTAGAAACGCAACCTTTCGCAGATCTGGAAGAATAATATTATTTTACCGAATCATCTATTACCCCATGAAAAAATTTTCTGGTCGGATGCGGTCGAAATTTATCAACCTACTAGGAGACAAACTTAAGTTATTTGCTCGGGGCAAAACTACCAATGCCAATGGGAACAATTCTCCCCAGATCGATCCCCAATCCCTAATTTGGCAATGGCGGGGAGCGCTAATTGTTACACCATGCGTAGCAGGAATAACCATCGCCATCCGGCTTTTGGGTTGGTTGCAACCTTTAGAATTAGCAGCGCTGGACGCTAACTTTCGCCTGCGTCCCCTAGAACCAAAAGACGAGCGAATTGTAATCGTCAGCCTGGAAGAATCCGATATTTCTACCTTAAAAAAATGGCCTATTTCTGATGCCATTTTAGCACGAGTTTTAACCAAAATCAAGCAGCAAAAACCGCGAGCCATCGGGTTGGATTTATATCGAAATTTACCAGTAGAACCCGGTCACAAAGAATTAGTAAAAATATTTGAAACAACGCCTAATTTAATCGGGATTAAAAAAGTAATTGGAGATAAATTTAGCGATGCGATCGCACCTTCACCCATCTTGGCAAAACTAGGGCAAATCAGCGCCAACGATGTGGTAGTAGATCCAGATGGTGTGGTGCGTCGGGGCATTCTTTTTCCCATCCCTGGTGAACCGTTACCCAGTTTGGGATTTGCCCTAGCTGCTGCTTATTTAAAACTCGAAGGAATTACTCCCCTAGCAGACAGCAATGGCTATTTAAAATTGGGTTCAACTGTATTCAAACCCTTTGAAAAACATCATGGAGGTTACGTGCGTGCCGATGCGGGTGGATATCAGATATTGCTCAATTTTCGCGGCTCCGCCCGCAGTTTTACTTCCGTTTCCGTGGTGGATGTATTGGACAATCGCATCCCGCCGGATTTAATGCGCGATCGCATTGTTTTAATTGGTGCTAAAGCCCCCAGTCTCAACGATGTTTTCTACACTCCTTTCAGCGGCGGATTAATCACCACTCCAGTGCGGACTGCTGGAGTTGAAATTCAGGCAAATTTAACCAGCCAAATTTTAAGTACCGTATTAGATAATCGTCCCCTGATTCAAGTTTTACCTGTTTTAATAGAAGAATTATGGACTGTCTTGTGGGCTGGAATTATTGCTGCGTTTGGATGGAAACATCGAGACGATAAAAATTACCAATATTTGGGAAAATTAACGATCGCTGGTGTAGTTTCGGCACTTGCTGTCGCAGCGATCGCTTATGCTAGTTTTCTAGCAGGTTGGTGGATTCCTTCAGTCCCGCCATTACTGGCTTTGCTGGGTTCGGCAGTAGCAATTTCTGGTTATGTTTACGTCAGCAAGCTGCAAGAAATGAACGTCAAACTTGAGCAAACTGTGCAAAACTTAGAACTCGCCTTGCGCGACTTACAGCAATCACAAATTCAGCTCATTCAAAGCGAAAAAATGTCCACGCTAGGTCAGCTAGTTGCCGGAGTTGCTCACGAAGTGAATAATCCCGTAGGCTTTGTTTCAGGTAATCTCAACTATGTTAAAGATTATATCCAAGACTTGACAAATCACCTCGAACTATACCAAGAAAAATTTTCCGATCCAGGCGATGAGATTGCAGAAGATGCAGAAGCAATCGATTTGGAATATCTTTTAGAAGATTTACCGAAACTGGTGACATCCATGCAAAGTGGAATTAACCGGATCAAAGATATCAGTACCTCCCTGCGGACATTTTCTCGCGGTGATACAGCAGAACGGGTAGCGTGCAACATTCATGAAGGGATTGACAGTACTTTACTGATTTTAAAACACCGACTCAAAGCCAACGAGCGCCGCCCAGAAATTCAAATTATCAAACAATACAGTGAGTTGCCACCAGTGAATTGCTATCCCGGACAACTGAATCAGGTAATTATGAATTTAATCGCCAATGCTATCGATGCTTTGGATGAATTTAGCCAAGGAAGAAGCTTTACAGAAATTGAAGCAAATCCCAATAAAATTACAGTTATTACAGAAGTTTTAGCAGACAAAACAACTGTGGCAATTCGGATTAAAGATAATGGCCCAGGAATTTCTGAAGAAATAAAGCAAAAAATATTTGAACACTTATTTACCACTAAACCCGTTGGAAAAGGAACGGGTTTGGGTTTATCCATTAGTCGTCAAATCGTTGAAGAAACCCACGGCGGTAAATTGAGTTGTGTTTCTGCACCAGGAGAAGGTGCAGAATTTACGATCGAAATTCCACTTGACTAATCGGAAGTTGCCCCGCCAGGGCAACTTCCATTGGCTGAAACCATTGCTCTGCTTTGCTTATAGCCATTTAGCACCAAATTTTGTAGTCATGTATGACCAGAATTCGCACAAAATATGTTTTACAGCAGATTGCAAGTGATATGATGTCCGCTAGCTTAGGT
>DNGG01000691.1 GCA_003486675.1 Cyanobacteria bacterium UBA11372
CCGTTCAATCTCATCTAATTCTTAGTTGAGTCGATTAATGACAGCGGCAATTTCAGACGGAATTGACATTTATGACTGTTTTTACTCAACTTAGCCAGCATACCACTCTCTAGCACTCACGAAGTTTTGACAATCATGGCGATCGCATTTCCTTTACTTTTAAATATTCATCAAACTGGGAGAACTTTTAGTGCTATGGCGATAGCGATCGCACTTTCCCATCTATCAATTAAGAGAGCGATCGCTGTCTTATTTTTGTTATGCGATCGCTCAAATTCCCCTAACTAACAGCAAACTCAGTAAACTTTCGCACAGAAGGTGGTTGAAATCCTAATACGATGTCGTGTTTAGCTACACCTAATGCCATCAATTCATTAGCAATACCGTCTTCAGTTCCATCATATTGAATCCAAATTTTCCCATCTTTAATATCAACGTGTAGCAGACATCCATAATCGCGAATACCATTTGGTTTCCAACCAACATAAACTAATTGGTAATGGTTGCGTTCAACATCAAAAATAGTCTGCGCTTCTACATTAGGATTAGCTTTCATAGAACGCTGGGCGCGTTCGGATATTAACTGTTGAATGTAGTTCCGATAAGTCTCTAGGGTTGCCATTGTACAATTACCTCCCGATCCGGATCGTAAATTAACAAACTGATTTGACTCCTTTGCACCACCCTTTGAATGAACTGAAGCGAAAAAAATGTCTTATAAACATTTAAGGGAACGGCTAAATACAACTTTCGATCTGGGGCCTCCTCTTCCAAAGCATAGCGATAGTCCATAAATTGACCATGTGCCAAGTGAAAGTCTGTAATAGCAACTGCAAATTTGAGACACTTCAGTCTCCTTTTTTTCGCTAATTAAGTGCGATCGCATCCTTCCCACCCTCTATCTCTGCCTCCCTTCCTTCCAATCCTCACCCCCTGGCAACTGAGTTAAATAATCATTCACCACTGCGGGCAACTCCTTTTTTGAATGCGTGTACGTTAGCGCTAAAAGCTCTTGAGCAATTGTAATTACCCGATCTCGATCTACCATTTCATCAATTTGAAATGGAGTATAAGCACCATCAAAAACTTCTACACTAGCATCGCTAATCGCCACCTCCATTGCATCTTCAATCATCGGTTCCCATTCATCTCGATCGACGTAGTAAGATGTTTTATTATCTTGCAGATTCCATTTTTTGATTTCTACAAGTGACCCGCGAATTGAAGCAGCCCAAGAATTCGTCAAGCGCTGCTCAAGTTGATTCTTAATCAAGTGAATCAACATTCTGACTAGGAATGATTCAATCGTACCCAGTTTGGCTTGTCTACTCATACCATCAAGTTGATCTATAAGTGCTAAAGCCTCTTGGTACCGTCCCTCAAGGATGCTATTTCTTAAATCTGATAGTTCTTGAATCATAATTGCCACCACTTTTGCAAAATTATTTTAAACCAAATATAGCAAATTGAGCGTGTAACGTTTTTGCGATCGCGTAGCGGAAGGGAGGCATATCGCTTCTAATTCACCCCAAGTTGATAAGGCACAAGCACGAAGTTATAACGCTCTGGTGGAAAATCGCGCGTGTTACGAGTAACCAGCCTCAGCCCGTGAATCTGGGCAAAGGCGGCTTGAATCGCATCGGGTAGTCGCCACCTTTCTTGTCGCCGCAATGTTGCAGCCAAATCGGCAACTTGTACTGTCATTTCTAAGTTTGGAAACCTATCCAACAGTTGAGCAGCAATTAGGGCATCAGCGGGTGCAAAACCTGTCAGTACTTCCGATCTGGTAATAACGGAAATGGCTATTTCCTCCCGGTTTTGCTGTAAGTAATTTGTTGCAGCTTCAATATTGTTGAAATGGTCGATTAAAATTACTGAATCCAGCAAAAATCTCACGACCACTCATCCCGAATAGATTGTTGATAAATTAAACCATCCCCACCCTTCCACAAGCCTTTAGTGGTTTTCAATAGTTGCTCAAATGATGGCGATTTCGCTTCTTCTTGTCGCCGCATTTGTTTAACTGCCTGACGAATTAGGGCAGCAAGTGTAGTTTGAGATTCCTTGGCCTTCCGATCTAACCATTGCTTATCTTCGGGGTCAAGGCTGATAACTGTTCGGATCATAAGTGAGTAGCCGATATCAATTTGATTAAATGATATCACTAGAAGAATCGCAAGCGATCGCACTAACTCCAATCCAATGCGATCGCTCTCTTCTCATCGCTTAACGCAACTTACAAATAGAGGCGTTGCGTCAGTCCTGAATGGGTATAGTAGCGAGTCAAAATCCGAATCACCTCACCCTGAACCGGCGAAGGTAACGGTGGACTCCATTCCCCAACCTCTGCAAAATGCACCACGTGCAGTTGATGAACGACGCTTTCTACCCCCAGTGGAACGCCACAAGCAAGCAAGCGGATCGGTTGTCTGCCTTGCGGATCGTTCGGACTTGTTTCTTTGAGTAGTTCCGGGACTGACTTCGGTGTTGATATCATAGAATTTTGCTCCGTAGGAGTCCAAGCCCCCATCGTGTCTTGATTGGCGTCAGTAGCGGTGGGGGTTTGGTTTTTGTTGACATTAATACTATA
>DNGG01000181.1:0-9439 GCA_003486675.1 Cyanobacteria bacterium UBA11372
TAATTGGTAATTGGTAATTGTGAGCTAGTAAATAAATGTTGACTTTTAGCGATTAGCTTTTGACCTATTACCCATTACCCATTACCGATTACCTATTACCTATTACCCAGAAATATTCATGGCTTGCAGCATGGGCGATCGCTCTGTCAAAGGATAATGGATAACGCTGATGCTTCCCTGCCGCACTTGCAAATTGCCAATTTCAGCGCAATTCATGCTTAATACTTGACGGATGAGACGATGAATGATATATTTACTAGCCACGACTAAACCAGTTATCAATTGGCTGGAGTTGCTAGTGAGGGAACTGCGGGCAGTAATAGCTTGTTGCCAGACTTGGGGGAAGTCGTCTCGCAACACTTGTAGCTGCACAGTTGTGGGATGATATGGGAGAATTGTGGCGGCGATCGCTTCCGCGTCATCATCAGTACCGCTAATACTAAAATCGATTTGCTCTTGTTTCAGCAACTGTGCTACCTGTCGCATTTGCGCCTCATTTCCACTCGGTACAAGCAACAAACGCAACCCTTTAGAGTCTGCTTTGGTTGGGGGCAAAATCTCGCTCAAGTGGGTGGTGAGATTCAAAGCTTCTAATTGCGCTGGTGCTTGGCAATCATCTGGGAAATTGAGGATACTAATGCCGCAGTTAGATTGCTGGATTGCGTGGAAACGTTCTGGTTTTAAACCCAGCGCTGTGGCAATTAAAGCCCGGATTGTGCCAGAATGACTCACGATTAATAGAGTTTGATTGGCATGAGTGGGCAGTATTTCTTGCCAAAATTTTTGGGCGCGCGAGTACAAATCCAGCACCGGGAAAGTATACAGCGAATTGTCAGCGAGTGAAGTCAAGCCTTTTGGCTTAGTTTGTATAGCGGCAGCATTAATGCTGCCGCTGTACAAACCAAGGTATACCTCATCCGGCTGCAAACCGCTATCCGGCTGCAAACCGCTATATTGTTCCTGGTTAATCATGCGAAATTGATGGGGGCGTTGTCTCCAGCAGCGATAATCTTCGGCGAATTTTTCTTGCACTTCGCGATGTAATAAACCTTGCCATGCGGGCAAATCAATTTCTCGCAAAGCATAAGTGGTGTGAATTTTATTTAGTTCAATTGCTGGTTCCATTACTCCTAGCATTTCGGTGGCTGTTTGCTGCGTTCGTTTGAGCGAACTGGTGTAAACTGCATCAAAATTTATTCCTCTCAAAAAGCTTCCAGTTCGACGCGCGGCACTGCGACCGATTTCGGTTAAAACTGATATATCGCTACTACCTTGATGGCGATGTTGAGCGTTGAATGTACTCTCACCGTGGCGCACGAGTATGACGCGAGTACCCAGGTTTATCGGGAGCATTTGTTGCAGTAAATTGCCTGCAAGTTCGTTAGACTTCAATTGCATAGGAATCTCCTTCGGGGCGAGTGCTGTAATTAATTGCGTTCTGCATTTGATACAAAGCTGCGTAGCGACTTCCCAGACGCATTAATTCTGTATGAGTACCGCTTTCTATGATGCTTCCTGCCTCTATGTAGAGGAGCAAATCTGCATTTTCAACGGCTCTGAGATTGTGAGAAATTAGAAAGGTGGTTCGCCCTTGAGTCAGTCGATTTAGTGCTTCGCTGACAGCGCGATCGCTTGCATTATCTAGCCCAGTAGTAGGTTCGTCAAGAATCACAATTGGCGACTGGCGAATAGCAGCACGAGCGATCGCAATTCGCTGTCTTTGACCGCCGGATAAATTTGCCCCCCGCTCGCTTAATATTGTGTCGTAACCTTCAGGTAGATCCATAATAAAATCATGGGCATTGGCGAGGCGAGCCGCTGTTTCTATTTCTCGATTAGATGCCCCTAGTTTACCATAAGCAATATTTTCCCGGATGCTGACCGCAAACAGCATACTATCTTGCAAAACCACGCTAATTTGCTGTCTTAAAGAGTCCAGGGTATACTCGCGAATATCCTGTCCGTCGATTAAAATTCGACCCGCAACCGGATCGTAAAGGCGGAGAATTAAGCTAATTAAGGTTGATTTGCCGCTACCAGAAGGGCCAACTACCGCCACTTGTTGACCAGGTTTAATGGTCATATTAATGTCTTTTAAAATTTCCCGTTCTGGCTCGTAACCAAAGGATACGCTCTGAAAACGCACCGCACCATAAAAAGGATGAGCTTTCTTGGCTTCAGGTAAGTCGCGGACGCGAGGTTCGTATTCTAAAATGTCAACAACTCGCTCGCCAGAAGCTGTAGCTTTGGCAATTTGCCCAGCTTGTTTGGAAAGATGGCGCATCGGATCGAAGGCAGATTTGAGATAGCTGGTAAATACTAATAATTCCCCTGGAGTCAGTCCTTTTTGCAGCACAACTAGGGAACCTCGCCACACCACCAGCGCCATGACAATTGCCATTAAAACTTGTACCGTTCCTTCTAGCAAAGTTGCCAGTTTGAGCGATTTTGCTCCTTCATCTAAACTTTGGCTATTTTGCTTGTAAAAATTGTCCTCCAACATATCGTGGAGGGAAAGCGCTTGCACAACTTTAATTGCACCGATGGTTTCGCTGGTAGTGTCTGCGATCGCACCTTCAGTTTTGCGATGTTTGCGCGTAACTTTGCGAATCCGAGCAACCAAATTCTTAGTGAAAAATATAAAGAAGGGAAAAATCGCAATCTCAATCAGCGTCAGTTCCCAATTCAGCCAAAACATCACCGCTACCATTCCTACTAAGGTGACGATATTAGTAAAAAAGGGCAAGGCGGTTTTAATCGTAACTAATCGCAGGCGTTCTATATCATAAGTGACGCGAGTAATCAAATCTCCGCTTTTGTGTTTGCTGTGAAAGCAAAGCGAAAGGCGTTGTAAGTGCGAGTAAAGTTGGCTGCGAACTTCTGCTAATACTTGAATTACAGCCAAAGCCATGCCGTAGGTGCTTAAATAAGAGGCGAGGCTTTTTAGGGATGCGATCGCTATAATAGCCCCAGCCACATAAGTCAGTAGCATCATGGGACTAATTCCGCTAGGAAGCGCTACATTCCAAGAATTAGCAGTTGTTCCCGGTAAGATAATCCGGTCAAAAACAAACTTTAAAGGCCAAGGTTCTAATAACCCCAAAGCAGTCTCGACCAACAGTGCTAATAAGGAACCACCAATCAGAAATTTGCGTTGGCGAATGTGAGGCCAGAACTTGCGAAAAATCCGTAAAATTCCTGGTACAACTGCCTTCAGATCCTTTTCGGAGTTATTCATTCAATACCTCTCTTATTGCTAATTGCTAATTGCTAATTGCTAATGGTTAATTGGTATATTTCGATTGATGTAGGGGCGGGTTTTACAGAGAATATATGCTGCACACAGACATCCTAGATAAACCCGCCCTCCGCGCGATCGCAATTAGCTATTAGCCATTAGCCATTACCCATTACCCATTAGCAATTACCCATTTGCCGATGAAGCAACCAGAACCTTAGATTTTTCAGGTTTCTCAAATACCTTGTTCGGCTTTCTCAAACCCAAACTGTGACGAGCATATTCATGCTTGCGAGCATAGATATCGCTGATAAAATTATTCAGCGGTCTTTCCACATCTTTGATAAAATCTGCAAACCAATTCCTTTGATCTTTTAAAGGAAAACGGCTAATTACAGGGCGGAGTAAAGCGCGATAGCGACGGCGTCCGAGACGATTATAGCGCTTTTCAAAATACCAATCTTCCTGAAGTCCCCACTTTTGGCGGAAGTGATTAAAGCTGGCTAGATCCCAAGCATCGCTCCAGCGCAACATAAAATAAGTCACATCCCACCAATCTAATTTTGCCCCCGTCATGTAGGTGACAATGCTTTGGCGATCGCAGTAAACCGTACCGCCATTATGAGTCGCCATCAAACACATATCGATGTGTTCTCTAGTGCTGAGCAATCCTTCATCCATTCCGCCATGTTTTTCCAAGAATTCGGTACGCACCAACGCACAGTGCAACTCAACAAAATCGCACTTAACGCGCTCCAATTCGCAGGCAATCTTAGAAACGCGCCGTCCTTCTAAATAGCTATTCTGCACCGCAAATCGTCCATTTTTGCCATTTTCTACGCGAGTTTCAAAGTAAGTTTCACCGCCGCCATTGTGAACGACTTCATGCACGGGTTCGTCAATGCAAGTTAAAGTTCCAACCACAGTTGCATTAGTTTCTTCCGCAGTTTCTACTAAACTTTGCAACCAACCGCGTTTAACCAGTACGTCGTTATCAATAAACACAAGGTACTTGGTTTTAACTTCTTTAAGTCCCAAGTTTCTGGCTTTGTTAGGAGAAATAAAATGCTCGGTGCGAATCAGTTTAAAATTCTTCTGCTTCGCTTGTTCTTGCAGATAGCGTTTGAGCGAGGGAGAAGAACCCCCATCAACATAAACTAATTCAAAGGGATAATCATCGGTTTCGCTGTAGATGCTTTCTAAAGACTCGCGACTATAGCTAAAACGCTCTCGCGGTACGACAACAATTGTCACAAGTGGTTTTTGCATGGTTGATGTCTCCATTGCTGATTGTTCTTGGGATAACTTGGTAACGACGGTCATAATTACTCCTGACAAATTAATGGGTTTGTAGTAAGGACTTTAGTCCTCTAACTTAGAAACCGGGTTTCTTGGCGTGGGTTCTGAAGGATTAAGCAGCCACTTTGCATTCGAGTAATTCTTTCAGCAATTGGGCAGTTTTTTGTGCGCCTTGAAATTCAAAAGCCTTAAACTGTTTCTCCACAGTTTGGTAAAGATATTCGATAATTTTCTTAGCCAACTTTTCTGGCTTTAAATCATCTGGCTGAATCACCTTGACGATTCCCAGTCGTTCCATCTTTTCGGCTCTGACTTTTTGCTCCCAATCTTTATTAGAAGGAAGCATCATCGATTTAACGCCTGTTTTGAGAACATTCATCGCAGTATTGTAGCCACACAAACTAATGGAAACATCTGCTTTTTCCATATAAGCCAATAACTGCGATGTATATTTCCTCAAGGTGAGATTCGGTTTATTTTCTGCTGCTTTTTGCAGTTGTAAAAGCTTTTCATTCGGGATAAAAGGCCCAGTAAATACTTGCAGGTGATAATCAGGTAAAAACTGTTTGATTACTGAGCTTGCTTCTATAATCGATTCTAACAGTTCGTGGCCTAATTGTCCACCACCTACACTGACTAAGATCGTCGGATTTTTCCGAGTTAAATCAATCAAATCTTCCAGGGGGACGGCAGGATTTGCAGGTGGAGATTGAACGACATATCCCGTGTAACGGATATCGCATTTGATGTCTTGGACTTGAGGGAAACTTTCTTCTAAGCGATGAAAAGAGGGATCGGAATGCACCAGGAGTAAGTCGAAGTATTTATTCAAGCGATCGCAAGTCTTTTCAATAATCGCCTCCCGATTTTCATATGTTTGAGCCATCACCACATCCCGCAGACTGCAAACAACTTTAGTTTTACGTTTTGTTGCTTGCACTTGCTCTAACAGCGGAATAGATTCAAACTCAAACTGATACTTCTTAAACGGATATCCTTCGAGCGTTAAACAATCAGGCTGGAATTCATCGAACACTTTGAGCAGTAAATTTTTGCGACTTTCCTTGACTTCCTCAAGATTTTGCGAACTGTCTGCAACTTTAACTTGCTTGTTTTCCGACAACAGTAAAGGCAGAGTCACCAATTCAACATTGGCTGGAAAATCAAACCCCTCCACTTCCGTTCCCGCTTTGACAAAACAGACTTTAAACTCTTTAGCGAGGCTGCGAATAATTTCCGTACTCCTCACTAGATGACCCATTCCTAAGTGATACTGACAGTAAAACAAAACCTTCTTCATGTTACCCTCTAATTAAACAGCCTCAATCAATTGTAATTCCAGTAAATTTTGCAGCACTTGTGCCGTTTTCTGCGCTCCCTGTAATTCCAAATTTTGGCATAGGTTTTTAACAGGTTCTTTGTTAAGACAGGCAATAATTTTTTCAGCCAAATGAGCGGGTTCTAAATTTTCAGGACGAATCACCTCAAGAATTCCCATTTTTTCTAGCTTTTCGGCTCTAATTGCCTGCTCTCGGTCTTTATTAGAAGGGTAAATCATCGAGCGAACGCCAGTTTTGAGAACGTTCATTGTCGTGTTGTAGCCACCCAAACTAATGGAAAGACTGGCTTTTTCCATATGAGCAATTAACTGGGTAGTAAAACGCCGAATGTTGATGTTAGTTCTATCTGCGGCTAAGTTTTGCAGTTGCAAAAACTTGTCATCTGGCATCAACGGCCCGGTAAATATTTGAATTTTATGAGGCAAGTATTTTTCCAGAATTGCAGCAGCTTCTATAACAGCTTCCAGTAAATCGTGACCCAGTTTACCCCCGCCAACACTGACTAAAATTGTCGGTTTTTGACTGCTAAACCTGGAGATATTTTCGTTAATAAACGCAGTATTTTCTATTAGAGATTGGACGACATATCCTGTGTAAACTACTTGACATTTTATTTCTTTTGCTTTAGCAAAACTTTCTTCTAATCGATGCACTTTTGGATCGGAATGATACAGTAACAGGTCGTAGTACTGATTCATAAACTGACATCTTTCTTCTTCTTTTTTAGCTCGGTCTTCAGTATTCTTGACCATAAAAATGTCTCGGAGACTGCAAACAACTTTGGTTGAAGGCTTTGTCGTTTTTACTCGCTCTAGGAGTGGTACTAACTCAAAGGACAAACTATTTTTCTTACTAAAAGGAAAACCTTCTGTAATTAAACAATCAGGCTGCAATACGTCAAACACTTTGAGGAGCATATTTTTGCGAATTTCTTTAACTTGATCAAGGCTGAGGGAACTATCTGCAACCATGATTCTATTTTCTGACCAGAGGGTTGTCGGGTCTACCTGAATTGCTGGTAGGTGGATTGTTTCAACACCAGATGGCAGTTGAAATCCCTGCACAGGTGTTCCACCTTGAACCAAACAAACTTTAAAGTCCTTACTCAGGTGGCGAATGATTTCTGTTGTCCGAACTAAGTGACCCAGACCTAGAAGATTTTGGCAGTAAAACAATATATTTTTCATACACCTCGTCCTTTATTTTCCGTGATTCAACAGTGTTTAAACCGCCGTTGTTAAATCCGCGTAGAAAGACTTGGAATAGCTGTAGACAAATTCATCAGAATGACTCCCGTGCAACAGGTTATAAATATAGCGAGTAGTCTGAGGAAGTCCATCCAAATCAAGGCGGGAAAGCGCAGGCAGATGACTGGCTGAATTGCTGAGTTGTTCTAAAATTGTTTCCATCAAACCTTGAGGTGTCAAACAATCCGGATGAATCATTTTCACTAAACCCAATCTAGATAATCGTTCAGCGCGAATTAATTGCTCTTTAGCTGGTTTGACGCGGGGAACGATAATTGATTTCTTTCCTAAAGACAGAATTTCCGTTACCGTGTTATAGCCACCCATAGAAACAACGATGTCAGATGCTTCCATGTAGCTCATTAAATCATCGGTAAATTCGCTAATCTGGACGTGGGGATACTTTTGCGCTGTCTGATAAAAGGCTTCTTTTTGGGATGCTTTCATCTCTGGGCCACATAGGATAACGCTTTTTAATTTGTGTGACTCAGGAAGATGCTCTAGACTGGCAAAATAGTTTTCAATCAAGTAATCGCCATCTTGACCGCCACCCGGCGTAACTAATACAAATTTTTCCTCTGGTTGGATTTGCAATTCTTGGCGGAGGATGCTAGGAGGCTGCAAACCGGGTTCTTTACGGATGTAGCCACAGAATCGAACTTTTTTAGCGGTATGGGCGGGAAATTGATATTCCCTTGTCAGGTTAAACACTTCTGGCATTCCCACAACCAAAATCTGGTTGTAATAAAAGTAAATCGCTTCGTGATAACCGTTATTTTGCCATTCTGGAATTGTGACTTGCGGACTGTCGAGTATATCTCTTAGCAACAGGATTAGTTTGCTTTCTGGCAACACGCATTTCAAATATCTTATTGTCTCTTTTAGTTCTCCAGCTATGCCATCAGGCTTTTTATCAACCAAGAGCATATCGGGTTTGAAATTAATCGCTGTTGCCAGAATTAGTTCAGAACGAAGCTTTATCGTTTCATCGGTTTCAGTGTTGAGATATTTAGCTGATAACTGACCGGATTCCCCCCGATTCAGACAAGGAAGTTTGACGTAATCAAGCCCTTGAGGTAGCCGAAAACTATGGAGCATCGGCGAACCAGAAACGACTAAAATTGAAAGATTTGGAATCGCTTTCAACAGATAGCTACAGATGGCAAGCATTCGGCTAATATTGCCGAGACCGTATGTATCGTGAGAATAAACCATCAGTCTCATTTTCAAATGCCTCCCAACTTTTTAATGGGTGTTTGGAGCAAGTCCGTGAGGTAATTTTGGACTGTTAAAATATCTGTGTGCAAGATTATTTGTTAGCAAAACTTAGATAATCTTGTTTTGGTTTGACTGTGCATCAATCAAAAAGGTTCTGGCTAATTTTTAGAGTTCTTTGCAGCGATTTGGCTCTGCTAGAGAACGAGCGACTGGCTTTCAAGCTCGAGGCTGATAGTCAGAGGATTGCTCTATGTGTATCTTAGTAAAGTTGTATAAAAATTTTATGAAGTTGTGATGAGAAACTTCTCATTTTGCCTGTGGAACTACTGAGACGGAGCAACGTCTGCGGGAAGGTAAAATGCGATCGCGCCAGCGTGCCCTTGGCATATCGCACCCCGATCTAAAACTTTTCTCATAGAAGTTTCACAGAGAACCGATCAATAGATGGGAAAATGCAGGTAATGCTACGGATTTTAAAGTCACCAGTTGACTTGAGTGCTGGATATGAACTTTGATCGCTTGCAGATGCCAATCGCAGTAGCTTTGTCGGCAGCTATTTTCAGCTTTGCTGCTTTGTCTGCACAAGCTATCCGACTCGCAGATGGAACCACCTACTTTGCCAATCCGCCGCGTTTGATGACTGCAACGACTACCCAAAAGGGGGCGAATTCTCCGGGAGCAAGGTATTATTTTACTCTGACGATACCGGAAAATGCGGGGGAGCCTTTGCAGAAAGTGGCGATCGCACAACAACAAAACACCGCCAGTCCCCGTTTCGATCTCAACAGAACCGATGCATTTGAGGGCACCCGCAACCGTCCCTCTGCCAGATTATCCTTAAAACAAGTCGCCATCGACCCCCAAACGCGAGGAATAAAAGTGATTTTCGACCCACCCGTTCCCCCTGGTAAAACAGTCACCATCAGACTTTATGCAACTCGCAATCCCAATGTAGGAGGTGTTTATTTATACGGCGTTACTGCTTTTCCGACAGGGGAAAAACCCCACGCTCAATTTTTAGGATTTGGGCGGATTCAGATTTATGAAGCTAATAATGATGGGTGATAAATGCTAATGGCTAATGGTTAATGGTTAAT
>DNGG01000181.1:9647-15164 GCA_003486675.1 Cyanobacteria bacterium UBA11372
TAATGGTTAATGGTTAATGGCTAATACTATAAACGTAAAATATTCCCATGAGCAATTACCAATTACCAATTACCAATTACCAATTACCAATTACCAATTACCATTAAAAACTAAAAGTTGTCCGCAATGTACCTAGATAAATTGTGTCGTTGTCGCGGTTGTGTTCGGGATTGGTAACTACCAAAAAACCCAAGGTGACGGCGATATTATCCATGACTGGATAGCGATAGAAAGCTTCTAGTTGTAAAGAAGTATCCGCGTCTTCATAATCGCTACCATTAACGGCAAAATCGTTATTAATCACCTTTGGCGGTACGCCAATCATTAAACCAGCTAAACTGCCTTCTTTAATTAAATCCGTTGCCGCAAGGGTTAACGCCCAGTTTAAAATATTGGCTTGAGGATTGTTGGGTACATCGGTGGCGGTGGCGCGGGTTACGCCCACCCAGCCAGCAAAGGTTAAATTAGGCGCGAATTCGATACTAGATTGCACTCCTAAAGAGTCGGCAGCGATCGCTTCACTCTCGTCATCAAACGGATCGTTGGCGCGATCGCTTCCGGTTCCGGTATTGATGTTATTGTAAGACCGCACGTAGGTTAAAGCGATCGCCGCCGTTTTACTGGGTTCAAAGGTGAGTTGCGCGATCGCACCATAAGCACCGCTGCTAATCCCAATTCGCGGATCCTTCGCTGCTTCTGCTAAATATCCCAAACTCAAACTAACATTATCGTTAAATTCATAAGTCATCCCTACACCGCTACCGCCTCCTTGTCGATAGATGGGATTTCTGGTTGCAAACCGAGAGATTGCACCCTCAGAAGACGAACCAAAAAGAGGATTGATCGGCTCGGCTAAATCGCTTAATCCACCCCCTACTGCTTCAAATAAAATTGTCGCTTTTTTGCCCAGTGTAAAGCGATAGCTCAAGCGATTTAGTTCAAATTCATTGCCGCTATCTCCTTGAAAGGATAAGCGAGCCATATTTGTCCCCGTCGCTCTATCTAATCTAGAAATATTACTAGCTTGTATCCGCGTTCTCAAGCGCTCTTTGCCAGTAAAACTGGTATCAAAATTTAATCTGGTTCGCTGACCAAATGTGATGTTATTTTCCGTGCGTTCTCCACTCCCATCTGCTCTTTCAGTATCCCCGACACCGCTAACTGCAAACACTACTTGCCCAGTCAGTTTAGTAGTTAAAGAAAATGGTTCTGCGCTCCCCAAACGATTTTCAATACTCTCAAATTTTCCTTTAATTTCTGCTAACTCTCTGGAGAATTCTGCCTGCAATCTTTTGATTGCTTCCATCTCTTCTTTTGTGACTGGGCGCAGATACTCCATCGCTGCGTAAAGTGCTGCGGCAAATTCATAGCGACTGAGGGGACGATTTCCCCGAAATGTTCCATCTGGATAACCTTGAATTACTCCGTAGCGTTCTACTAAAGATCGCAGCGCTTGATAAGCCCAATCTGTTGGCTGAACATCGGTTAATTGCCAGACAGGAGTAATGCGTTCTCTGGGGTTATTTTGTTGATTTTGCTTAGTGGGGAAAAAGGGTTTATCCCCTGGTTTTGTCTGAGCAAATGGCATCTGTAACGCGCCCGAACTTTCGCTAGGAATGAAGCTTAAATAGCTCCCCAATATAAGGCTTTGACCTAAGTTTAATAACTTGTTCAATCCGCCCTCAACCACAGTTTTTGCTCTACTACTTGGAGCAAAATTATATTAAGTTTTTATAATTTTTTCATGAATCATAAATGAGAATTTTCTCATATTGGTAATTGATAAAATTGGTTTTGATTACCAATTACCAATTACCAATTACCCATTACCGATTACTTCGGAGTTTATAACCGATGCCTCTGACTGTCTCGATATAGTCGCCTTTGAGCTTTTTACGCAGATATCCCACATAAACATCGACGATATTGGAACCGGGGTCGTAATCGTAACCCCAGACATGTTCTAACAAGCGATCGCGGCTCAAAACTTGCCCCGGATGGCGCAGAAACATTTCCATTAATGCCAATTCGCGCACAGATAGATCGAGAGTGCGATCGCCTTGCATCACCTCCCGCTTGCGTAAGTCTAATGTCACATCTCGTACTTGTAATACCATTTCTTCGTTCGCTTTTGGTGAGCTAGCATCCCGCAACCGCAAGCGCACCCGCGCCACCAATTCTTCCAAGCTAAAGGGCTTGGTCATGTAATCATCGGCACCATTTTCTAATCCGGCTACGCGATCGCTCACATCGCCCCTCGCCGTCAGAATAATAATCGGAATTTTTTCTCCCCGTCCCCGTACTTCTTCGAGTACCTTCCAGCCATTTTTATCAGGCAGATTGATATCCAAAATCAACAGGTCAAAATCATCGCTACAAGCTATAGAAGCGGCTTCATTACCATTAGCAACCTGCGTGGTGGAAAAGCCATTTGCTTGTAGACCTTTTTCCAAAAAATTAGCTATTCGCTGTTCGTCTTCAGCAATGAGAATTCTGTTCATTTAACAATACCTCCTGGGGGGGTTCCGGTGGTAAAATCAATGTGAAAGTAGAGCCTGCACCCGGTTGGCTCACCAGTTCGATTGAGCCGCCGTGAGCTTCTGCGATCGCGCGGACAATTGCCAATCCTAAACCCATCCCTTCACGACGACTACGACTCGCAGAACCACGAGCGAACCGTTCAAAAATCCGCTTTTGGTCGGCAAGGGAAATGCCCGCACCCGTATCCCTGACCCAAAGATGAACTTTACCCTGAATTATCGCAGAACCCAAAGCAATTTCATCTCCTTTTTTTGTGTGCTGAGTGGCATTCTGTGCCAAGTTCACTATCGCCTGAGTTACCCGCTGACGATCCGCGACAATCCGTCCTTTTCCCTTCCCTTCCAACAGCCACTTGCGATCGCCTAAAGCTTTTGCCTTAGCATACAATTCCTCCGTTAGCACACCAATATCCACCAGTTCCAAGTTTAAAAAATCCGGTTGTTCTGCTTTAGCTAGCAGCAAAAGGTCATCAACAAAACGATTCATCCGCCCCAATTCATCCGTCACTAACTCGATGGTTTCCCGTTGCTGGGGAATCTCGTGTCCCAACAATTCCAAATAACCTCGGATAATTGTAATCGGCGTTCGCAGTTCGTGTCCTACATCATCAATAAAGTTTCGCTGACTTGCAAAAGCAGTTTCCAACCGCTCCAACATTTCGTTAAATGTATCAGATAATTCCGCAATTTCATCGGTGCCATGCACGGGAATTCTTCTGGTCAAATCAGACTCGCTGAGATCGCGAGCCGTTTCTGTAAGTTCTCGTAAAGGTTTCAACACTCTTCCAGCCGTAATCCAAGCTAACGTTGAGGCTACAGCTAAGACCAAAATTCCCACCTGAATCACAACAAAAACCGCTTCATCTACTTCTTCACGTTCTCCCGAAAGCCAATGTACGACAACAAAAACCCCCCGAACTTCTCCTTGAACAATGAGTGGTTCTGCTTTATAAAGAATCGTACCTTCATTGGTTAAAACTTCTCCCGCACTTGGCTGCTTTAGTTGCCACCATTGCTCGATCAGATATGAATTACCCATTAAAGGTGCTGGAACTGCTCTAGGGCTGGCTCTGTCCAATTTTCCGTCTAAAATAGCGAGCAAAAACTCATCGTCATCAGGAATATTTCGCGACATAAATAGCTTGAATAGTTCATTCACATCGTTACCAAAAGGTTTTCCCGTCTTGGGGTTTTTTCCCTCCCTAACCAGTTGGCGAAATTCTTCTACTTCTTGAATCAGCGACTTATGGATTCTCCTTTCTAACCGTGCAAATAGAGTTTGACGAATTGCCAGAATAGATATAATGTCAGAGACAGCAATCAGCAAGATGCACCAGCCTAGAATACGTGTGCGTGTCCCAAAAAGTACTCTGCGCCATCCTGTCTGCTGATTCTTCATGCGTCATTTGAAACTTATTTGATTCATTATCATATTTTATGACAGTATTTCCCTATTAGTTGTTTCTTGTTTATGGCAACAATTAACAATAGGAGAGCGGCTAAATCCTCCGATCAAAATTTAGTATCAATAGTCACAAGTATTGACGCCGTTCCTCGTGAGAACTTTATTGGTACTACGTCTCGATCGGGGTTGCCAAGGGGCATCAAATAAATCTATCATTATTTGCCGTCGAGTCAACGGGAGTAGGGACACGGCATCGGGAAAACTTTGAGCAATGGGACATTTACTGATGCCGTGTCTCTACTACTGATGCTGCAAAATCCAATCTTGTAAAATTGGATTCACTAATTCTGGTGCTTCATCTTGGGGGCAATGTCCGGCTCCTTCAATAGGTATAAACTCTTTTACTTGTGGGTAATTTGCCAATTCTCGCCCTAAAGCAATTGGTTCCCAAGGGTCTTCTGTTCCCCACAACATGATGGCAGGACAAGGTAGAATTGGCAGCAAATCTTCAGGTAATGGCCCCGAAGAATAGCGCGTAAACGCCACAAATACATCCACCGCCCCCGGATTAACTGCTGGTTCCATTAGCATATCAATTAGTTCATCCGTCACGGCTTCCGGATTTTTATAAGCTTGCAGCAGAATTTTACGCACGGCGTTGCGATTGGCGATTTGGCTAAAAAATAGTTGTGCAATCGGTCTAATTGACAGTAGTTGTTGGATGATGGGGGCGGCGTTGCGTCGATACCAGGGTAGAGTGGCGCGCTTGCGATCGTGCAGCAGGCGTAGGGAACAGTTAATTAAAGCAACTTCTTGGGCGATCTCTGGATAATCTACTGCCGCTTGCATCACAGCGATACAGCCAATCGAATTACCGACTAAAAAAGCGGCACCGCCGACGACTTCTTTACAGAAATCGGCGATTTGCTTTCCCCAGGTTTCAAAGGTGTAATTCATCTCGACTCCAGGGGTGGGTTTAGCCGAACCGCCAAAACCAATTAAATCAATCGCGTAAACTCGGGCATTTTGTGCTAGGACGGGGATATTTTTGCGCCAGTGTCCCCAGGAAGCCCCAAAGCCGTGGACTAGAACCACTGCGGGACCTGAGTTTCCTTGAGTTTGATAGCAGATGGGGAAACCTTGCCATGTCCAAGTATGAGTAGTTCTGGTGGTGGAAGCTGTATCGATCATGGGAGTGGGATTGTAGGTGCTAATCGCTCTATTACTCGATCAGTATCTATTATTGTGACAATTCTTTACAAAGAATGGCTCTTGGGCGATCGCGTTGTGGGAAAATGGGTCACTGCCGTCGCTGCGCTACTTTCCGTGCAGCGAGTATCGCAATTGTGTCAGGATCGTGTTGTGAATCGCTGATTTTTGGCAGAGGCTGGTGCAAACCGCCACCTGGAAACCGATTGAAATCCAATTGTTCAATTCTTCAATCTCAATTCTTCAATCTCAAATCTCAAATCTCCCTGATATGGAAAAAACCGGCACAACCATTGGCAGCTACGCTCCCGATTTTGAACTGCCGGGAATCGATCGAGCAGTTCACCACCTGGCTCGCTATCT
>DNGG01000296.1:0-5915 GCA_003486675.1 Cyanobacteria bacterium UBA11372
CGCGTTGTGGTCGGCGGGCCGCTCTCTAACAGCAAAGGCGTTAATTTTCCCGGAGTTTACCTGTCAATTAAAGCTTTGACCGATAAAGACCGTAAAGATTTAACCTTTGGTCTGGATCAAGGGGTAGATTGGATCGCGCTTTCGTTTGTCCGCAATCCCCAAGATGTTTTAGAAATTAAAGAATTAATCTCCAATGCCGGGAAGCAGGTGCCGGTGATTGCCAAAATTGAAAAGCACGAAGCCATCGAGCAGATGGAATCGATTTTACCTTTGTGCGACGGCGTGATGATTGCTAGGGGCGATTTGGGGGTGGAACTCCCCGCCGAAGACGTACCCATCCTGCAAAAGCGGTTAATTGCCTTAGCGAATCAACTGGGAATTCCGATTATCACCGCGACGCAGATGCTCGATAGCATGGCATACAATCCTCGCGCCACGAGGGCGGAAATTTCCGACGTCGCCAACGCGATTTTAGACGGCACCGATGCGGTAATGCTCTCGAATGAAACAGCGGTGGGGAAATATCCGGTGGAAGCCGTGGCAACGATGGCGCGCATTGCCACGCGGATCGAGGAAGATATGTTGGCTAGTAGGAGCGATCGCTCGATCCAAACCACCAAACGCTCGATTCCCAACGCCATCTCCCAAGCCGTCGGTCATATAGCCGAGCAACTAGAAGCCGCAGCAATTATGACACTGACAAAAACCGGAGCCACGGCGCGAAATGTTTCTAAATTCCGCCCAAAAACACCCGTTCTCGCCATTACGCCCCACGTCGATGTAGCGCGTCAACTCCAACTCGTATGGGGCGTCAAACCTTTGTTAGTCCTCGATCTACCTTCCACCAGCCAAACCTTTCAAGCTGCCATCAACGTCTCCCTGGAAAAAAATCTACTCACAGAGGGAGATTTAGTCGTTATGAGCGCCGGTACGCTACAGGGGGTTCCAGGTTCAACCGACTTGATTAAAGTTGAGGTAGTAACCTCAGTCTTAGGTAAAGGCACTGGTTTAGGTCAAGGCTCCGTCAGCGGGCGGGCGCGAGTAGCCCACAGCGCCATCGATGTGAGTAACTTTAATCCAGGAGAAATACTGGTAGCATCTCGTACCAGTGCTGAATTTGTCGATGCCATTCGCAAAGCAGCCGGAGTGATTACCGAAGATGAAAGCCTCACCAGTCATGCCGCCGTCATTGCCATGCGCCTGGGAGTGCCTGTGATTGTCGGAGTAAAAAATGCAACTCAGTGCATTCGCGATGGGGCAATTTTAACTCTGGATACCCAGCGAGGTTTGATCTACTCCGGGACGCTAACAAGCAATTACGCAGATACAGCTGTCACCATCTAAAACAAGACAAGGAAGACAAGGGAGAATATCGCCTTGTCCTCCTTGCATTTTTAGTGAAAAAAGCTTTTCAAGAAAAAGAAACCTCTGCCTTACGACTGATGATTTCTATCAATTTGAAATGTAATAACGCGAAAATTGCTGCAACAAATCCCACAACAATTGCGGCAAGATAACTAGAATGCTGAGGTACTTCTGTTAAAAACATCAGTAAGCTAGATAAACTTGATATAAAAAGCGACCATCACCTGAAGGGCGGTCAACTAGAAAATGCAAAAATATCGCGCAGATTTGGGATACGGCATTGGCATCCTAGCCATTACGCTAGTGCTAGTGCTGATTTGGCCTGGATTGTGGCAAAATCTATTAGTAGCAAAAGGTTTTATTCCCCACGGGCATTGTTTCTTGTGGAAACCAGCATTGGTATCCCTGCATCTGGTTTCCGATATGCTGATCGGACTATCTTATGTGGCAATTTCAGCCACACTGGCATATTTAGTTTATAAAGCCCGTCGCGATATCCCTTTTGATTCGGTATTCCTGGCATTTGGAGCCTTCATCGTCGCCTGCGGCGCTACCCACTTTATGGAAGTGTGGACGTTGTGGACGCCCACCTATTGGTTGGCGGGTGAATTTAAATTAATTACCGCCGTAGCCTCAGTCACCACAGCTTTGGTGCTACCGCCCCTAGTGCCTCAAGTGTTAGTGCTGCTCCAAAATGCCAAGGTATCTGAAGAGAGAAAATTAAAACTGGAGAGCGCCAACACCGAACTAGAAACGCTATACGAAAAACTTAAAGAAATTGACGAACTTAAAACGCAATTTTTTGCCAATGTCAGCCACGAATTGCGGACGCCCTTAGCATTAATTTTGGGACCAACTCAAAAATTACTCGCAGGGGATGCACTCACCTTTGAACAGCGCCACGACTTGGAATTGGTAGACAGCAATGCCCGTATCCTGCTCAAACAAGTTAACGATTTGCTCGACATTTCCAAGCTGGAGGCGAATAAAATGAGTATGCGTTACGCCGAAGTAGATTTAGCTCAATTGGTACGCCTGACTGCTGCCAACTTTAACGCGCTGGCACAAGAGCAAAACATCGCCTTTTTAGTCGAAACGCCCCAGTCTTTCCCCGCTCAGGTTGACTCGGAAAAGATACAGCGCGTACTGTTAAACTTGCTTTCCAACGCCTTTAAGTTCACCCCCCCTGGTGGTTGCATTCGCTGCGTGGTGTCGCAAGTCGAACTAGCAACTTCCCTGGAGGCGGAAAGTTCTTCCAACACCCTCCCCGCGTCGGGGCGTCCCCGCCTCGGGGCGTCCTCTTCCCCTCACTCGGCACTGATTACCGTCGAAGACAGCGGTGCAGGCGTACCCTTGGAACTAAGGGAAGTGATTTTTGAGCGTTTCCGTCAAGCAGAAGAATCTTCCACTCGTCGCTTTGGCGGCACTGGGTTAGGATTGGCGATTGTCAAAGACTTCGTGGAGTTGCACGGCGGTACCATCGCCGTTGGGGAAGCACCAGAAGGTGGAGCAAGCTTCTCTGTTGAATTGCCTATCGTCGCGCCAAAAGATATGGCAGTGTCTACCCTGACGGCTGAGTCTATGGGTAACGTCGAGGAAATTGTCTACCCGATGTTGGCGCAACTGCGTCAAGCTGAGTCGTCACCAGTTAGGGAAATAACCGATAGCGAACTGACAAATGACCAACTTCCCCTCGTGC
Organism: Cyanobacteria bacterium UBA11372; assembly: GCA_003486675.1. Taxonomy (GTDB): domain Bacteria; phylum Cyanobacteriota; class Cyanobacteriia; order Cyanobacteriales; family Aerosakkonemataceae; genus Microseira. The sequence goes on from DNGG01000296.1 coordinate 3,065, forward strand.
TGGTGGTCGAGGATAACCCGCAAATGAATCTGTTTATCGTCGAGGCACTAAGCGGTGAATATCGCGTTGCTAGTGCGTTCAACGGTGAAGAAGGTTTGGAGTTGGCGACGCAATTGTTACCCGATTTAATTCTCAGCGATATGATGATGCCGCTGATGAGCGGCGAGCAACTATTGCGCGAAATCAGGAAGCGAAAAGAACTCGATGCCATCCCGTTCGTGGTGCTGACGGCGAAAGCAGACGATGAAAAGCGGGTGAAATTGTTGCAAGCGGGGGCGCAAGATTACTTGATGAAGCCATTTTCCCTCCAAGAGTTGCGATCGCGCCTCGGCAACCTCATCTCCATGAAACGTACCCGCGACTTGCTCCAGCACGAATTAGACAGCCAAACTCAAGACTTAGCCGCCTTGGCTGCCGAACTTGCCCTTCACAAACGCAAACTAGATATTATAGCACGGGAAGCCCAAGAAGCAAACAGAATTAAAGATGAATTCCTCGCGGTTCTCTCCCACGAGTTGCGGACGCCGATTAACGCCATCCTGGGATGGGCACAACTGTTGCGGACTCGCCAAATGGACGAAGCGACAAGAGCAAAAGCATTGGAAACCATCGAACGCAACGCCAGGACGCAAACTCAGATGATTGAAGACTTGCTGGATGTCTCCCGCATCATTCGAGGCAACTTGCAACTAAAAATTGCCTCGGTAAACCTGAAGGGCGTTATTGACGCCGCAATCGACGCGGTGCGACCCGCAGCAGCAGCAAAAGCGATACAATTAGAATCTTGCCTCGAATCTAGTGTGGGAGCGATCGCCGGGGATAGCGATCGCCTACAGCAAATCATCTGGAATTTACTCTCCAACGCCATCAAATTTACCCCCGCAGGAGGACGGGTAGAAGTAAAACTAGAAAAATTGCAGATTGAAGATGTAAGATTGCAGATTTCAGATGAAAGTCCCAACTCAAATCTGCCATCTGAAATCTCAAATCCCAAATCAAATAAATCTCAAATCTCAAATCTCAAATCTGCAATTACCTACGCCCAAATCCAAGTAAGCGATAATGGTATTGGCATCAACCCCGACTTCTTGCCCTACGTCTTCGATCGCTTCCGTCAAGCAGATAGCAGCTACACCCGCAATCACGGCGGACTGGGATTGGGTTTAGCAATTGTACGACACCTAGTAGAACTCCACGGCGGTACTGTTTCCGTTCACAGCGCTGGTGAAGGACAAGGAGCAACGTTTATCGTCAAGCTACCCATCGTTAACAACCAAGTAGGGGCTGGTTTTACCAACCAATTTGTGGAACCACGAAATATCTCCTAAAACCCGCCCGTACAATAACCTTTACCTCTACTGACTCAAGTTGCTAGTTATATCCCTTGGCGCTGGTAATAGGTAATGGGAAATTTGAGATTTGAGATTTGAGATTTTAGATTAAATCCGCAATCTGCCATCTCAAAGAAAGCAATTACCAATTACCAATTACCAATTACCAATGTCACAACTTATAAATAGCAACTTGGGCTACTAACCAACATTGATTTTTGTCAGTTTAATATGGTTCGAGTTCAAATGCCCTTGGCTTGGGGCGAAAACAGCCAAAATTCATCGACTCAAAGCACTGCAAAAACTCCCCTATTAGGGGCAACTTTGGCAGAATTAACCGCTTGGGTAGAAGCTTCTGGACAACCTGCATACCGGGGGCGTCAGCTGTATCAATGGATATATCAGAAAGGAGCGCGCCATCTCAGAGAAATCACCGTATTTCCCAAACAATGGCGCGAGGAACTAGCAGATTTTCCTATCGGACGTTCCACCATCCACCATCGCTCCGTCGCCCCCGATGGCACAATTAAATATCTGCTGAAATTAGCAGATAATCAAATAATTGAAACCGTCGGCATTCCCACAGAAGATCGCCTCACCGTTTGCGTCTCCTCCCAAGTCGGATGTCCAATGGCGTGCGACTTCTGCGCCACTGGAAAAGGCGGATTTATTCGCAATCTGCAAAAACACGAAATCATCGACCAAGTTTTGACAGTTCAAGAAGACTTTAAACGCCGCGTCAGTCACATAGTCTTTATGGGAATGGGCGAACCGTTATTGAATGCAGATAACGTAGTAGCAGCAATTAAATCCCTCAACCAAGATGTCGGTATTGGACAGCGATCGATTACCCTTTCAACTGTAGGAATTCCCAATCGAATTCGGCGTTTGGCAGAACATCAATTGCAAGTAACCCTCGCCGTTAGCTTGCACGCTTCTAACCAAAAACTGCGAAAAAAACTGATTCCCAGTGCCGAAGGTTATACCCTAGAAAATTTACTAGCAGAATGTCGGGAATATGTCAAGCTAACAAAGCGGCGAATCACATTTGAATACATTTTGCTAGCTGGGTTAAACGACTTACCAGAACATGCAGAAGAATTAGCACAACATCTGCGAGGTTTCCAAAGCCACGTCAATTTAATTCCCTACAATCCCATCAAAGAAGTAGATTACCAGCGACCGACTACCAAAAGCATTCAAGCCTTCGTTTCTGCCTTGAAAAAACGAGGAATTGCCGTCAGCGTGCGCTACTCGCGGGGATTAGAAGCCGATGCTGCTTGCGGACAACTGCGAGCAAATCAGATCTAGCAGAGGGGCAGGTGAGCCGGTGAGCAAGGGAGCAGAGGGGCAAAAGGGGTAGAGAAGGAATTTTGCGCTCAAATATCCCAACCGAATCAAAGATTCGGTTGGGGAATGGGCAGCTAACTTAATTCAGCAAGGGTAATACAGCGGATTGCTTGCTGAGTGAGGTAAAGCTTTTTGCTGAGTTTGTGTAGCGGCAGGATTAATCCTGCCGC
>DNGG01000296.1:6114-18146 GCA_003486675.1 Cyanobacteria bacterium UBA11372
TTAATCCTGCCGCTACACAAACCTTCGGTGTACCTCATCCGACTGCAATCGGCTGTATTAACCTTCTGGGGGCAAGCGCAAGCAGAAACCGACCGAGACTTCATTGTAATTGTTCGTCTGACCGCTGTTAACATTGGTGCGATCGCGAACCCCCAAGGTAAGCGAGTAACCACAGGGCTTCATTCCCGTCGTATTCAGACTGTAAGTACCGTTAATGATACCCGGATCGGGGATCAGCGATAGAGCCGGAGGAGCAACGATCGAGTGAGATCCAGCAGGCGGAACTGGTAATACTCCACCAGCCGAGCCGCTGGGTCGAATTACAAAACTAAATGACCCGAAATGGAGATCTTTTGCCGTATAGTGACCTGTAAAAGTATCGCCAACATAGAAATCAGCGCATTCCACACCGCCACCTAAATCAATATCGAGGGCTACATCGGGTGCTTTGTTATCAATCAGAACCGTAACCGCGTTGCTGTGGATATCGTGGTCTGGGTTGCCATCCACACTTAAATCAACCCTCAAATCGTAGGCATTTCCATCTTCCAACGAGGTGGAATACCAAATCATTAAAATATTGCCTTCGATGAAATGATCCGAGGCGTAATCTTGGTAAGGATAGTACCCGTCAATCGCATGAACTTGGAAATTGGTATCTTGCACAAAACCGTTGATGGGGTCCCAGGTATTGAGGGTTAAAACCAGCGGATTGGGTTCGTTGGTGAGGGGAACATAAGCTGAATCAGGCGCACCGTGAGGTTTCCTCATCACTCTGTATTTCGACGCAGCGGTGCCATTGACGATTTTACCAGCAATGTTAATCCGACCCCCAAACGGAGCATTAATGAAACGCGCACCCGTCGAGGCTACAGCATCGGTAATCAAACCGTTGGCATCTACCAAACTGACTGGGACACTACCAACAGTCGTGAAAATTGGTACTTGACCCTCCACAATTGAGCCTGGTTGGATCTGAATTAACGTTTCTTCCCGATTGCCCCAAACGGGAATAAAGTTGGGATTATCGCAGGGGGGTGCAACTTGCCATGATAAGATAGCCCGAATTTTCACGACTTTGGGGCCGTCTTCGCAAGGCTGGCGATAAGGACTCAGATCTACAGGCAAAAAGACCGCATATTCCAGTCCTTCTTGTGGAATATCCTCGATGTCATATACATTCACCGATGTGGTTCCCAAACAGGTACTGAATGTACCATTGTTGTCGAAATCAGCCCAAAATGTGACATATTCTTTGCTGCCAGCAGTACAGGGGCCACCAGAATAACCAGAAGACTTTTTGATGCGGATAATGCCTGCGAGCATATTTTGGTTTGGGTTCAAACCAACGCATTCCAACTTTTCATAAGTCGTATTCCCATCCGTGGGGAATAACTGGCTAATAATGTCATTCAAATTGATATCCAGGTCGGAAAACAAACCTGTGAATCCAGTTGCCATCAGCGACTCAGTTACTTGAGGCTGAGCAATCAATTTTTGCACTTGGGCTAGGGCAAATCTATGTGGCTCTACTTTTTTGTCTTGATAAATTTTCTGGAGTTCTGCCACACTCAAAACTTTGGGCTTAGGGGCAACAACTGGTTGTGCTAGATCGACTGCGTTAGACAGTTCTGGGGGAATTTTAATCTCTAAATTCTTGAAGATCTCGCCTAACAGAAATAGCTTCAGAGGTTCGATTTGGATGTGAGTATTGTGAATGTCACCCCAAACAGGCGTGAAATCGGGAGTATTAGGTGGGGGAGCAATATTCCACGACAGAATCGCTCGCACAAGCGCGATGTTTCGGAAGAAACAGAGCTTTCGCGGCGGATTAATTTTTAGCGAGACAGCATACTCAAGACGCTTGCCATCTGTTGTTTGTGGAATGTCGTAGGCTGTAAAACTTGCTAGTCCGAGATCTTCCCAAGTAGTACCCTCGTCAAAAGAGAGGTAAAAGCGCAGGTATTCCGGCGTGCCGCTGGAACATACGCCACCCCCATAACCAGATGGCTGCTTGATAAAAACGACTGCTTCTAGTTGATTGAATTGTGGCTGGAATCCAACGCAGCCGATTTCTTCAAAGGTAGTATCTGACTGGATATTGAGTACAGGTTCAAACTGACTTTCTTTCAGATTACCAAAATAGTTTGGATTCCCCAGAATCAGAGCTTTGAATTGCTCCGGGTTGCGATCGCTCCCGCTACAGAACATCGAAGTGGTTGCCATAAAGACTCTTCTCTTATTGAATAAGACTTAAATTGTTTTCTAGTTATAACCGCTGTTATAAGTTAGTGAACAGTCGCTTTTTTTAGTGACACCCATTGCAGGTAGCTTAGTTGAGTGTTACTCATTTATGCGACAGTGTCAGCTATTGGTAATGGGTAATTTGCATTATTTAACAAATAAATAATAATTTATTGGGCATCAATAGACGCAACTATGTAAAAATATGTAAAGACAACAGGCGATCGGATGGGCGGAACAATTTATCTATGGGATGCGATCGCAGTTAGCCTAGAGAGAGTTGGGTTGAGCTAGCAAAACCTAACCCACTAATGATTAGATAACTCACTTGCTCACCTGCCCACCTGCTCACCTGCACCTCTGCTCACCTGCCATTAATTCCGGCGAGGGCTAGTTCTACCATCGGGAAGCGTGGTTTGATTGAGAATAACTTTTGATAAGTCCACACCCGTAACATTCGCTTCTCGCATACTCGCACCTGCGAGATCTGCACCAGTTAAATTAGCAAAACTCAAATCGGCAGAATTGAGGGAAGCAAAACTCAGACGAGTCTGTCTCATGTCTGCACGTCTCAAGTTAGCGCCAGTCAAGAAAGCTTGCTTAAAGTCCGCAGCTACCAGATAAGCGCCGCTCAAATTCACGTTGCTCAAATCGGCACGAACGAGTTTAGCACCAGATAAATTTGCCCCTTCTAAGTCAGATCCTGCTAGGTAGGAATTTCTCAGATCCGCATTGCTGAGATCAATTTGTTTGAGGCTAACACCGCTAAGATCGCACCCGCGACATTCTTTAGTTTGCAGTAACTGTCTCAGATGCTGGGGATTATATGCACTGACAGGAGCCGCCAATCCTAAAACGGATAATAAAGCAACAGAGGATAGGATTGTGGAGATAGAGGTCTTCATGTAACAAATAAAACCGTGTCGCTGCTTGAATTATAAGACTAGCTTGATTTGGGCTAAGTTTCCAGATGGGAAAAATTATCACTAAAACCGCAGCCATTCCCCATCATCGGCATCTTTCCGCGCGACTCGGTATCAATTTCTGTAACGGCTAACCTGCCAAACCCAGAAATAGGCTAGTTTAGCTTCATCTTATGGAAAAACGCCCTATGCCAGACCACCTTAAAGCTAATCATCCCAAATCTGCTCGCCGCGTCACCTTGTTGCTGATTGGAATCTTGTCTGCTATGGCTTTACCTGCTTGCAGTGCAGCGGAAAACACCAAGTTGAGCCAAATGCAAGGCGGTGCTGCACCCGCCGCCGCACCTGCACCCCCAGCAGAACTAGCTAAAATGTCAGATTCAGCGACACAAAATACTGTAGCATCCGCCCCAGCCCGGAAGTCGCGCCCCCAATTAATCAAACGAGCTGAATTAACTTTGGTAGTTAAATCTATCGATCAAAGTATGAATTCAGTTGGCAAAATTGTCCAAAAACAGCAAGGCGATGTATTGGGTTTCCAAGATAATCAACCGATAGATAACAGCAAGCGTCAAACTGCTTCGATGCAGCTGCGAGTCCCTTCCCAAAAGCTAGAAGTTACTTTAGACGAACTTGCCAAATTGGGAACAGTCCAAAGTCGCTCTCTTACCGCTGAAGATGTATCGGATCAATTAGTAGATTTCCAAGCGCGATTAAAGAACTTGCGGAAATCTGAAGAAGCCGTTTTGAAAATACTAGAGCGTTCTGGTTCTGTCAGCGAGGTGCTAAAAGTTTCTCAAGAACTCAGTAACATTCGCGAATCAATTGAAAGAATTTCTGCTCAGTTAAATAACTTGCAAAATCAAGTTGCTTATTCTACAATTACCCTTAACTTAGAAGCGCCTGTTTCAGCAGCGCCACCCCCGCAAGAACCTGTAGGTTTACAAGTACAGGAAACTTGGGGCAAAGCGACGCACTCTGTCAATCAATTCACGATGGGTTTGCTCGGTTTAAGTATTTGGTTGTTTGCCTACAGTCCTTATTTTCTGCTAATAGCTGCGGCTGTGTACGGCTATCGTAAATTGCAACAACAAAAATCTCATAGATCCGAGCAAAAACCAGAGTTACCCCATTCTAGTTAAAACATGTATGGGTTGGGTTTCGTTACCTCAACCCAACCTACAATATCTACCATATCTGGTTCCCAGACTCTGGCTGGGAAGCCTAACCCAACCTACAATATATACACCATCTGGTTCCCAGACTCTGGCTGGGAACCCTAAATCGAGGCTATGCCTCGTTTAGCGACTTTGCCTCGTTTAGCGACTTTGAGCTGCATTTGATCGAGTTTAAGCGAGGCAGAGCCTCGCGGGAAGCGTTTCTAGGCAGGAGCCTAGAAACGAGTGGTAGTTAAAACTGCATAGGTGCAATTGAGCCAGACATATGTTCGATCGAGTGCAGGTTTAAGAGGATTTAGTAGCAAGGTAGAACCTCGGACTGCATCCGTTTTAGATCGGGAGAAACTCGGGATGAAAGCTGAACTTAAAGCTAAATTTCTACAATACCTCGTACACAAAAATGGCAACGAAGGTAAAACTTGGCTAAAGGTAGTTGTTCCCCTGCTTTTACTTGGAATTGGCTCTGCTATTGCTTTGCCGAGTTTTCTTAACCAGGGGGGTAAAGCCAAGCTCGAAAATCAAGTAATATATAACGCGCGAGCAACATTGCCATCTATTCCGGCTGTAAGAAGGATACCAGGTACAGATTTAATACCAGCTACAAATCCAAAAGCGCAATTAGCCCTGATGCCTAGTTCCACATCAATAGATTCAGCGATCGCAACTGAAGTACCCCAAGCACAACCCCAACTAATCAAAAAGGCAGCTTTATCCATCGTCGTTGAATCAATTGACAAAAGCTTTCAATCGATCTCAGCAATTGTCAAAAAACAGCAAGGCTATATATTAAGCTCCCAAGATAGCCAGCCGAAAGATCCTAGCACCCGCCCAACTGGAGCGATGCAAGTTCGAGTCCCTCAAGAAAAGCTAGATGCTACCCTCGACGCTTTAGCCAAGCTTGGAACTGTACAAAATCGTTTGATTACCGTCGAAGATTTTAGCAACCAAATTGTAGATTATACAGTACGGCTGCGTAATCTCCGCAAATCGGAAGAAATGGTATTAAAAATTATGGAGCGCTCTGGCTCGGTTGGGGATGTGCTATACGCTGCCCAAAATTTGCGAGAGATTCGCGAGTTAATTGAGCGAATTGAAGCCCAGTTAAAAAGCTTACGCACGCAAGTTGCCTATTCAACGATTACGATAAGTTTAGAAGAAGCTGTTGCTGCTACACCGCCATCTCAGCAGCCTTTAGGTTTGCGAGTTCAGGAAACCTGGGGTAAATCTACCCATGCGATGAGTGAATTCACTCTCGGTTTGCTGAGTTTGAGCATTTGGCTATTTACCTTTAGTCCTTATCTGCTGTTGGGAGGTGCAGCAGTATATGGCTATCGCAAATTCAGACGCCAAAAATCTGATTTATCGGCTCAAAAACCTGAATTACCTCCTGCCGTTGACGCTCAATCTAAAATCTAAAATCTTTGCATTTTATGGAATTACTGCACCAACCAGGAGATATCATTGCTGAACGGTATCAAATTATCGATACTTTGGGGCAAGGTGGTATTGGAATAACTTACGAAGCCGAAGATTTACGCAATTCTCAGCGGGTAGCAATTAAAGCATTGTCCCTGCGCCGCATGACTGACTGGAAAGTGTTGGAATTGTTTGAACGGGAAGCCAAGGTTTTATCGCAATTAAATCATCCCGGCATTCCGCGATATTTGGATTATTTTCAGGTAGATGCACCTTCAGATCGTCAATTTTACTTGGTGCAGGAACTGGCTAGCGGGCGATCGCTCTCCTCTCTAGTCGAAAACAATTGGCGCCCCGACGAACTCGAAGTCCGACGCCTCGCCGCACAACTGCTAGAAATACTGATTTATTTGCATCAATTAACACCACCCGTCATCCACCGCGATATTCAACCGCGTAACCTGATCCGCCAAGAAAACGGGCAAATTTTCCTGGTTGACTTCGGTGCGGTGCAAGACACTTACCGCTCTACTTTCTCCGCCGGTAGCACCGTTGTTGGTACTTATGGCTACATGGCTCCGGAACAGTTTCGCGGGCAAGCCGATCCAGCAACGGATTTGTACGGACTGGGAGCGACTTTGCTATTTTTACTAACCCACAAGTCCCCCGCAGATTTCCCCCAGCGTCGTCTCAAAATTGACTTTCGCTCCCAAGTACATACCAGCGCGGAATTTACCGACTGGTTAGAAATAATGCTCGAACCCGCACCAGAAGATAGATTTCCATCCGCTAAAGCGGCGTTAGCAGCGTTACGGGGTGATTTACCAACGTTAGTCCATCATCAGCGTCAACCTGCTGGGAGTCGCATTGTCTTAAATAAGACTTTTGGGCGATTATTAGTAGATATTCCCCCAGTTGGGTTGCGATTTGATAACTTGTTCTGGTTAGGGTTTGCTTTACTGTGGAGCGGTTTTTTATTTTTCTGGACTGCGGGAGCTATTTTAGTTGGCGCTCAGCTATTTTTCCCGTTATTTTCCATCCCATTTTGGATTGCCGGATTGGGATTAATATCAGCGCTGCTCTTCAGTGTAGCAGGTCGCACGCGCGTGCTTATTGACCGGCAATCTTTTCGCTTGCAGTGGCAGTTATTTGGCTTCTGTCATCAAGTTCAAGGACGCACAGAGAATATCGAGCAAGTTCAACTTGCAAGCAGCAATTACCAGGTCAACGACCAATCTGTAATCGTTTGTACCCTGGTAGAAGGAGTGCGTAGCCATCGTTTCGGCTCCTGGTTAACGCTGGCTGAAAAAGAATGGTTAGTTGCAGAAATAGCCGCCTTTTTAAGTAAAAATATAGACTAGGGGCTAGGAGCAGGTGAGCAGGTGAGCAGGTGAGCAGGGAAATTGCAAAATTACCCCTATTTCTCCATTCCTGCCTACCATGTCTTATTACCTATTACCTATTACCTATTACCTATTACCCAATCTGAAATCTGCAATCTCAAATCTAAAATTGATTATGCCTCCCCAACGCATCTCACCAAAACCCGGTCAAGAATCTGTATGGGATTACCCGCGTCCCCCACGTTTGGAAGATACTAACAAACACATCCAGATTATTTTTAACGGGGTTACTATTGCCGATACCCACAATGCTAAGCGGGTGCTAGAAACGAGCCATCCACCCGTTTATTACATCCCTCCCGCCGATATCAAGATGGAATATTTAGTGCCAGAAAATCGCTCTAGTTTTTGCGAATGGAAAGGTATTGCTGGTTACTACACCCTCATTGTTGGCGACAAGCAAGCACCCAATGTGGCTTGGTTTTATCCCGAACCTACTGAGGCTTTTGAGTCGATTAAAGATTATATTGCTTTTTACGCTGCGCCGATGGATGCTTGCTATGTTGATGGCGAGAAAGTACAGCCGCAACCTGGTGGTTTTTATGGCGGTTGGATTACCAGCGATATTGTAGGACCATTTAAAGGTGAACCCGGAACTTGGGGTTGGTAGCAATTTATTTAGGACTTACGGGCTAAGATCCTAGAAACCGGGTTTCTTGTTACGATCTCTCATTGGTAAATCAACGATTTTTCCTAGAAACCCGGTTTATTTGCCTAAGTATCAGCATAAATCGGTTTGGCGTCGTCGCGCCCACCACTTCCCTGGCGTCAATTCCGGGTCTTCATCTGAGTAACACGGCGCGATCGCTCCTCGCGACTGGAGTATTTGTTTCTTCTCCAACCCAGCTAGCTTGGCGCTCCTAGAAATCCCTGGCTGAGATCTAAATCTATTGAAAATATTTTTTGATAATAACCGGGCAATAACAGGCGGTTCGGTGTGTGAGGACATGGTCATCGCTCTCCTAATTGACAAATTTCCCAATTAGATTCCCGTCGGAACCCCCCAAGATTAAGTATAACGATAATTGCAAATAAATTTCAATTAACTCGGTTCCCGGGTTGGGCAACAAAGCGCCGCTCTGGCTTCAGCGCCGGTTGTCGCGTTCTCTGATAATGATTATAATTATAGAGGTTAAAATTTCTTAACGATACCTGTCAGCAACCCCTGCCTAAAGGCGAGGGGCTTGTAAAAGCCTCGGACTTTTAGGAGTAGTTGACCAGCCTAAGTCCGCAATCGGACTACGTTTAGAGCGAGAATAGCGAGCGATAGAATCGTCCCATCTGCGATCAAATCAAGTATTTACTTAGGAAAACTTAAAAGTGCGTGATGTTCTCAGAAGCATAAGTATATCATGTAAATGTAATAACCACCACAAAAGCGGACATCAACCGCAAGCAAGAGGTTTTACAACAAAAGATATAGTTTATTAATTTTAGTAACCACCCTGGAGGGGGAGCAATGAACGATCGCTCCGACTTTTTTTATCCCCGCAGCCGCTATTATGGACAAGTTAAGCCAGAAAATATGGTGTTTAACGCCAATTTGCAAGAATTTGCTCAGCGGGTGAATTTTATCTGTGCTTTGGAAACTGGCGGCAAGCTTTCTCCAGAGGATGCTTACAAACAAATTAAGGGACTCTGGAAACAACTTAAACGCAGCAAAAAACAACTTGGCATTGGGCAAGAACCGTTTCAGCCTGAAGATAATAACGGCGATGAGCCTGAAGCTAATTGATTTGATATCTTGCATCAGAGAAACTGGGTTTGTTAGTTGAGCCACTCCTCGCACTAAAGTGACGAGGAATCAGGCCAGGAATTAGAGTTAACTTTTCGCTCGAAAATAGCTATCTGGTCAACATTTCCTAGCTCTGCCGAGAACCGCTCTGAGGGAGAATGAGACTGCCTACTTTCGGACTCGCCTAATCGTTCGCGGTTTATTTGAAAATCCTTCCATGCCTCGTGCAAGATCGGCTCCGACCTCTCCCACTGTTCAACAGCGAGATACAATAGAAGGACACCTTCCTCATTAACAAATCTACCCAAATAGGCACTAAAAAGATCGCGATGCATCACAAATCCCGTTTGCTCAAAATGAACGCGCTCCGAAAGCTTTTTCTTGATGCGTTCACCCGTCAAATGGGTTTGCGACAGTGCCGTTTTTTGGGTATAAAACTTTATGAATGACCCGCCAGCTCTTTCAGCCTTACGAGCCAATTCGGATTGAACAAAACCAGGGGATTTAGCGGAAATCGCCTTACCGTAGCGCTTTTGCCACGACCTCACCGATACATTTTCGGTTTTGATGTGCTTACCGTGCCTCAAAATCTCATTAACAATTCTACGGTTTTGAGACTTGGCGTAGGCGCTTTTACGGCGTTCTAACTCTCTCTTCTTCCTGGCTATCGAAGAATAGGTTTTAGACTTTTTCCATTGCCGTTTACCTTTCTTGGATTTACCTTTCTTGACAACTGATTTGCGTCCTAAACGAGAGCTAAAGTCTGGTTCGTAGTTTTCTGGATTTGAGCAACGTTGAGAACGTTGCAATTGACGCTGTAAAGCTTTTATATCCCGTTCGTAAGTTGGTACTTTATCCGCGAATGGGAGTAGTCCAGCTTTGTTATCTCCAAGGGCGGCAATATTGGAAATATTCAGATCTAAACCAATAACTCCATCAGCTACATAGTTTTTTTCTTTCTGGTATGGCATCCCTTCGTTGACTAACTGAACGTACCAGCGTCGCTTACCGTTTAGCTCTCGCCACAGCAGGCGAACGTATTTAACTGGGGAATTTAAACCATGTTGAATTACAGGGTTATTCTTATCGATTATCGGCAGCAGTTTAAGAAAACCCCAAACCAACTGGTTATCTTTCCATCTGACGCCTTGCTTCACCGTTTTGCCTTCAATGCTTTTAAATCTGCTCGGTACTTTATAGCGGACATTTTTGGCTCTGTTAAACAAGACTATGAGGCTAGATCTAAAAGCTCTGGTGGCTAAGGTTTGTTGGGTGTTGGAGTCAATTAATTGAGCGATCCATTTGGAGCGATTGCTAACGATTGTGGCATAAGCTTGAATGTCGTAGTCGGAATATCTATAAGCTCGCCGTGCGGCATTGAAGGCGTCGCTTCTTGCTTTTTTCGATTGGCGATCTATTTGTTTGGCTAATTGGTAAGCTTTACTGTTGCGTACCAGGTTCATTCTTGCCATTGCTTCGTTGAGGCAGGCATTGTATAGTTGCCGTGCCGCTTGAAACCGAGATAGCAGTTGCTTCTCTTGCAAGCTATCTACAATTAATGGCAGTTCTGTTACGAATGTTGATGTCTTACTTTTAGCCAATTACTATCACCTACATTCAATTTATTTTTAAATTGTATACCAGGCTTCCAATCCCAAAATCAATATTAATTAAGCTTAATATTGACGGCGGTTAAACCCGCCCGCGTCGATTTTCCGCCCCGCAATGAATTGACGGGGCTACCAATCTCCCGAACTTTTTAGGTGTTGAGCAAAACAAACCCAGTTTCTTTGCTATTTGTCACTCCGAAGGGGTACTATGTCAAAATTCTTCTGTTGGCTCCAAGAGTAGTTTCAATTATGGCAAATCAATATCCGATTCCGGTTGTAGTCAACGGTGCTGGTGGCAAAATGGGGCGCGAGGTGGTAAAAGCAGTTGCTTCGGCATCGGACATGACGCTGCTGGGCGCAATTGAGCGAAATCCGGAATATATTGGCAAAGATGCCGGAGAAGTGGCAGGATGCGGGGCGCTGGAAATTCCCATTACCAATGAATTTGAACCGATGCTGGCGATGGCGGCGCAGGAAAGAACCCCCGGAGTGATGGTAGATTTTACCCATCCGAAAACAGTTTATGATTCGGTGCGGTCGGCGATCGCATACGGCGTGCGCCCCGTAGTCGGCACTACGGGGATGAGTCCAGAACAACTGCAAGATTTAGGCGATTTTGCCGATAAAGCCAGCGTAGGCTGTTTAATTATCCCCAATTTCTCGATTGGCATGGTCTTGCTGCAACAAGCGGCTCTCTCTGCCTCGCGCTACTTCGACCACGTGGAAATTATCGAACTCCACCACAACCAAAAAGCCGACGCCCCCAGCGGCACGGCAATTCAAACTGCCCAGATGCTAGCCGAAATGGGCAAACCCTTCAACCCGCCTTTGGTCAACGAAGAAGAAAAATTAGCCGGTGCCAGAGGTAGCGTCGCCGGGGAGGGAATTCGCATCCACAGCATCCGCTTACCCGGATTAATCGCCCATCAAGAAGTGATATTTGGCGCACCCGGTCAAGTGTACACCCTGCGGCACGATACAAGCGATCGCTCCTGCTACATGCCCGGAGTGTTACTATCCATCCGCAAAGTCCTGCAAATACAATCTTTAGTATATGGATTAGAAAAGATACTTTAACTTGGTAATAGGTAATGGGTAATAGGTAATTGGTAAACTGCCATTACCCATTAGCCATTAGCCATTAGCCATTAGCCATTCTCTATGCTGATTCCATTAACCCGCGAAAAATTTGAACAACTCATCCCTCTGATCGCCACAGGAAACCAGTATAAGTACTCCTGGGGAAAGCCCCGCGATGTGATATTGCGGCTATTAATTTCTGTGGGAATTCCCTTACTGCTGTATTTATTACACTTTGCCTTGCCCGACTTTGACGGGCTGTTTTCGGTACTGGGAATTATCGCCGGTACGTATGTGTTGTGGGGGCCTATTTTCTGGTCGAGTCTAAAAAATGCCGAATGTCGTCGCTACAAATATAGCGGTTTCTGGCGGGGTGAAGTATTGGATGCATACGTTACCGACGAAGTAGTGGGAAAACAGCTAACCACAAACAAGCGGGGCGA
>DNGG01000522.1:0-8636 GCA_003486675.1 Cyanobacteria bacterium UBA11372
TTTGACCCTCGACGTGTTTTGGAATACTTCACCAGCGAACCGGGAACAAAGTTAATCAATGCCTTCTGGTACACCGGATTAAAAGACCCCCAAGATCAGCGAGGATTTCGAGATGCTTTGATTAGTCTGGGTTACACGGTTCGCACCAAAATACTGAAAGAGTATTATGATGATAGTTCAGGTCGCTACTCGCAAAAAGCTAATTTGGATATAGAAATCGTCGTGGATATGTTTAATACAGTCGATCAATACGACCGAGTTGTTCTATTCAGCGGGGATGGCGATTTTGAAAGGGCAATTGAACTGTTAAGGTCGAAGAATACTCATATTACAGTGGTATCAACGGAAGGGATGATAGCAAGAGAATTACGTAATGCGACAGATCAGTACATAGATTTGAATGATATAAGAGATCGGATCGAAAAAGTAGACTATTAAATAGCTGTGTCAAATCTAACAACAACAGTTGCATAACAGCCTTTGGCTCAAGCCAATTCGACTGCTTGAGCCAAACCCGTAAAGGGTTGACCCAAAGATGGGAAAAGTTAGGATTTTTTAAAAGAATAAGTGGCTTTTCGGGCAGCCCCCACGGCAGAACCTAAAATATAGAAAACGAGCAATTCTTAAAAAGTCAGCGAAGATCTGCTATGAACGTTAAACCAGACCGGATCATAATTTTCGATACCACGCTTCGAGATGGGGAACAGTCGCCAGGAGCTACGCTAAATGTAGACGAAAAGCTGACAATTGCTCGTCAACTGGCGCGATTGGGTGTAGATGTAATTGAAGCTGGGTTCCCCTTCGCTAGTCCGGGAGATTTTGCAGCGGTAAAAAAAATTGCCCAGGCGGTAGGTACTGAAACTGGCCCCATTATCTGCGGTTTGGCACGCGCCACCCGCCAGGATATTCAAGCAGCAGCAGAAGCGCTAAAACCGGCGGCTAAGCCCAGAATTCATACATTTATTGCCACTTCGGACATCCATCTTACGTATAAGCTGAAGAAAACTCGCAAAGAAGTATTGGCGATCGCACCAGAAATGGTCGCCTATGCTAAGTCTTTGGTGGACGATGTGGAATTTTCCCCCGAAGACGCTGGGAGAAGCGATCCCGAGTTTCTTTATGAAGTATTGGAGCGAGCGATCGCAGCCGGTGCAACAACTGTTAACATCCCCGATACTGTCGGTTATACCACCCCTGCCGAATTTGGCGCGTTAATTCGCGGCATTAAAGAAAATGTCCCCAATATCGATCAAGCAATTATCTCCGTCCACGGTCATAATGACTTGGGATTGGCGGTAGCGAATTTCCTCGAAGCAGTAAAAAATGGCGCAAGGCAATTAGAATGCACGATTAATGGCATTGGCGAACGCGCTGGAAATGCCGCGTTAGAAGAATTAGTCATGGCGTTGCACGTGCGGCGACAATATTTTAATCCCTTCTTGGGACGCGCGCCCGAATCGGAAGCACCTCTAACCAATATCGACACGCACCAAATTTACAAAACATCCAGATTGGTTTCTAATTTAACCGGGATGTTCGTGCAGCCGAATAAAGCAATTGTCGGCGCCAATGCCTTTGCTCACGAATCTGGCATCCACCAAGATGGGGTGTTAAAAAATAAGCTCACCTACGAAATTATGGATGCCCAGTTAATCGGTTTGACGGATAATCAAATCGTACTCGGAAAACATTCCGGTCGCAATGCGTTTCGCACCCGCTTAAAAGAGTTGGGATTTGAACTCGAGGATGCAGATTTAAATAAAGCCTTCGTCAAATTCAAAGAAGTCGCAGATAAAAAGAAAGAAATTTCTGATTGGGACTTGGAAGCAATTGTTAACGACGAAATTCAACAAGCTCCCGATTTATTCCGCTTAGAATTAGTGCAGGTTTCTTGCGGTAGCAATGCCCGTCCAACTGCCACGGTGACGCTTCGCACTCCAGAGGGTGAAGAATTAACCGATGCTGCGATTGGAACGGGACCTGTAGATGCAGTTTATAAGGCGATTAATCGCGTTGTCAACGTACCAAATCAGTTAATTGAATTTTCGGTTCAGTCAGTAACTGATGGCATCGATGCAATTGGTGCGGTGACAATTCGCCTCAAACATAACGAACGAATTTTCGCCGGACATGCTGCGAATACTGATATTATTGTCGCTTCGGCGCAGGCTTATGTAAATGCGCTGAATCGTCTTTATGCTGCGTTGCAGCGCGAAGAAACTCAAACAGGGGAAAAACCTCCTGCTGGTACAACTGTTTAAGTGCTATCTCTTGGCGAGGCAGCAGCCCTCCAAGACCTCGTTCCCAGGCTCCAGCCTGGGAACGAGATCCGAGAGGCTCTGCCTCGGATTTAAAATATAGCTATGCATTCAAATTCAAACTATGTCTGAAACTATTGTTGCGGTGTATGAAAATGGGGTTTTGCGTCCTTTAATCCCGTATATCTAAATGAAGACCAAACGGTGCGCCTAACAATAGTGCCGGAAGTTTTGCCAACAGAGCCAAACAAAGACTTAAAAAAGCTTTTGCCGTCGATAATTGACCAAGGATTGCTGCATCTTCCATCTTCTAAACGAGGTCAAGTTGATAAAGCTGAATTAGCAAAACGGGAACAGGAGCGGCGCGAAAGGATGAAAAATGGAATCTAAAAAATTTACAATTTTGCTAGTTGATGATTGTGCCGAAGATCGGGAAGTATATCGCCGCTACCTGCTTAAAGATGCGGAGTATACCTACACAATTTTTGAGTCAGAAACTGCCGAAGAAGGTTTTGATCTGTGTCGGCAGGTACAGCCCGATCTAATTGTAGTGGATTACCATTTGCCCGCTCTGGATGGTTTGGAATTTATCCGAATTTTGCGGCAATTAAAAGGGGTGGGAAAAACCAAATTGCTATTGCTGACAGGGCTGGGAAATGAACAAATTGCTCTGTCAGCAATGAAGTCTAAAGTTTACAACTATTTGGTGAAAGGCGAACTCAATGCCGATCGGTTTCGCGCCAGCGTGCGGGAAGCATTAGCAGCAGAAAACCTGTCTAATGCCTCGCTCCCAACTCGCATAATTGCCATTGTTGACGATTGCAGCGAGGATCGAGAAACCTATAAACGCTTCTTGCGAGCAGATACCAATTACTTCTACGAGTTTCACTGCTTTGCTCTGGGAGAAGACTTGCTTAATTGGGTTGAAACCAACCATGCTGATGCGATTTTACTCGACTATATTTTAGGGGATCTAAATGGGTTAGAGGTTTTCAACCAACTGCAAAGTTTGCATAAAACAAGTCAAATTCCTGTTTTAATGCTGACGGGGTATGGAAATGAATACCTAGTTGTCCAAGCCATGAAGGCTGGTATTAAAGATTATTTAACCAAGACAAACCTGACATCGGAAAAGCTCCGTTATGCGCTTAACAGCGTTTTGGAACAAGCGGATTTGCACAGTCAACTCCGCGACAGCGAAGAGCGAGAGCGGTTGCTGGGAACTATTAGCTTGCGGATTCGCCAATCGCTTAACTTGCAAACTATACTCGACACTACTGTGGAGGAAGTGCGAGAATTTTTGCAATGCGATCGCGTCCTCATATTTCAGCTTAACCCCGATATGGGCGGTGAAGTAGTAGCCACATCAGCAGCACCAGAATGGGCATCTTTATTGGGTTGGAAAATCGATGAACCGTGCTTTTACGAGTCAAGCAAAACCCAATTTCTCCAAAGTCAACCACGAATCATCGATAATATCTACCAAGCCAGCCTCAGCGATTGTAACTTGCAATTGCACCAAGATCTGCAAATCCAAGCGAATCTCATGGTGCCGATTTTACTCGCACCAGAATCTGCCCCAGATCTCGAACTCTGGGGTTTACTCATTGCCCATCAATGTGCCACTCCTCGTCACTGGAAAGATAAAGAAGTGGAATTAATGGAGGATTTGGCGATTCAATTGGCAGTTGGGATTCAGCAAGCACTTTTAGTTGAGCATATTAAACAAGAAAATCGCGAGCGTCGCCAAACAGCAGCCGCCCTTTCTGTCTATAAAAAAATTGTCTCTTCTTCTAAAGAAGCAATGTCATTTGTCGATCGCGACTATATCTATCGCGCTGTCAATCCCTTCTACGAACAGAAATTTGGCTTACCAAGCGCCCAGATAGTCGGCTCTACGGTGGCAGAAATTGTAGGAAATAACCTGTTTATAAATACTATCAAACCTTACTTAGATCGTGCTTTAGCAGGGGAAGAAATTCATTACGATCAGTGGTTGAACTTTGAGCGGGTGGGTGAAGAATTTCTGCAAGTTTCTTATTATCCCCACTACGAATCATCGGGGGAAATATCAGGGGTAGTAGTCATTACCCGCAACATTACAGATCGCAAACTAGCACAAGATGCGCTAGCACGCCAGTTAGAACACAGCCGTTTACTCCAACAAATTACCGAACAAATCCGAGAAACCCTAGATATTCAAGAGGTTTTTCAAACGGCTGCTTTGACAATTGGAGCAGCGTTTAAAGTTAATCGCTGTATCATCCACAGTTATATTGCCACACCCGAGCCGCGAATTCCGATTGTTGCAGAGTATATAGGCGGAGAATTCGTCTCATTATTAGGAACAGATATTCCGATAGAGGGGAATTGCCACGCTCAGCAAGTGCTAGCCCAAAAAGAAGCGGTTGTGTCCAATAATGTTTATGAAGACTCACTATTTCAATCCGTTCAACACTTATGCCACCAATTTGAGATGAAGTCAATGCTGGCAGTGAGTACTTCTTGGCAAGGGCAAGTCAACGGTATTATTGGCTTGCATCAGTGCGATCGCTATCGTCAATGGACTGCTGATGAGATTGTACTATTTGAAGCCGTCGCCGCTCAACTGGGAATTGCGATCGCTCAAGCCCAACTCCTAGAAATAGAAAAACAGCAACGCCAAGAACTCCAGCGCCAAAACCAAGCCCTAGAAGAAGTTACCAAAGCTGCCCAAGCCGCATCTCTGGCTAAAAGCGAATTTTTAGCAAATATGAGCCATGAAATTCGCACTCCTATGAATGCAATTTTAGGTTTTTGCGAATTGCTGCAAAAACTCGTAACCGAACCCCAACAAAAATCTTACCTCCAAGCGATCGCTTCTGGTGGTCAGACACTCCTGGCTCTAATTCACGATATTCTCGACCTCTCCAAAATTGAAGCCGGTAAACTAGAACTGGATTACGCACCCATCAATCTGCGTTTATTAATTATCGAAATTCAGCAGATTTTCAGTCAAAAAGCTAACAAAAAAAACCTCTCACTCCTGACAGATATAGAAGCAACCGTGCCAACCGGAATTTTATTAGATGGTATTCGCCTGCGTCAAATTCTCTTCAACCTAGTCGGCAATGCCATCAAATTTACAGAACAAGGTTACGTCAAGATCTCAGTTCGTTGGCAAGACACCTCTTCCCCACTCCTCACCATTACTATCGAAGATACAGGTATTGGCATTGCACCAGAACAACAACAGCAAATTTTTGAGCCATTTGTTCAAAGTGAAGCCAGCATCAATCGTAAGTATGGCGGCACCGGGTTGGGATTAAGTATTACCCAACGATTAATGCAATTGCTTGGTGGCACGATTGAGTTACAAAGTCAACTCGGTAAGGGTTCAACTTTTACTTTAAACTTTCCCCAGATTTCTCCAGTGGATATGGAAATAATCCCAGCTCAACCAGTAGAAATCGATCAAAATCTCGATCGGTTTCAAGCCGCTACTGTGTTAGTCGTCGATGATGTGCAATCTAACCTCGATCTAATCGCAGGACATTTTGCGGGGACACACCATCGTCTGTTGTTAACTCAAAATGGAGAAAATGCGATCGCACTTGCACAAACTCACCATCCTGACTTAATTTTGCTCGACTTGTGGATGCCAAACCTGAATGGAAGAGATGTAGCCTATCGCCTCAAACAGCAAGCATCTACCCAAGACATCCCTATCGTCATTATTACTGCTTCGATTCGCCCAGAAGATGAAGCATTTCTCCAACCTTTGTGTCAAAGTTTTTTGCGTAAACCTGTTAGCTATTCCCAACTTGTTGAGGCGTTGAAACCCATTTTACTGCCCCTCGATCCGGTTGAGGAAGTTGGGAAAACCCAGGAAGTTGGGATTGAGAAATTACCGGAGTTGCTCGAAAAACTGCGAATCGAGGAAGAAACTACCTGGTTGGAACTGCAAAAAACGATGAAACGGCGATCGCTACGAGAATTTATCGCACGCTTAAACCAATGGGCATCTGAACATCACTGTCAAATTTTGCGACATTATACCACAAGGTTGGACAATCAATTTAAAGCGTTTGACTGGGAACGCTTGCCACAAACTCTGAAAGAATTTTCTCAACTGATAAATTCTATAGAAAATATTATGGTATAATTCGCCTTATCGATATATCTCTTGTAAAAGTATTTCCCTGTTACGCCATGAAACCTTATATTTTAGGACTGACGCAAAGAAACCCGGTTTATACGAAAAATCGTTGGTTTGGCAATCGGAAATCGAGGAAGAAACCAAATTTCTGGCCTCGTCTGACGTAATTCCTGTATTTTATCCGGAAGTTGCCCCGCGTCGCCTGGTAACTTCCCCCTGAAACAATTAGCAAATAGGACTTTCCAGTATTTGGGAAAATCTCTTATATCATCTCCCGTAGCAGCGGTTGTGTAACTGCTAATTGCTAATCGCTAATGGCTGCTCTATGGCAATTACCAATTAGCCATCGATAAAGCATAAAAAATTGTTGCGATCGCAAAGATTAAGGAAATGTTAAGTCAAATGAATGGATTTGCTGATGAATTAAACAGTTATAACCCATACAATATCGGCATTTCAGCCAACCGAAGTTGCCTCCCAGGGGAGAACTTCTGCCTCAATCCAAACAACTTCCTAATTTTGGTTGTTGATGACAACAACCAAAACCTGCAATTGATTGGCGACATTTTAGAAGAGGCAGGTTATGAAACCACCTTTGCTATGAGTGGCAAACGAGCCTTTGATCGCATCCAAACAGCCCAACCTGACCTGATTTTACTCGACTTAATGATGCCAGTAATGGATGGATTAGAGCTTTGTACTCAACTGAAAGCTAACCCAGTTTACAGATCTATTCCCATTATTTTTCTGACAGCAAGTACAGAAAAAGACGATTTGGTGAAAGCGTTTAAACGAGGTGCGGTTGATTATATTACAAAACCCTTTCGGGCAGAAGAAGTCCTGACTCGCATCGAAAACCAATTGCTGTTGCGAATGCAAGCACAGCAACTGCAACAATTAGCCCAACAGGAACAAGAAAAAGCCATTCAGCTTGAGGCAACGCTCCAGGAATTAAAACAGACACAAATCAAACTGATTCAAGCCGAAAAAATGTCAAGTCTGAATCAGACAATAGCCGGGATCGCTCACGAAATCAACAATCCCATGAGCTTTATCTCTGGCAATCTCGATTATGTTGGTCGCTACTTCCAAAGTTTACTGTCTCTAGTTGAACTTTATCAAGAAACTTACCCCAATCCTACCCCCGAAATTTTGCAGCATCAGGAGGAGATCGATCTAAATTTTATCGTGGAAGATTGGGAAAACTTAATGCAGTCGATGAAGCATGGAGCCAATCGCATTAGCCAACTGATGCTCTTACTGCGACGGTTTTCCCGGCTGGATGAAGCTGAAATCAAATCCACCGATATTAATCAGGATATTGACAATATATTAACGATTTTGCAAAAAAAACTCAAGATTTCAGAACATCGTCCACCAATCCAAGTGATTAAAGCATATGGTGAACTGCCAAGGATAACTTGCTACGCTAGTCAACTCAATCAGGCGTTGGTGAATTTACTCAATAATGCAATTGAAGCCTTGGACGAAAAGGCACAAACTCAGCGTCACATGTTTCAAGAACCTCCTACTATTAAAATTACCACTGACGTTGTGTGTCGCCAGGATACCTCTTTGGCTACATCTAATTTTATTTTGATTAAGATTGCTGACAATGGTTGTGGGATTTTTCCAGAGATACAGCCAAAAATATTTGACCCTTTTTTTACTACTAAGCCAGTAGGTAGTGGTACGGGTTTAGGATTAGCTATTAGCTATCAAATTGTGGTGAAAAGTCACAAAGGTAACCTGAGTTGTGTTTCTGCTCCTGGAGAAGGTACCCAGATGATTGTCGAGATTCCTTTCTCGGATGCTAATTGGTAATTGGTAATTGGTAATTGGTAATTGGTAATAGCCAGTCAGCCAAAGTTGGCTTTCGTACCTCAACCCAACCTACAAATTTGATTGCATTTACAATCTTGGCGTTAGTCCCGATCCTATCAGGGAATTGCTCACGATTCGCTTTACACCTATCTCTGCTAATTTATGCAAATCTTCGTGACTGTCTACTGTCCAAACTCCGACATCTATTCCTTGGTTTCTGCTGGTTTCAACTAAGGCAGGATTTTTTAGTAAAGCATTATATTGGCTCAACATGATGGCGTTTCCATCGGCAGCAGCTAGTGGTAATTTTTCGGTAAATTTGGATGCAGAAGGTACGAGAAATCCTAAAATAATTTGGCGCGATCGCTCCCTCACTCTCTCCAAAAATTGCTCGTTAAAACAAGCTACTATACATC
>DNGG01000522.1:8894-9145 GCA_003486675.1 Cyanobacteria bacterium UBA11372
ATTTGCACAAAGTTATCCACATCCGCATCTGTCCAATTCTCACCACCTTTGACTTCTGGATAAACAAATCTATCCAAATCTTCGATCGCGTTTAAAGCTTCCCTCAAGCTGGGAATTGTTTCCCCAGAAAATTCTGGTTTAAACCAAGCACCAGCATCTAGTGCTTTTAGCTGTTCGAGCGTTTTTTCTCTGACAAAACCACTGCCGTTGGTGGTTCTTTCTAATCTGGGATCGTGAATGATGACGGGGAT
>DNGG01000332.1 GCA_003486675.1 Cyanobacteria bacterium UBA11372
TAACCAGTAACTGTCGTATCGACAGCGCCCCCAGTGCCAGGGGCATTAATATCCGCAGATCCACCACATTATTTGTTCCTTTTCTCACTCTGCGGTTGAGGTCATAAACAGCAGACGTAATATTAGATGCCACCTCAGATCTACCGCCAGTAATATCCGCGAAAATTATGCCTAAATCTCGCAACATAGCGTAAACATCTTCACCACTCAGATGCTCAGGCGCGTGCATAATAGTAATGCTTCCGGTTTGGGGATTTGTCCTCACATCATAAATCCCCAGTTTAGACTTTAACGCTTGGGTAATCGGTTCCAGCGCCTTAGAATTGCGGTGTTGATGCCCCACTTTCAACCGCATCCGCCCTGGGGTAGAACTTACGATGCGGCTTTCAATAGGTGTGGCTCTTTTTGCTAATGCTGTCGTCTTCATTGCTGTTGCTTGTTTCTGCCTACTATCTAACTTCAAATTTTATATTGAACTAATTTTAAATCTTAATTCTTAAATCCCTAAGCATTGAAATAAACTCTTTCTTCCTTCCTTCTCTTCTCTTCTCTCTGCGTTCTCTGCGTCCTCTGCGGTTCGTTAAAAAATATCTTGAATGTAAGGGACAAGACAGCAACAATTTTTTCCCTGCCCTGCCCCTACAAACCTTACGTATTCGGTGCTTCAGGATGAGAATTTGTTTCCAGTACCTTTTGCTCGTCCAGCGCCAGTTCAGACTTAGCTTCGGCTACGATATCGCCGAAAATTTCGCCAGCTTCAGCAAAAGCGCCTTTGCTTTTTTCATAGGCGACAATTCCGCCTTTAATAATAGTTTTCGCAATGGGTTTGCCAATTTTAGCCACCGCTGGAATCAGTAAAGGCGCTAAAAAGATCGCTCCCACGCCCGCAACGATACCGGGCGTCCCCATATCTTCGACTAATTCAACTGGTTTAAATGCCATTTTGTTTCTCCTTACAGTTACAAATCCATCTGTCTAATTGCAGATTTCAGATTTTAGATTTCAAATTGAACAAATTTAAATCTGCAATCTGCAATCTGCCATCTAAAATTCACAAGACTTTGGCTTTTTTTTCCCGTTCATCAACGGGCGCAAACCGTTCACCCCAGCGACAACGCTAGTGCCATTATTCACGATAGTTGCCGCTAAGGGACTAATCCCAACCGCAGCAGCGGCGATTAAGGCAACCAGGTTGGGTGCAATCACGATGGTAGTATTTTGATGGATCAATCCCATTGCTTGTTTAGCGATCGCAACAGCTTCCACCAAACCCCGCAGATCGTTACTCATCAACACCACATCGGCGGTTTCCCGCGCTACATCCGATCCATCAGCAAACGAAACCGAAGCATCGGCATAAGCTAAGGCGGCGGAGTCGTTAATCCCATCGCCAACAAAGGCAACTGTTCTGCCTGCTGCGTGCAACTGTTTAATTACAGCTGCTTTATCTTCTGGAAATGCCTCGGCGTGAGTTTGCGCTGGTGGAATACCTAATTGGGCGGCTACGGCGTTGGCGCGTTGGCGGCTATCCCCGGTCAGCATGTGTATTTCCATACCTGCTGCGGTTGCTAGTGCCCGAATCACTTCCGGGGTTTCTTGCCGCAGGGGATCGGTGTATTCTACAATCCCCAAACATTCGCCGTTGCTGGCGACGCAGATTGACGATACGCCGTTGGTTTTGATTTCTGGATGTTCTGCGTACAGAGGTTCTGTACTCACATCGGAAAGGCGCAGGAAGCGATCGCTGCCTACCAAAACGACCTGCCCATCTATTTCCGCCCTGACGCCCAGACCCACTTGATACTCCCACTCGCCGCGAGTCAGGTTATTAACGCCTTTATCTTCAGCATAGCGCACAATTGCGGATGCCACCGGGTGAGTTAAACGTTTTTCAGCAGCTGCGGCGAGTTCTAACAACCGCATTTCTGGATCTGCCCAATCTTGCAGCGCCGAAGATACAGTTCTAACCCCAATAACAGCAACATCGCCTTGAGTCAGAGTGCCAGTTTTATCAAACACAACCGCATCAACTTTAGCTAACTGTTCTAAAGCCCGCCCGCTGCGGATTAAAATACCCCGGCGCGCGGCATAACTCAGCGCTGCCAAAACAGTTGTGGGAACCGAAACCCTTATCCCCGTTGCAAAGTCGAGGGTGAGAACTGAAGCCGCCCGCGCCAAGTTGCGAGTGCCAGCAAACACAATCCCGCCTAATAATAAAGTCGGAATTACAGCTTGGTTGGCAACTTTCGCCGCGTAATTTTCAATCTTGGTATCGTGAATCGGTGCTTCTTGCATTAACCGAATGCTTTGTCCCGCCCTAGTATCGGCACCGACTCGTTCTGCCAGAATATAAATTTGGCCTTCGCGCACCAAAGTTGAAGCATAAACTTCTTCTCCAGTTTCTCGCATTACCGGCATCGATTCGCCGGTGAGCTTTTGCTGGTCAATTAATGCTTTCCCTTGCATAATGTGACCGTCAACGGGAATTTGTTCGCCGGGGTAAACAATAACCGTATCGCCCCGCACCACTTCTTTGATGGAAATTTCTTGTTTTTTCCCGTCTCTTTCCACCCAGACAAATTGTCCCAAAGAGTCTAGTAAATCGAGGGTTTGTTTCTTAGAAGCCCGCGCCGTGCGTTCTCGAATTGCTTCGCCAAATTCGACTAAACTCAGCATCAGCGCCGGGGTGATAAAGTGACCTTGGCAAGTGGTAATAACAATTGCCGATAAGTCTAAAAAGTCGATATTTAATCGTCGTTCTTGGCTGATGCTTTCCCAAGCGCGCTTCGCTACTGGCAATGCAGTAATTGCAATTGTCCCGGCGATAATTGCCGCCGGAATTGGTAACCCGAATGGGCCGCCCAGGAGTGCTAAAGTTGAAGCGATCGCTGGTAATTTCATCCCCGCCCAGCAGCTGCTCTCCTCTGACGGTTCCGCTTTTACTATTTTTCCCGCATTCTCTTCCGATACAATCGCTGTCGTCGCTAACTCAATCAACCTTTGCAGTTGACTTCGCATTTCTCCATCCGAAACAAGGTTGGTTTCGTATGTGAATGCCACCGAAGCCGCCGCGCGGTTTATCCGTATAGTTTTTATTCGAGTATCTAATGCAACTAAACTTTCCAACCGTTGGGCATAATCTGCATCGTAACCGAGTCTAGGCACTCGAAACCGCACCCGTCCTTTGACTGCATGGATAACGCTACAGGCTATTTCTTGCTTAGCCAGGGCATATGTTTTCCCCTTACCATGCCCATTTTTGTGCCCGTTAGCCAAGCCATTTCCTGTTGCCGAATTTACCGCAACTGGTGGCGGATGCAGTGTCATAACCTGTGAAGTTTCTTCCATTTTTCCCTCAAATTAAAACGTGAAGTTTGCGAAGTTTAACAATCCGGGAAGCTTTGGCACCGCCATAAAGCGGTTTTCCAGCTTTACTTTTTAGCAAACAGCAACTTGATGGAATTTCCGCTTTTCGTACTTCCAACGAACAAGCCAGAATAATCAACTTAGCAATTGGCTCAAGTAAATTTTGTTTTGAGCTTTGTGAGTCATCAGATATTACCAAACCAGGCAATATTTCCCCGTGATTCTTGTCACAGTGGCTTTGGTATGAGTCAGAGAAAATCTGCCCATCTCGCCATTGCACAATTTTGCCTTGACGGCTTTGAGTCAGCCAATCTTGACCAATAGATTCAAAAGCAGACTGAATCAAATGAACCAGATCGGATATTTCCAATGGCGGGGATTGATAATTGAACGCTACCGACGCCGCGTTGCGGTTAATCCGCACGTCGGTAATGTTGCTGTGAGATTCAGCAAACATTTGCAAGCGATGGGCATATTCTGCATCGCTAAGAAGCCTTGATACCCGAAACCGAACTCGTCCGGGAATTGCATGGACAACGCTGTAAGCTACTTGTTCGCGCGGTGCAACTTGGCGTTTATTCCCCGCCTCTGGGTTCAGTGTCTTGCTCCAAGCACGCCACAACCATAAAAGCGATCGCCAAAGCGAATCCAGAATTGGTTGTGTCTCTTTTGTTGATTTAACCTTCGATTCTAGCATAGCTTGGCCTCCCATGCAAGACACTGACTCAAGCTTGTTAGTAAAGGTGAGCCATGAAGTGCAAAATTAAATTGAGCGCTGGTGGCTTCAGCCCAGTTAAATAGGTGATTTTTGGGGGATGATTGGGCATGTGGGCAGGTGGGCGGGTGGGCAGGTGAGATTTTGTTTTTGCACGCGGCTCTTGGGTTTGGCTGTTGCTGTTTTCTGCCACAGTAGGCGTTGCAGTATCAGAAGTCGGCTTAAACGCTTCCCCCGCACGCCCAATTAGTTCTACCAAACGAGAACGGATTTCAGTTTCCGAAACCGCTTTGGCATCGTAGGTAAAAGTAACCGAAGCCGCCGCCCGATTCACGCGGACACTGGTAATATTGCTATCAGCTGCGGCAATTTTTTCCAGTCGGCTAGCATAAATACCGTCCTGAAGTAGCCTCGGCACATTAAACCGCACCCGTCCCCGCACCGCATGAACAACGCTACAAGCAATCTTTTGAGGTGACTCGATATAGGGAACTGAGATATTAACCTCAGCTCCTCCGCTCACCTGCTCCTCTGCCCACCTGCTCCCGAAGTCCTCTTCCTCAAACTGTTCGATCAGCTGACGAGTTGTCCCCGCTGCCAGCAGGTAAACTGGAATCGCTGGTAAGCCGCTAATTCCCAACCCGCCAGTAATCAGCGCCCCGGCAATTAAAGGAATAACCGACTCTAGCTGGTTCGTATCTAGCCAGAACCCATTTGCGCCATCTTCTTCATCTGGAAATTCTGTCGCTGTTGCAACGCCGCATTTTTTCAGCACTGCAAACATCTGCGAATAAGACAGCGTATTTTCATCAAATGTAACGACCAAGCTGCCAGTTTGTATATTCGCGTTGACGTTGCAGACGCCTTCTTCTTGTCGCAGTCGTTGTGCAAAGTCTTCGAGTCTATCTTCCCAATAATCAGCCAAGAGCAGACTGCTACCAGATGCACGCAGTCTCACTCGACCAGGCATAGCATGTACAACTTCTAGCCCACTCTCAGCGGACTGTAAAGTGACCCCAGTCATTTTTTATTTTTCTCCTAATTCTTCAGTTCTGGTATTGCAGGTCGATGGTTTCTTAACGGCTATCTTGCCGCTGTTCTCAACATCTCAAACCAACGACCCCACTACTTATACGGATGAAGCGGTAGTGCCAGAACTGTGGATTAGCAGTTTTGGTGAATGGCACCAGCACAGCGGTTTTTGACATTAGCGTTGCCCCCCCTTGGTTCCCAACCAGTACTACAAGTTGAAAGCAGCGTCCCATGCTTGGTTGCCGTCTCTATGAGCAATCTCTAACTTATGGTGTAGAAGACATCCTCTGATGACAGCGTTTTTCCCCTCTAATGGCTATTCTTTCCGAGTGCTAGTCTTTTGGCGGCTTGTGGCAGCCTTGGGACTTGCCCTCGTACAGCCGGAGGTTAACAGCAGGTTAAGCTCCTCTTTACGTAAGCTTCACTATAACACCAATTTTCTTGATGCGTATATCTAGCTGAGAAGATTTATTTTTATTTGCAATTGTATAATGGCGCACAGCAGAGTCTGAAAGAATTGTGGTTGTAAGCGATCGCACGCCAGCACAGTGCTTTTGCAGCGAGAAAAATAGGCTTAAGTTATGGGATATTTCAAAAAAACTTAATATAGAGGCGGTTGGAAAAGCGCGAGCGAGGCTAGCGACGCATATCGGATAATAATTATTGATAGAACCAACCCGAAATCCCATATTTTAGTTAACAGTTAGAGAAATGGCAGTTTATCAAGTCCGCCTGGTAAATCCTGCAATCGGTTTAGACCGTACAATTCCAGTACCAGACGATCAATATATTTTGGATATGGCAGAAGAAGCTGGTATTCGCTTGCCATCCGGGTGCAAGCAAGGCGAGTGTTCCGCCTGTGTCGCCAAGTTAGTAAGCGGCGAAGTCGATCAAAGCGAGCAAAAATTTCTTCGTCCAGGAGAAATAGAAGCCGGATATACAATTACCTGCGTAGCTTACCCTTTATCCGATTGCACTTTATACACCCATCAAGAGCAAATTCTGTATCAATCGTCACTTTATTACAAAAAATAGGATTGTCATTCCTGCAAAATCTCAAATCCCAAATCCAAAATCTCAAATCCCAAATCCCAAATCTGCAATCTCAAATCCCAAATCTCAAATCCCAAATCCCAAATCTGCAATCTAAAATCTCAAATCTGAAATCCAAAATGAACGACGATAAAACCACAATATTAGAAGCGAATAAAGCTTTTTATCGAGCTTTTGAACGCAAAGATATCGAAGCGATGAGCAGCGTTTGGTCGCAAGGAGTAGCGACGATATGCGTTCATCCTGGATGGCAAGCACTCAAAGGTTGGAAAGACATTCGCTATTCTTGGGAGCAGATATTTAAGAATACAAATTACATAGAAATTGAACTAGAAATAGTCGTTGCCGAAGTCAGGGGCGATATTGCCTACGTTTTCCTGGTTGAAAATGTCTTCCAAGTTGTCAACGGCAGAAGAGTGCAAGCACAGTCCCTAGCAACAAATGTCTTTGAACGTATGGCGCAGAAGTGGTATTTAATCAATCACCACGCGAGTCCCGTGATGCGCTCTTGAGGAAGACGAAATTGACTTTAAAAACTTATCTATATCGGCGAATAAACCGGCGTAGGTAACTACAGGATTGTTGCAGCCAGTGAGATTAACGGTATATTGCTGAAAAATAGATTCAAAGTTGTTTAACATCGATAAATATTTGTAAGTGGTTTCGCCTAAAGCTAAGTCGCGCCCAATCTCTTGAGTGGCAGAACCAAGAAGATAAGCGGCATTAAAAGTTGATTCTAAAGATAAGTAATAAAGGCGTTCGTCGCGCCTTATATTATCAACGATTCCATAGCCTGTATTAATACCTGCCCCGATTTTGAATGGCAAAGGTAACGACAATTCTTGATTAAATTTTATTGTCCGCTTGTTGATGGCACTGATGGCTTGAAAAAGGCGGATAATATCTTCCTTCTTAGTACCATGATAGCGATGGAACCAGATAGCTTTGATAACTCCCACCTGATTGCCAACATTTTTCTCTACTAAGCCACCCAAGGATGTAATAATATTCGTTATCTCTCGACACCAGGTATCGAGGGCGGCGGCGAGGATTTGTTTGTCTAATTGCTGAGTTAATAAGGTTAAATTGCGAAGCTCGATCGCTATTACCGAGGCTAGACGCCAAACTAACCGCGTCGCCCTTGGCAAATAGCTGGTATCCAGCGTCGATGTTTCATCTAGCACGAGGCTTGTACTGAGACAACAGAAGGCTAGATTGGTATTGCCCAATTTTATGCGATCGCCATGCCGCAATCGTACCGGAACGATCGCCCTACACCCATTGACAAACGAACCATTTGTACTAATTAAATCCAGCAAATAAAATCCGCCATCGTCGTTAGACTGTAGGATGGCGTGATGGCGGGAAATCAACAAATCTGGCAACACCAAATTGTTATCCCCACTCCGTCCAATTGACCAGCTAGTACCGCCCACCAAGGGTAGACAGCAATAACCGTTTGAGATTTGGATTACCAAAAAAGGTTGGTTGAATAATTCGGGAGGTAGCACGCTGTAACGGGCAGTTTGGTTTTAATAAAGGTATCTCTAATTTAGGAGACTTTTAGCGGTTTGTTGGTGTGCAGAAGCAGTCATTGGATAGGGGGAAACTAGGGAGACTTCGCTACTTTAACAACCAATCCGCAATTTGCCCAGATCATAGCTTAGGCTGCTAAGTCATTGTCCGGCACGGCTTTAATGATTTGTTAAAATGTATAAACGTGAGAAAAGTCAATCAACCCAAGAGCAAGGACGCCCACCGATGACGCTCTCTACCTATTCGAGTACTCTCCTTGTGTCTCAGCAACTGCCGACACTGCAATATAGCCCTACACCCGCACGCTTCGATGAAACTTGGGAAGCACCCTTGGCTACCCTGCTGGGATTGGGGCGTGCCGCCGGTGCAGACTTGATCGAATTTTTCTTAGAGCGCGTCAACTATATTAGCTGCCTCGCAGAAGACGACGCCATTACCAGCATCTCCCCCCGCCTGACTACAGGCGCAGGGGTGCGCGTATTTCGCGGACAAGCAGATTGCTACGTCAGCACCAACGATTTATCATTCTCTGGATTAAAAGCAGCCTTAGAAAAAGGTCTTTCGATTCTGGGATTGCAACTCCCGGCACCCAACGCCTATATTCCGGAAATTAACCTGGAACTGCTGCGAGACTACGCTACAAAAAAAGGAAAAGATACTTGGCTAGCCTCATG
>DNGG01000573.1 GCA_003486675.1 Cyanobacteria bacterium UBA11372
GGGTTGCTGAAGTTTTCTGGCAATTCGACTAAGCCAGCTGCCGGGTTAACTGTGGGACTGTTAATTTGCACAATGCCGTTAAACTGTGCGCCGAGTTCTGAGCTAGCGGTAATGTCGCTCAAATCGGTGGTGCGAAGTCGATATTGAGTCCCAAAAATCCCTTGTGTATTAATCGTTACTCGCCCTCCAGCAGCTTGTTGGGCGTTGGCGGTGATGTCGCTATTTTGTAGGGCAACTAAGGTGTTGTTATTGATGGTGATATTGCCGCCGGTGGCAGTGTTTTGCGCGTTGGTAGTAATTCTGCCGCGATCGCGCATCACAATATGATTTGAGTTGATCGTGATATTGCCGCGCGAGCCTGCCGTTGTCTCAGCACTAAGATAGCCGCCTCTAAGCAGCCGAATCGAGCCAGCATTCACCTCCAAATTGCCCGCTTTCTCATCCTCAGTCGTCGTAGTCGGTGCTTGATTACTGACAGTTGCTCTTGCCCCATCCCTGAGAGTCAACTGTGGGGTTTCTATTGTCACAGTCCCTGCTTTTCCGGTTGAGTTTTGTCCGGCTGTAGCAGATAAGGAACTCACTGCAAGTGGATTCGTCCCCGAAGTGCCAATTAATTCTACAGAATCCCTTGCCCTGACTGTCAGATTTCCCCCCCTTCCCACGCCAAAGGTAGAGGTGACTATCTGTCCACCGTCTTTGACAGTTAACCGCCTAGTTTCAATCGTCACATTGCCCGCATTCCCCGTTATTCCTCGTCTAGTCACAGAACTAGCGATCGTACTACCATTTATGAAGATGGTGTTTGGCAGAGCCGGATTCCTAAATTCGCCGAATCCAATTACTTCCACCGCGTCAGTTGCCCTGATGGTTAAATCTCCGCCATTCCCAGCACCCGTAGTTGTCGAGAGAATTCGCGCCCCATCTGTTAAGCGCAAGCGTTGAGTTTCAATGGTTAAATCTCCAGCATTTCCAGTGGAACCAACTTGGGCAGCAGTAAATAAGCCACTGGGAAACGCACCGCCGAAACTGCCAAATGCTTCTACGGAATTTGCCTTGACAGTAATATTTCCTGCCTTCCCAGTGCCAAGCGTCCCGGTTAATACTGTTCCCCCATTGCCAATTACCAAACTAGGGGTTTCAATCGTTATATCTCCCCCCTTGCCGCTAGAACCCGCTTGGCTGGTGGTATATATACCGCTGGGAAACAGCAAATTCCTGGCAAAGCCTAGCACTTCCAATGATTCAGAAGCGCGTACCGTTATCCCTTCCCCATCCCCTCTCCCCAGAGTTGTTGCCAAAATTGCCGCACCATCGCGCAAGGATATCCGCCGCCCTTGTAGCTGGATAGCTCCACCACCATTACCACTCGCATCTGCACTAGCTGCACCCGTAAAACGGATATCTCCAAATTGTGTGGCTAACTGTTCATTGGTAATTGCTAATTTGCCGTTAATATTGGTAATTCCTAATGAGCCATTCGTCACTGCCCAAAGTTCAATTCGCCCGCCTTGTGCGGTGAGGTTTCCTCCTTCTATGGCAATATCACCCCCAACTAAGGCCAGAGTTTGACCGGGAGCTACTTGCATTCCTACAGGTCTGTTATCTCTAAAAATGGCCAAACTTACGGCGTCAGTCCGCAAGTTATTACCCCCACCCTGCACGACTATGCCAGCAGGATTTGGCCCCAATTGCAAGCCAATCGGAACGTTTATTGTCAGTAGGGGTGGTGCTAAAGGATTAACGGCGCTAAATTCAACTCCATCAGCAAACCTGATGCTGTTAGCAGTACTGCCGATAAACGAACCGCCGATATTTAATCTGGCACCTGCGCCAAAAACAATGCCGTTGGGATTGATTAAATATAAATTTGCTCCCCCGTTAGCGCGAATTAATCCATCTATATTAGAGATTTTGCCACCAGTAACCCGCGTCAATATATTTTGAATCTCTGGGGCGTTGTTGAAAAAAGCTGACCCATTCGTTGGCACAGAAAACTCTTGAAAACTGTGAAATAAATTGCCGCCGTTTCTGCTGCCACCAGTAATTTCAATCAAATTTCCTTTGGGAGTAACGACGCTATTATTTGGCAGCGTTGCATCTGGGACAATTTGTGCCCAAGTTGGGCTATTGCCAGTCAAACATAGCAGAGAAATCAGGCCAAGTTGCCAAAGGTGAGAATCGGGTTTCATATTGTTGTGTTTCCGGGAGCGAAGTCTATTACATTCCACTCGTCGGTGTATCGCCGCAGCTAGCAGGTTTATACCACGAATCCGACCGCGTAATACCAGGCACATCTGCTACCAATTCCACCTGACCTTGAGCGTTAATCTTCCATCGAGTTGCCTCAACTAAGGGAGTTTGGATTGGAGCATTGGTCATGGGTAATTGGTAATTGGATGTTGTCACCTGCTCGTTAGCAATTCGCCAATCAATCCAAGCGGGGGAAATATTCAAATATTCTTTAGGATCGGGTGGCAATCCTCCTCTTCCAGTGACGACAAAGCTGTTGCGTCTCATTTGTGGCGAACAAGTTTGAGCAATTTGATCGATCGGGTTGCTGAAGTTTTCTGGCAATTCGACTAAGCCAGCTGCCGGGTTAACTGCGGGACTGTTAATTTGCACAATGCCGTTAAACTGTGCGCCGAGTTCTGAGCTAGCAGTAATGTCGCTCCAATCGGTGGTGCGATCGCGCAATGCCGCCCCAAAAATCCCTTGTGTATTGATTGTTACTCGCCCTCCCGCAGCTTGTTGGGCGTTGGCGGTGATGTCGCTATTTTGTAGGGCAACTAAGGTGTTGTTATTGATGGTGATATTGCCGCCGGTGGCAGTGTTTTGCGCGTTGGTAGTAATTCTGCTGCGATCGCGCATCACAATATGATTTGAGTTGATCGTGATATTGCCGCGCGAGCCTGCCGTTGTCTCAGCACTAAGAGAACCGCCTTTGAGCAGCCGAATCGACTCAGCATTCACCTCTAGGTTGCCCGCTTCCCCAGTCGGTGCTAGATTTTCCACCCTTGCGATCGCCCCATCCCTAACCGTTAACTGTCGGGTTTCTATCCTCAAAGTCCCCGCATTTCCACTTGAGTTTGGCCCTGCTGTAGCAGATAAGTTACTACGTAAAGGCGGATTCGTTCCCGAAGTGCCGATTACTTCTACAGAATCCGTTGCCCTTACTGTTAAGTTTCCCCCCTTTCCCAGGCCAAAGGCAGAGGTTACTACCTGCCCAGCGTCTTTGACAGTTAACCGGGCAGTTTCAATCGTCACATTGCCCGCATTCCCCCGAATTCCTCGTCCAATCACAGAAGTGGCGATACTACTACCAACTCTAAAGGGCGTGTTTGGGATAGCAGGATTAATAAATAGGGCGAATCCTATCACTTCCACTGCCTCAGTTGCTCTGATGGTTAAATTTCCCCCACTACCAGCACCTAGAGTCGCTGCGATAACTCGCGCCCCATCTGTGAGGCGCAAGCGTTGAGTTTCAATGGTTAAATCTCCTGCATTTCCAGTCGAACCAAGTTCAGCGGCAGTATATAAGCCACTCGGAACCGAATTGGCCAAAGTGCCAAATGCTTCTACGGAAGAAGCCCTGACAGTCATATTTCCCGCTATCCCAGAGCCAAAGGTTGCGCTTGATAATATTCCCCCATCGCCAACTAACAAGCTGGGGGTTTCAATCATCATATCTCCCGCCTTGCCAGTAGATCCGGCTTGGCTGCTAGTAGATATAATGCTGGGAAACAGCAAATTCCTGGCAAAGCCAAGCACTTCTATAGATTCTGAAGCGCGGACAGTTATCCCTTCCCCATTCCCTGTCCCCAAAGTTGTTGCCAAAATCGCCGCTCCATCCTGCAAGGATATCCGCCGCCCTTGTAGTTGGATAGCTCCACCACCATTCCCACTGGCATCTACACTAGCTGCACCCGTAAAACGGATATCTCCAAATTGTGTGGCTAACTGTTCATTGCTAATTGCTGGTTTGCCGTTAATATTGCTAATTCCCAATAAGCCATTGTTCGCTGACCAAAGTTCAATTCGTCCGCCAACGGCTGTGAGATTGCCTCCCTCTAAGGCAATATCGCCGCCTACTAAAGCGAGAGTTTGACCGGCAGGTACTTGGAGTCCGACGGTTCTGTTATCTCTAATAATGGCTGAATTTGCCGGGTTAAACCGCAAGTTATTACCGCTACCCTGCACGACTATCCCAGCAGGATTTGGCCCCAATTGCAAGCCAATCGGAACGTTAATTGTCAGTAGGGGTGGTGCTAAAGGATTAACGGCGCTAAATTCAAATCCATCGGCAAACCTGATGCTGTTAGCAGTACTACCAATAAACGAACCGCCGATATTTAATCTGGCACCTGCGCCAAAAATAATGCCGTTGGGATTGAGTAAAAATAAATTTGCTCCCCCGTTAGCGCGAATTAATCCATCTATATTAGAGATTTTGCCACCAGTAACCCGCGTCAATATATTTTGAATCTCTGAGGCGTTGTTGAAAAAAGCTTCGCCAAAAGTCGGGACAGAAAACTCTTGAAAACTGTGAAATAAATTGCCCCCGTTTCTCGTGCCCCCAGTAATTTCAATCAAATTTCCTTTGGGATTAACGACGCTATTATTTGGCAGCGTTGCATCTGGGACAATTTGTGCCCAAGTTGGGCTATTGCCAGTCAAACATAGCAGAGAAATCAGGCCAATTTGCCAAAAGTGAGGAGCGGATTTCATATTGTTTGGTATTAGAAGAAGCCAAGTCTATTACATCCCTTCCCTGGATGTATCGCCACAGCTAGTAGGTTTATACCATAAATTCGACCGCCCAATACTAGGCACATCTGCTACCAACTCCACCTGACCTTGAGCGTTAATCTTCCATCGAGTTGCCTCAACTAAGGGAGTTTGAATTGGGGCATTGGTCATGGGTAATTGGTTATTGGAAGTTGTCACCTGCTCGTTAGCAATTCGCCAATCAATCCAAGCGGGGGAAATGTTCAAATATTCTTTAGGATCGGGTGGCAATCCTCCTCTTCCAGTGACGGTAAAGCTGTTGCGTCTTGCTTGGGGCGAACAAGTTTGAGCAATTTGATTGATGGGGTTGCTGAAGTTTTCTGGTAATTCGACTAAGCCTGCGGCGGGGTTAACTGCGGGACTGTTAATTTGCACAATGCCGTTAAACTGTGCGCCCAGTTCTGAGGTAGCGGTAATGTCGCTCAAATCGGTGGTGCGATCGCGCAATGCCGTACCAAAAATACCATTGGTATTAATAATCACTCGTCCGCCTTTACCTTTGAGAGCATTAGCGGTGATGTCGCTATTTTCTAGGGCGACTAAAGTACCCGTATCGATGGTGATGTTGCCGCCAGTAGTATTACCCGCATTGGTATTAATAGAACTGCCACGGCGCAACTGAATGTTCTGTACTTGCAAGTTAATATTTGCCCCCGCACCAGAACCAGTGGTGCCATCAATAGAGCCTTGGTTATCGAGAGCGATACGGCTGACGCCACGCTCCGCGAACGCATTCCCCACCACATTAATGCTACCAGCGCGCCCCGTTCCCAAAGCTTGGACAGTCACCCTCGCTCCATCCCGCACCATCAATTGACCGACATTCAAATTCACCGAACCAGCTGTTCCCATAGCATTAGGATGGAAAAAGGTGAATACGCTGCCAACTGACGCCTCAATTTTGCTAATAAATTGACCGTGATTGGCACTACCAATCGCTTCAACACGACCCGCATCAATCGTGATGTTCCCCGCTGTTCCTGCATTTAAAGAAGCCACGGAAATTACTCCTCCGTTTCGCACAGTCAGCACAGGCGTAGAAATCCGCAGATTACCTCCTGGAGCGTTACTTAAACTTTGAGAGCCAAGGTAGCTGCTAATTCGTCCCCCATTCGCCAAAATTTCTGAGATGCCTGCCACTTCCACCGACTCCGTTGCTGTAATGGTTAAATTGCCTGCCGGTCCACCAGCGTTAGCAAACAGAATATTACCAACAATCCCACCATTGGATGAGCTAATCCCCCCTCCTTGAGCAATAGTTAATCGCCTTGTGTCAACGGTAATATCCCCTGCCTTTCCGGTACCCCCGATCGAATTTGTGGCAATTGCATTTTGTAGAGCAGTTCCAGGGAGACTACCTAACACATCTACTGATTCAGACGCTTTAATGCTGATATTCCCCGACGCTCCTTCACTGCGGGTTATGCTAGCGAGAGCAGCACCATCGCGAAGAGTTAATCTTTCTGTTTCAATTGAGATATTTCCGCCTGTGCCATTACTGCCCAGCAATGTCCCATTGTTGATTGCGGCACTAACGATTTCTACCACGTTGGCACGAATAACCATGTTGCCGCCATTTCCAGCACCAAACGTTGCAGTACCTGCTGATGCTCCATTGTTCAATAGTAGGTGTCCGGTATCAATTGTGATGTTTCCTGCAACTCCAGAACTCAAAGTGCCAGTTTCCAATACGATAGTTGGGTCAAAAGGGTTGAGCGTTCCCGATATCAAATAGTTAACTAACAACTGTTGATAGCTATCAAATCCAATTCCCCTCAGTTCCACTAAGTCAGTAGCGCGAATATTTATATCCCCTCCCGCACCTTCTCCTAGCGTCAGGGTAGAAATTTGCGCTCCATCGTGAACTCGCAACTGTTGGGTACTGATATCAATACCTCTACCATCAATATTTCCCAAGGTTAGTCCGTAAATTCGCCCTCCGTTGAGAGTGACGAAACCACCTCTAATATCTACCCTGCCACCACCAATTCCGCTGGTATTGATGGTAGATCCATTTGATATTTGAATGTTGCCGAAGTTCTGAATATTGTCATAGTTTAAACTCAGACCGAATCGGGTTGGTGCAAAACTTACTAAACCAGGACTGGCAACGCTACCAAGCAGAATTTGTCCGCTACTAGCAGTTAAATTACCGCCAGCCAGTTGAATATCGCCGCCCACTAGCGCTAAAGTTTGACCCGGTTGTACGGCTAAACCAACTTTGTTATCAATCCCAATTGACTGGGGCAGGGGTGGTAAGTTTCCCCGTACCGTTGATTGATTGATTATCCTGCCAGGATTTGACCCAAACTGCAAGCCAATCGGAACGTTAATTGTCAGTAGCGGTGGTGCTAAAGGATTAACGGCGCTAAACTCACTACCATCGGCAAATCGAATGCTGCTGGCGGTACTGCCAATAAAAGAACCGCCGATATCTAATCTGGCGTTCGGGCCAAAAATAATGCCGTTAGGATTGATTAAATATAAATTAGCCGTGC
Source organism: Cyanobacteria bacterium UBA11372 (assembly GCA_003486675.1). Taxonomy (GTDB): domain Bacteria; phylum Cyanobacteriota; class Cyanobacteriia; order Cyanobacteriales; family Aerosakkonemataceae; genus Microseira. The sequence continues at coordinate 7,284 of DNGG01000573.1, forward strand.
CGTTCGCCCGAATTAATCCATCAATATTGGAAACAGAATTACCCGTCACCCGACTAATAATAGTTTGAATGCTCAAAGCATTATCAAAATGGGCAGTTTGTCCCGTCTGGACGGAAAATTGCTCAAAACTATGAAATAAATTTGTTCCTGCTTGGGTTCCACCTGTGATGGTGAGAGTATTTCCATTTGGGGTGACGATGGAATTGTTGGGTAGCGTCCCATCAGGAACAATTTGCGCTTGTGCTGCTGGCTGTAGGGTCAAACAACAACTAAAAAAGGAGACAAGGGAAGCGATCGCTCTTTCACGAGAGCGCGCTACGATAGCTGGCATCGGCGTTTTGGTGGCTCTTGCGCGTTTGTGCTGATGCCAGAATTTTATTATACGAGCGCTGCGATCGCCTAATAGTTTTATTGACTTGTTTCAATACCAATTTCCCTGCCCCAAAAACACCATTAACCATACTCGTAGAGACGTTACATGTAACGTCTCTACTACCGGACACGATATCAGGGATTTGGGTGTCAAAGAGCGGGCGATCGCAAGCCGATCAATTACCCATTACGCATTACCAATTACCCATTACCGATTCAAAACTTTCCCCATATAATCTCCCCAAACTTGAGCCGCATCGGCGCTAGCACCCCTAGTACGGGAGTTATCATCGTTACCTAACCAAACCCCGGTAACGATTTGTCGCTGGCGCACATAGCCAATAAACCACAAATCTACATAGTCGTCCGTGGTGCCGGTTTTACCCGCTTCCCCCAGTCCTATCGCCGCATTCTTCCCGGTTCCTCCAGTAACGACGCCTCGCAGTAAACTGTGCAGCACATCGGCGACGTTTGGGGACAGTACCCGTTGGTTGGCTTCCGAGCTTTGTGCTTGCGAGTATATTACGCGACAAGTATTAATATCGTTGGCATCTTTGCAGTCGCTGCTATCCAAAATTCTGACTATGGCATGGGGACGGTTCCACACGCCGCGATTGGCTACCGCTCCGTAGGCTCCGGTGATTTCCAACACATTGACCACACTTTGACCCAAAACTAACCCCGGTACCGGATCGAGTTTTGAGTTTATCCCCATGCGCTGTGCCAAATCGACTACATTACCCAATCCTGCATCCTGCGCTACTCGTAGGGCGATCGCATTTTCCGATAGCGCCATCCCGGTATACATATCTACAGTACCGCTACTGGCGCGTTCGCAGCCGCGAAAGCGTTGCCCATTCCAATTCAGGGGGGCGCAGGAATAGGACTTTCCCGGCGAAATACCTTTGGCGATCGCTGCCCCATAGCCAAACAGTTTAAATGTCGAACCCGGTTGTCTTTGCGCTTGCGTGGCGCGGTTAAACTGACTCCTTTCGTAATTGACGCCGCCAACGAGAGCCATAATCGCCCCCGTCTTGGTGTTCAAAGATACAACTGCACCCTGGGAAAATCGCTTAGCCCCAGCATTGGCGACGGCGTTACGCAAAGAAGTTTCCGCTTGTCGTTGCATCCTGGGATTGAGGGAAGTTTGGATAATAAAATTGCCTTCCCTGGCGATGTCCTTCCCCAATAAATCGTTGAGTTCTTCAAACACGTAGCTGTAAAAATAGGGGGCGATAGTTCTGGCGCGTTCTTCGCAAACTTTGGGAGAAACTTCTAGAGCCGAACGCCTGCCAGAGTTGGCTTCTTCTTGGTTAATTTTGCCTTGCTCCAACATCAGATTAATTACAGTATTGCGGCGCGCGATCGCTCGACTACGATCTGCGCGATCGCCGCAAGGATCGAAACTATTGGGAGCCGGTAAAATTGATACCAAAGTGGCTGATTCGGCTAAAGTTAAATCTCTAGCAGACTTATCGAAATAGTAGCGGGCGGCGGACTCGAAACCGTAAGCATCGACACCCAAAAATACGCGATTTAAGTAAATTTCCAGCAACTTATCTTTGCTGTAAACCGATTCTAATTTCAGCGACACAATCGCTTCGCGGAGTTTGCGCCCTAAAGAGTCTGCCCTACCCACATAGTCGCGAAACAAACTGCGGGCGACTTGCTGGGTAACGGTACTGCCCCCTTGGCGATCGCCGCCTTTACTAATAATCACCGTTGCTCGTAAAATCCCAATTGGGTCAACGCCCAAGTGCCAATAAAAACGTCGGTCTTCCGAGGCGACAACAGCTTTGGGCAGGTAAGAGGAAAATTCCTTTAAGCGCAATTCGGCGTGGGATTGACTGCGGGGGGCGCGTAGGGGTGTTTCGCCGTCCTCGGTAGTGACAATTACTGGACCACCAATCGCCGGGGGTAAAGGTTTTACCGAGAATTTTTGCCACTCAAAGCCTACCAATAAGACCAATAAAGCCGCCACGCCGCCGACGCCGCAGGCAACTTTTTCCCCCACATCCACATATTTGGGCGGCGGATCGATAAATTGCAATCTAACAGAAGCTGCTAACTCTGGTGGACCAAGAGTGAGAACATCGTTGTGGCGCAACTTTTTGGCGGTGACGCGGCGTCTGCCCTTGTAGATGCCGTTGGTGGAGTTTTCATCTTTGATCAGAAAAGATTTTTGACCCCTGCCCATGCGGATTAAAGACAGGTGAATCTGACTGACGACAGGATTGCGGACTACAATATCGCAAGATTTGGAACTGCGCCCTAGTAAATAGCGATCGCCGATTAAAGGAAAAACTTCGGCTTTATCCGCATCGGCGTCTTGTACCCAAAGTTCCGGCACTCTGGTATTGGGTTTTAGCACCAACTTGGTGAAATTAACTTTAGCCTGAACTGTTTGAACGGCTTGCGTAATTGCACCCAGAATAGTTTTAGACGGTGGTCGTTGTTGGGGTTGGGG
>DNGG01000292.1:0-28535 GCA_003486675.1 Cyanobacteria bacterium UBA11372
GTTCCATCTTTGCCGAAAAAGACAAAATGGGGAATGCCATCGACTCGGTAACGTGTAATTTCGGGCAGCCATTTGTCATTATCGACGTTGAGCATGACGAAATTTACCTGGTCGGCGTATTCTTGTTCTAGTTCGCCCATGTCTTTCGCCATTGCTTGACAGCTAGTACACCAATTGGCGTAAAACTCCATTAGGGTTGGTTTGCCGTTACTCATGGCGACTTCTAGGGGAGTGGAGTTTTCCGCTAGTTCGGTGAGGGTGGCGGTGTCTGTCTGGCTTCTCATTCCTAAAAATAGGGAAACGGTGAGCGCGATCGCAACTATTACGATCGACAAGTTTCTCACTCTCGTCCCCATCGGGGTTTCCGGCTTGGCTGGCGATTGGGGTAAATTGGCAGTCATATGATGGAATTTCTATCTAGTTCGTCCTCCATCTAGTTTAAAGAACTGCTCAACCCCCCTCTCACTCCTTTGAGAGAGGGGGAAAGTCTATCTTATTCCCGCATCAGATCGAAGGCAATGGCAAATTCTGCCATAGGCATCATCTGCTTCAACACCCGCAAGTGTCCCTCCGCGTGGCTGCGATGGCGAAACCGTCCGACGGTGATACGCTGCAAGTTAGGCAGTAAGCGGACAATTATCCACGGAAAAAGTCGCGCTCTTTGAGCGCTGTTGTGAATGTCAGTCATCGGATTTATCCTTGTATTAGTTGTGTTTAGTTGGGGCGATCGCCTAAATCAAACTGCGATCGCTCTCGATAATCAAAGGGCAGTCCATCACAACCTGACCCGTTGTAGGGCTGTCCTCTTCTATTGTTTATCTTCACAAGTCTACTTGTAAACAAGCCTGATGTCAACAAGCAAGCTTGTATTCTTCGGAGAATGTCCAGAAAGAAACAATCAAACCCAAAGGATATGCCAGCGTTGCGACGATTGAGAGAGGAAGCTGGCTTGACTCAATCAGAGCTAGCAAAGCTTATACCAGACAAAACTAGGAAAAAGACTTTGACTCAGCAAGCAATTAGCCGATGGGAAAGTGGAGAAGACGAACCAGAATTGACCATCATGCAAACGAAAGCACTCTGTCGCGCCTTGGGAAAATCTCTGGAAGAAATACCAGACGATTTGGGACCACCTTTGCCCCCGCCTCAAGGGGAAAACTGAGCGATCGCGCTACTGGCTTTGGCTGGCGAGGTGGGAGTATATTTAAACACACTGGCACTAGCAATGGGACTAGAGACTGACGGTATTCCAGACTACATATCGCCAAAGCGATCGCCGCCAAATAAAGATTGAAAATGACCAGTTAAGCAGCTTTGACTATTGCCAAAAGTCTTACCCATCATAAATTGTGGACTTTTGTCAAAGGCGAACACAAATTTAATTGATAAACTTGTGGCAGGGCAAATTAGTGTGCATCTAGGTTAAAATCCGGTTTTTGGGCACAAGGAGCTTACCCAGATGCTTGCCCCAGTACAGGATCGGACTTTTTGTGGTGCTAACTGTGACCAACCGCGCAGAGAGTGAATCAAAATGGAGAACGAACAGGAGCATCAAAGCTTAGCAACCCAAGCGCCACATCGCTTTCAGTGGCTACCTCAAGCCAATCCTCCCCATTCTGATAACAACGACGATGAAGGGGGATTAAACCTGGGCCAGGTAGTGGCGGCTTTACGTCGAAGGGTGTTGCTGATTGCAGGACTGACTATAGTTGTTGCAGGGGCATCAACGATGAACGCGCGCAACAGCAAGCCAACCTATCAAGCAAGTTTCGAGATTTTGACCAAGCCGGTGACGGTGGAAACCCAAGTGATTTCGTCAGTGAGTCAAACCCTCAGCAATCAAGAGGGACGGCAAGCGCAAAAGGGAGTCGATCCAACCAAGCTGAAATTGTTGAAAAGTCCCAAAATTTTGGCTCCGATCGCCAAAAAGCTAGAATCAGAGTATCCCGGGATCGGTTACGACGAGATTGCAGCAGGGTTGGTCGTCAATCCGCTTCCTGAAAGTGAAATCCTGGCGGTAAGTTATCAAGATGGCAATCCCAAAAAAGTCAAAGCGATTTTAGAACAAGTTGCGGATGCTTATTTGAAATACAGCCTGGAAGAACGGCTGGCGGATGTCCAGCAGGGAATTGAGTTTGTCAATGCCCAACTACCTCAACTGCAAAAGCGAGTGGAAACGATTCAGGATAAGCTACAGAGCTTTCGACAACAGTACAATCTGATTGACCCAGAATCGGAAGGAAGACAACTGACAGAGCAAAAGACGAGGATTAGGCAACAACGGTTGGAAACCCAAGTCAAACTTAATGAAATGCAGGCAATTTACCGCAACTTAACTCAGGAGTTAGAGCAGCAAAATCAGGGTAAGCTTGCTTCATCAGTGCTGAGTCAAAATGCTCGCTACCAGCAGTTATTAGGTCAGCTGTTGGATATGGAACTTAAAACAGCCAAGGATTCTTCCTTGTACCGGGAAAACAGTCCTAATATTCAAGTGCTGCAAGATCAACAACAGAATCTGTTGCCGTTGTTACGGCGAGAAGCGCAGCGAGCGCAGGCAGAACTGGGTGGGAAAATTAAGGAATTATCAGACCTCAACCAAGTTCTGGCAGATACGGAAAACACCTTAAACCAGCGCATCAAGCAACTGTCAGTGGTGTCTCGTCAATATACCGATATTCAACGGGAGTTGACGATCGCTACCAGTAATTTGGATCAATTCTTAACTAAACGGGAAGCGCTCAGGATTGATGCTGGGCAACGGAAAACCCCCTGGCAAATCCTCACCCCACCAACTAACCCGAATCCGTCTGCGGCTGATGTAAAACGCAGCGGTATAATGGGCGCTGTCTTGGGGCTGCTAATGGGTGTGGGAGTGTCTTTGCTGCTGGATAAGTTGAGTAATGTTATCCATTCGGCTGAAGAAATCAAAACCTTGAGCAAATTGCCAATTTTGGGAACGATACCCCACAACCCAGAATTGACCGAACCCAAGCAGGAGTTGATTTCCCTCGAAAAGATTACCTCTATGGCTGATATGTCTGGGGTGATGCAGCAAATACAGCAACGCTTTGGTTGGAATCATCGCAATGGCAAGGGCAATTATCACTACAGCTCTTCTCCGTTTCGAGAAGCGTTTAGAAACCTCTACACCAACATTCTGCTCCTGAGCCCCGATGCCCCAATTCGGTCGCTTGTCGTTACTTCCTCGGAGCCTGGTGAAGGCAAATCGACTATATGCATTAACTTGGCACAGGCGGCGGCGGCGATGGGGCAACAGGTGTTGCTGGTAGATGCGGATTTGCGCCTACCAAGACTGCACGAACGCTTGGAGTTGGATAATACCTTTGGTCTGAGTACGGCAATTTCCCAGGACTTGGCGCTAGAGCTAATCGTGCAAACCTCGTTCCACGAAAGCAATCTTTCTATCCTCACCTCAGGACAGGTTCCTCCCGATCCGACTAAATTGCTCTCTTCCAAGAAGATGCAAAGCCTGATGGAGCGGTTTAAGGAAACTTATGACCTAATTATTTACGATATGCCACCGCTGATTGGGTTGGCAGATGTTAAGTTACTGGCTCCCAGAGTCGATGGCATTGTGATGGTGGCTGGGCTGAATAAAACGAAAGCTTCTGTGTTGACACAGACACTGGAAGCACTGAGGGTATCGGCAGTCACCGTGTTTGGTATCATAGCTAACGGCTCGAAGCAGCAAAATACTCAAACGGATTCCTACCATCACTATTATTATACTGGAGTAAATAATTCTACTAAAAAGATGCTTAAAACAAATAGTAAGCAGGGGAGTGACTAATTATTATTGATGATTGGCTAAGAGTTGGGGCGTTCCTCAAGTGATGGAATTGTTGGTAAATGTGTGGATTGACAGATCGGCTCTGCGATGGAAGAAACACTGATTATTCTGGTATCCCTGGTTATAGTTTGGATAGTCACTCCTAAACGTTGGCGGTGGAAATTCCTGCTGCCGCTGACTCTGATGCTGCTGATTTGTCTAGCCCTGGCATCGTCTTGGGGAGTAGCTTTGGCAACTTATGGATTGACAGCAACCTTGCCACCGGATTCTGGCGAACCTGTGCAGGCGATTGTGGTGTTGGGGCGTGGGGATGACTTGCGGCAGCGACGAATTGAAATGGTAGAAAAACTCTGGCAACAGCAGCGTTCGTCCAGGGTGTTTGCCAGTGGAATGCTGGATGCTGAGTTCATGCTGGAATACTTTCAAACTCATGGCATCCCTCAAGCAGCTTTGAGCGGAGAGCGGTGTTCTCAGTCTACAGAAGAAAATGCTCTGTTCACATCGGCGTTGTTGTATCCTCAGCAAGTGCAAAAGATTATTCTGCTTACCGATGCCCCCCACATGCTGCGATCGCAGTTAGTGTTTCAAGCGGCTGGGTTTACGGTGATTCCTCATCCGATTCCTTTACCCCAGTGGTGGCCTGTTACGCGCCAATCCCAGCAGGTATTGCGAGAATACCTGGCTCTGGTTCAATACTACCTCAACGATCGGTTTCGCCAACGGAGTGTTGCAGAACTACAGAATCCTCCAGCAGAGGTGTCCCGTAAGCTAGTGGAATGGAATTGCAAATTACCCCAGCCTAGTAGGTCATGAGTGGTGCCCTGATGGCGATCGCTGATTTTGACCCAATACGGTTTTACTAATACAGCGGATTGCAGCTGCAATCCACTGTAATGCTAGCTGGACAACAACAGCCATTTTGCTGTAAATCCTGTAGCGTCATTGCAGCGATCGCGATCGCTGATTCCACATAGATTCGTAAATATTTACCGAATTGCCTTCAGCTGCACTTCACAAACAGTCTCTTACCTTTGAAGATTTAATAAAGATTTATTAGCAGGAATGCCAGCAACTTGTGAAATTAGGGTAGAACAGTATAGTAGAAATACGTAGAGATGCCTGGAAAAACTTGGGATCGATAACTAACTTTTAGTCTCTTGGCGATAGGTTAGGTGTTGTAGGTCCTAGTTTATACAGGTTATCCAAACGTAGAATTGAGGCAAAAGCGTTTCTCTGAAAACTATAAAATGGTCGAAACGTGAAGGCGGTTTCTTAATAGAAAATAAACCATGATTATTGATGCTCGCTCCCTAACTCCCGATGATGTTCTTGAAACGCAGGTTTGTATTATTGGTGCTGGACCTTCCGGAATTACCTTGGCGGTTGAATTTGCCAACCAAAATTTCCAAGTTTGTTTAGTAGAAAGTGGTGGAATTGACTGCGATCCTGATACTCAATCCCTGTCGGAAGGGGTCGTGGTTGGCGATCCCTATCCCGACTTGAAGGCGGGTCGTCGTCGTCAATTTGGCGGCAGTTCCCATTGGTGGGAAGCTCAAAATGGATATAAAGAATATGGCTGGCGGTGTCTGCCCCTTGATGAGATTGATTTTGAGCAACGGGATTGGCTGCCTTACAGTGGTTGGCCTTTCACTAAAGCAGATCTCGATCCCTTTTATGAGCGGGCGCATCGGGTTTGTAAAGCAGGGCCATACACCTATAAAGTAGAGGATTGGGAAGAAGGAAAAGCGGTGCGGTTGCCCTTCAAGAGCGATCGCATCACCAGCTCTATGAGCCAGTTTGCTCCCCGCGCTCCCTTCACCCACGAGCATCGCGAAACGATTAACGAGTCAAAAAATATCACCACCCTGCTTTATGCCAATGTGGTGGAGATCGAAACCGATGAAACCGCTCAAACGGTGACTCGCCTTCGCATTGCTTGTTTGTCTAACAAGCAGATCTGGCTGAAGGCAAAAATAGTCATTTTAGCAACAGGAGGAATCGAAAACGCCCGATTATTACTGGCATCAAATCGACAACAACCATCAGGACTCGGCAACCAAAACGATCTAGTGGGTCGTTTTTTTATGGAACGTCCCATCCTGAGCTGCCAGCTGATTCCCTTTGACCGCAAGCTTTTCGACCTTACTGACTTGTACGACATCTATAACGTTAAGGGAACCCCGGTGATGGCGCGGATTCACCTGACGGAAGAAGTCTTGCGCCGCGAACGCCTGCTGAACAATGGCACGCAGATGTTTCCCAGAGCTAAACCCCGTCAAAGGGAAGCGACACTGGCTCTGCGATCGCTCCTAGCAGCGATTCGCAATGGCAAACCGTCCCAAGATTGGTTTGAGCATCTGAAAGTAGCGCTCAAAGGGGTGGATTACATAGTTGCGGCGGGCTTCTGGGCTGCTGTGCGAAAGTTGCCATCCTTGCGGCGCGGCGATTGGTCTTATTTACCCAACGAAAAACAGCGGTTCTCAGAGTTTGAAATCTTTTACCAACTCGAGCAAGCCCCCGATCCTAACAACCGCGTCTTACTTAGTTCCCAAAGCGATCGCCTCGGTCAACCCAAGGTCGAAGTTCACTGGCGCTTGAATCCTATCGACATTGAGAATGCGCTACGAGTTCAGGAAATTTGGGCCGAAGAGTTTGCCAAAGCCGGATTTGGGGAGTTACAGTTCCCTCGCGCCGGAGAACCGCTGAAGTTTGAAAAAGAGGTGATGTACCACCACATGGGTACAACCCGAATGCATGTCGATCCGAAGCAGGGCGTGGTTGACGCCAACTGTAAGGTTCATGGCATCTCAAATCTTTTCATTGCCGGTTCCTCAGTCTTCCCAACAGCGGGGTATGCCAACCCAACTCTGACCATCATCGCCCTTTCTATCAAACTGGCAGATCACGTTAAAACCTTGATCGATTAACTTTGGTTTGGTAACAAAATGGTCAAAATCGCTGTGGTTGGAGCGATTGGATTTGCAGGCAATCGGGGGGTAGCACTGCTGCACCCAGGCGAGACAGAAGTGCGAGCGATCGCCTGCCAGTTTCGAGCCACTGAGGCGCAAGCATATCGACTGTAGAGTTGCCAGTGCTTTCGATCGGTCTGAACTTGACGGGTTCTCCCCTACTGAGGGTGATAAATTTATCTAATCATTCGTAGGTTGGGTTGAGCATAGCCTTGCCCAACTCTTTGGGTCTAACAAGTTAGATTTCTTTAAAATCTACAACCTTGATGCCACAACCTGTCAGAATGATTTATCAGGTTTTATTATCACCTAAACTATGGGAGAGCCGAAGTTCTAGATTATAATTTACCAAGTCACACGGATTAACCTTGATATAATTTATGAGTATTTTCGCCCTCATATAATTGTATCAAAATTGACCAAAGGCCACACAAAACCCCATATTTTAAGCGGGATTTTTGGGCAAAAGTGACTTTTAATTTCCTCAAAGTTTTGTGTCAAGCAACCCTAAATTTATTTATGGCCTTCACCGATAAAAAGGAAATAGGAACGCTTAAAGAGCAGGGAAACTGTCACGTAAACTTCGATGAATTAAAACAGATTCAAAGGGTGCGTTTAATTCATCTTTATGATAGAAATTAAGCGCAATTTGTAGTTGACATTGAAGCGCGTTCGGCGATGCAGATTGGTCAACTTTCCACAGTTAGCTAGAGTATTAGGGGCGGACATACGGCAAAATAATGGTTGCCGTATCACCCTATAACACTAGCCAAAATCGCTCTAACTGGGGTCATATTCTCTAAAAATACTTGTCAAACCGTAACCTTGTTTGGGAATCGGAAGTGAGTATTTATGAAGATAGAGATGTGAATGTAGTGCTGAATGTGCAAGCAATTAAGACTGCTTAGCGTGGGGTATAGGGGAAACTACGCTTGGGAAGATCTGCCCAATATTTCAGTTGGTCAATCACTATCGAGCAAATTGAATCATGCAACATAAAAACAATTTCAACTTTCTCCGCCTTCTACTAGCTGTGCTTGTTTTGCTATCTCATTCCCCCGAACTAATTGATGGAAATCGCAACCGCGAGATCCTGACAAGCATATTCCACACAATTTCCTTTGGCGAACTGGCAGTGGATAGCTTTTTTCTCATTAGTGGCTATCTGATCTTGCAAAGCTGGGAACGTAGCCCAAAACTTCAGGTTTTTCTCAAGAAGCGTATACTGCGGATTTATCCGGGGTTTATTGTTGCTGGCATTATATCTGGATTTGTGGTTGGACCGCTTGCTGGTGCCAGTGACTATTTTGCTGACTATTTTGCTCAGTTTAAGCTGTTTGAATTTTTCAAGCTCTTCGTGCTGTTGCAGCCCCCTAATGTACCGCCTGTCTTCTCTGGGCAACCTTACCCATTGCTCAACGGTTCCATGTGGACGGTATCCTACGAGTTTCGCTGTTACTTGATGGTGGCGCTAATCGGGATATGTGGCTTACTGAGTTGGCGCATCTGGCTAGCTTTTTCATCTCTGGCTCTGGTGATGGCGCTCTCTCCAGACTCTGTAAGTTATATTGAAAAATTTTCCTGGTTTGTGGTGGGAGAACAACCCGCTGCATTTATCCGTTTTGTTTGTTTCTTTTTAGCAGGTGGATGTTTCTACCTGTTCCGCAATCGAATTGAGTACAGCTCACGCTGGGTACTCATTATGACTCCGATCTTGTTGCTGAGCTTGTTTAACATCACCACAGCACAACTATTCTTACCGACGATCGGGGCGTATATCCTTTTTTGGTCAGCCTTTACTCCTGCTCCAATGTTGCAACGTTTTGGTACTTACCCCGACATTTCCTATGGAGTGTACTTATATGGATGGCCAGTTCAAAACCTGTTGGTTAGGTATTTGCCAAGTATCTCACCTTGGCTGCTATTTATTATGTCATGCGCCATCTGCTTCGTCTGTGGTTTATTAAGTTGGCATTTGATAGAGAAGCCATGCCTAAAATTAAAGACAGAGCCAGCTAAGAAAGAAAGAGCAATAACCAACACCACACCTACTCATGTAGGCTGAAAAAATAAAGACCATCATCGCTCTTTCTACAAGAATGGCACACCAGGTTAAACCCTTGATCGATTAACTTTGATTTGGGAACAAAATGGTGAAAATCGGTGTTGTGGGAGCGAGTGGATTTGCAGGCAAACTGGCGGTCGAACTGCTGCACCCAGGCGAGACACAAGTGCGGGCGATTGAGCGATCGCCAGTACCTCACCTAGTTTGATTTCTACCGCCCGTTTGCCGAAGCCTTTGGCATCGATCCGACCCCAATTCCTCAACTGACAGCGCCGGAATTTACCCAAACCTAGAATCAACGCCTTAAGGATTCCCTGTGGAATTCTGAAACCGTGCAAAAAATGCTAAGTAACGCAAGTTGCTGGTTATGCCTCAGCACCTTACTCGCCCTCTCCCCAAGCCGTCTCTCACCCTTGGGCAATGGGCTAATATCTCACTCTTGCTCCCCTTCTCCCCCGGTGGGAGAAGGGGCACCGGGTATGAGGGGGAATAACTAGCAACTTGAGTTAAGCAGCACTTACGCGCATATTCCCGGTTTCTACGCAAAATCGCTGCTTTGGGAACGAGAGAGCAAGGTAGAAACCGGGTTTCTGGCCTCGTCGTGGGTAAGTTCTGTTAAGCTAGGCATCAATAAGTTTCTTTTTATTAAGGTTGTTGTCGCCAATCGCAGTATTTACAGCGTTAAATATAGGGATCAAGCTGAATATTTTTCTGGCAAATAGCTAATGAGAAAATAATTCTTAAAAACTAACACTTAGCAAAATTTCTAGATTAGACTTTAACAAGTCACGCGGATTAAGCTTGATATAATTTATGAGCATCTTCGCCCTCATATAATTGTATCAAACTTGACGTAAAGTCGAACAAAATTCCAGATTTTAACCGGAGTTTTGGGCCAAAGTGACTTTTAATTTACTCAAAGTTTTGTGTCAAGCAACCCAACAAGACGTTAACTAATAAAAGGAGAGAGGAACGCTTAAAGTCAAGGGAACCTGTCACCTAAACTTTGATGAATTAAAACAGATTAACAGGGTGCGTTTAGTTCGTCGTTACGATGGAAATTAAGCGCAATTTGTAGTTGACATTGAAGTGCGTTCTGCGATGCAAATTAATCAATTTTCCACAGTTAGCTGGAGTATTAGAGCCGGAAGCACAGCAAAATCAGGGTTGCCGTCTCAGCTGATAACACTAGCCAAAATCGCTCTAACTGGGGTCATATTCTCTAAAAGTACTTGTCAGAGATATGAGTGCATAGCTGAATGTGCAAGCAATTAATACTGCGTAGTGTGTAGCACTGGGGAAACTACGCTTGGGGAGATATGTCCAATATTTCAGTTGGTCAATCACTATCGAGCAAAGTCAATCATGCAACACAAAAACAACTTCAATTTTCTGCGCCTTTTCTTAGCTGTGCTTGTTTTGCTATCCCATTCCTACGAACTAATTGATGGAAATCGCAATCGCGAGATCCTGACGAGAATCTTCAACACAATTTCCTTGGGCGAACTGGCAGTGGATAGCTTTTTTCTCATTAGTGGCTATCTGATCTTGCAAAGCTGGGAACGTAGCCCAAAACTTCAGGTTTTTCTCAAGAAGCGTATCCTGCGGATTTATCCGGGGTTTATTGTCGCTTCCCTTGTATCTGCGTATGTGGTTGGACCGCTGGGTGCTGCCACTGACTATTTTGCTGACTTTGAGCTGTTTCAGTTTTTCAAGAGCTTAGTGCTGTTGCAGCCCCCTAATATACCGCCTGTTTTCCCTGGGCAGCCCTACCCATTCGTGAACGATTCCATGTGGACGATCTCCTACGAGTTTCGCTGTTACTTGATGGTGGCGCTGATCGGGATATGTGGCTTACTGAGTTGGCGGATCTGGCTGGCTTTGTCAGCTCTGACTCTGGTAATGGCGCTCTCTCCAGACTCTGCGAGTCCTCTTGCCAACCTTTCCTGGGTGCTGGTGGGAGAACCCGTTTCATTGATCCATTTTCTTTGTTTCTTTTTTGCAGGTGGATGTTTCTACCTATTCCGTCATCGAATTCATTACCGCTTCACCTGGGTACTCGTTCTGATTCCGATCCTCTTACTGAGCTTGTTTAACACCAGCACAGCACAACTGCTCTTACCGACGATCGGCGCGTACATCCTTTTTTGGGCAGCGTTTGCGCCTGCTCCCATCTTGCAACGTGTTGGATCTTACCCTGACATTTCCTATGGGGTATACTTATATGGATGGCCAGTCCAAAAACTGTTACTTTGGTACTGTCCAAGTCTATCTCCTTGGCTGCTCTTTATGCTGTCATGCGGCATCAGCTTTGTTTGTGGTTTATTAAGTTGGCACTTCGTAGAGAAGCCATTCCTACAACTCAAGACAGCGCCAGCTCAGAAACATCAAGAACCCACACCAACTTTACTGATGTCGGCTGAAAAAATAAAAGCAGGTAGGTAGGTCAATCATCAAGGTGTTCTATCCAAGAGTTGTCCAATAGGTGCGCCAATGAAAATTTGTCCTAAATTCAGCGGATAGTTCTTGGAAGTTATATCGTGTCCGATCTCGCCTTCTTGGATGTGGGTGGTGTTAGCGCAGCGCCACGCAGTGAGTGCAGGTGATACGCTCCCTTCAGCGAGCGGACACGATATTAACGCAAGTTGCTAGTTATCTCCCCCTTATCCCTAGGGTCCCTTCTCTCACCAGGGGAGAAGGGGAACAAGAGCCGGATCAATGTCCCTCGCCCAAGGGTGAGAGAGGCTGCCCCCGGCACTGAAAGCATAACTTAGCAACTTACGTTATTAGTTAAACAGCAAATTACCAGGTAGTAAAACATGGGACAGTTTAATCACTTTTTTCTCACGAAATTCAATGTTAGAAGCTTTAAAGACCTCAGACCGGGCTGCCAACCAGAGTGGCTGGAGAAGAGATTTAAGTTGTTCGACCAATACTGTTTCCCATCCGTGTCTAGTCAATCCAACCAGAACTTTCAATGGTTGGTTTTTTTTGACGTAGATACCCCTGAGCCGTTCAAACAAAAAATTGCGGAATACGCCAATAAGTGGAAAAACTTTGTTCCGGTCTACCTGGATTGCCCCTTGCCATACGGTGAATTTCCTGATGAAGTGAGAGCTGTCGTCCGCAACTATATTCCTGCCGATTGCGAATACTTAATCACGACCTGGCTGGACAATGATGATGCCATACACAAAGATTATGTCCAGATGATCCAGGACAATTTTGCTCAGCAAGACGGCGAAACATTAAACTTTTTCTTTGGATACCAATTGGCAGAAGGGAAACTGTACTTTGATTTTGAACTTGCCAATCACTTCATTAGTTTGATTGAGAAATACAATCCTGAATCATTTAACACCTGCCTTTGTAGACCGCACAAGGAACTATATGAAGTGTGCAAATCGGCTCAAAAAGTGTTCTGCAAGCCAGCCTGGATTGAAGTGGTGCATGGCTCCAATTATATGAATGTATATCGCCGAGGGTTTCGAGTCCCAACCGGAAAAATTTTAGATGATTTTTCCATCAAAACAGAGAAACCGAGCGATGGAGAAAAAACGATTCCGTTTCTGCTCGAACAAGCAAAAATTTCGCTGTTCTTTCCATACTACTTCCTCAGAAAAGTATTTCTCAGGATCAAACACAACCAGTTGGATGAGTTGGTGATGAGTCGCTTCGCAGTTAAAAATTATTAAAGTGCCAGATTAATTAGTAGGAATCTTACCGATGAAAATTCTGATTACGGGTGGAGCAGGTTTTATTGGCAAGTGGCTGATTGAGAAGATGCCGCCTGACGTAGAAGTCGTCATCATTGACTCTCTCGATGAGCAAGTTCATCGTAAGTCCCAGGATTTTGCCCCTGAATTACTTGCCCGCGCCAAATGTATAAAAGCTGACGTTCAGGACATCGCCGATTACCGGGAGGCGATCGCAGGCACGGATGTGGTGATTCACCTAGCTGCCCAAACAGGTACGGGACAGTCGATGTATGAAATCAGCCGGTACGTGCAGCAAAACGCGAATGGAACGGCTAAGCTATTAGAACTGATTTCCAGTCTCGATCGCAAACCGCGCCGGATGGTTTTATCCTCGAGTCGAGCAGTTTACGGGGATGGCGCTTACACGGATGGCAAGTCGGTGCTTTATTCTCAAGGGCGATCGCTAGAAAATTTGCAAAAGGGAATTTGGGAAGTTTGCGGATCGGACGGCGAGCCGTTAACCTCACTACCCATGCAGGAAACCCACCTGACTAAACCGACTTCTGTGTATGGATTAACCAAACTCTGGCAAGAGCAGCTAATGCAAATTTACTGCGAGAGTCAGGGGATTGACTTGGTGACTCTGAGATTTCAAAATGTGTACGGCCCCAAGCAAGAATTGGGCAATCCTTATACGGGAATTATTGGGATCTTTACCAATGCGATCGTTCAGGGTAACCGTCTGGAGCTATTTGAAGACGGTAAGGTGACGCGAGATTTTGTCTTTGTGGGCGATGTCGCCGAAGCAGTCATTCAATGCGCCACTTACGAACAACCCTTGAACTCAATTATTAACGTGGGGAGCGGTGAGGCAGTCACTTTAATCGAGGTTGTAGAAACGATCGCGGAGGTAATCGGCAAAAAAGCAGAATATAATATCTCAGGTCGCTTTAGAGTGGGAGATGTGCGCCACGCGATCGCTGACATGGAACGCTACAAAACCCTCCTGGGTGAATGGAAACCGACATCGCTTAAAGATGGAATTGCTCAATACCTAGAATGGTACTTGGGTGAGGAACCCTTGGAGCAATCGACTCTAGAAGCATCGCTGCGAGAAATGGAGCAGAAAGGTTTGTTGATGAAGAAACAATAGCGCATCCCCCAATACCCAACTTGTGAACGGCATGGACATCTTACACCTGAGTACATCTGATATCGATAACGGAGGGGCGCGGGCAGCCTATCGACTGCATCAAGGATTGCGATCGCTCGGTTGCACTTCCCGGATGCTGGTGCGCGCCAAATTCAGTTCCGATCCCACGGTGATAGCTGAGCGATCGCCACTCACCAAGCTGGCTCCCCCCATCTCTGGATTGCCGTTACGGTTGTACCCGCGCCACACAGGGGTGTTTTCACCCCAGTGGTTTCCAGATGTCCTCGCCGCTAAAACCGCCCAACTCAATCCAGATATAGTTAACCTGCATTGGGTTCTTAACGGCTATCTGCGCATCGAAACCCTGCCTCGGTTAAACAAGCCCCTAGTCTTGACAATCCATGATATGTGGCCCTTCACTGGAGGCTGTCACTACACCGAGGACTGCGACAAGTACAAAACTGGTTGTGGCGCTTGTCCGCAATTAGGCAGCAACCGCTCGTCAGATATGTCGCGCTGGGTTTGGCAGCGCAAAGCCAAAGCCTGGAAAGATCTTAATCTTACCATCGTGGCTTCATCTGCCTGGATGGCAGATTGCGCTCGCGCTAGCTCTCTGTTTCAAAACCGCCGGGTGGAAATAATTCCCTGCTGTCTCGATACGAGTAAGTACAAACCAGTGGATAAGCAGATCGCCCGCGAATTGCTGAATCTGCCCCAAGATCGGCAACTGGTTTTGTTCGGAGCGATTAGCGCCACCACAGATCGACGCAAAGGGTTTTATCTGTTGCAGCCTGCACTCGAGCAATTGAGCAAGGCGGGATGGAGCGATCGCATAGAACTTGTCGTATTTGGCACATCTGAGCCTGAGCAGCCGCTCGACTTGGGGTTCAAAACTAATTACTTGGGCTATGTTCGGGATGATGTTATGCTGGCGCTGATTTACTCCGCCGCAGACGTAATGGTTGTACCATCTGTACAAGAAGCCTTCGGTCAAACCGCTTCTGAATCACTCTCCTGTGGCACTCCGGTGGTTGCTTTTAATGATACTGGATTGAAAGATATCGTTGACCATCAGCAAAATGGCTATCTGGCAACGCCATTTGAAGTGGACGATCTGGCAAAAGGTATTGCTTGGGTTCTCGAAGATGGGGAACGTCAGCAAAAGCTACGGTTCCATGCTCGGCAAAAAAGTTTGCGAGAATTTTCTTGGGATGTCCAAGCCCGCCGCTATCTCTCGCTCTACGAAGAAATTCTGTCAGGCTCGACGTGAGAATGCTAGCTTGCTTGCAGAGTTCTATCGATTGGGAATCTGTAAGGTGAGAAGCTATCAACCCGCTAGGCTACAAGTTGAATTGAACTGTTTTATTTCACAAGCAGGAAAGAAGCAATGAGATATTTGTTAAAGTTTCTGTACGTTATCTCTGCAAAAAAAATTGAACTTATACTGCTACTATTTTCTTTTCTTACAGTTTCAGCTTTAGACGCACTTGGCATTGGCTTAGTCGGCCCGTTTATTGCCTTGGCAACTAACCCAGCACTGATCGAAAAAAACCATTTCCTATCCAATGCCTACAATGCTTTAGGAATGAAAAGTACCAATCAGTTCATTGGGATATTGGGACTGGCGATCGTCGCTATCTTTTATTTCAAATCATTTCTATATTACCAGATTCAGAGATACGTACACGAATTCTGCTTTACCCAACAAGTTAAACTACGTCTCAGACTGTTGCATACTTATCTATTCCTGCCATACACATTTCATTTAAGAACAAATTCAGCTAATCTGATCCAAAACATTATTAATGAATCGCAAAACTTTAGCTATTCAGTAGCAATTCCGCTGCTCAACTCGTTTGCAAATTGCTTTGTTCTAGTGGTTCTAGTCCTGTTGCTAGCAATCACAGATTTACCAGCAACTGTGACCGTGATGGGAGGGTTGCTAATGACTTACCTGCCATTCCACCTGGTCAGGCACAAAATTGTGAAATGGGGCAAGGAAGGGGTTGAGGCAAACACAGAAATGCTCAGGATAGTGAATCACGCGATCGGAGGATTAAAAGAAACGCGAGTCATCGGATGTGAAGAATTTTTCGAGAATCAGTTATCAGCTCAGGTGCATCGGTTTGCCAGAGTGGCAACCCTGTTCCACGCATTTCAAATGTTGCCCAGAATTCTGATGGAATCGCTTTTGATCACGTTTGTTGTGGGTTTGGTTTCGGTTTCATTGCTGTTTGAGCAGCGATCGCAAAACCTGGTTTCGGTGCTGGGAATTTTTGCGATCGCTTCAATTCGCCTCTTGCCATCCGCCAGCCAACTTATATCCTCAATCGGCGTGCTGCGAAACTTCAAGCCGACTCTGGAGCGTCTCTACATGGATTTGAAAGAAATCGAGAAACCAGAGTCTGTTCGCTACCTGAAGCTCTCCCGTGGTATAGTTCCAAGTAACTTGCGGAAATATGAGCCATTAAATCACCTGCCTGCACCAATGCCTTTTACGGATAAAATAGTTTTTAAACAGATTAACTATCATTATCCAGAAGCTTCATCGAATGCTTTAACAGATATTTATTTGACGATTCAAAAGGGGGAATCGATCGCATTAATTGGTAAGTCAGGCGCCGGAAAAACAACAATGGTGGATGTTTTCTTAGGATTGTTAATTCCTCAGTCGGGCGATATTCAGGTAGATGGGTTATCAATCTACAATAGTTTGCGATCCTGGCAGAATTTGATTGGATATATTCCCCAAACGATTTTTCTCACCGACGACACGATCGAAGGAAACATCGCGTTTGGCGTGCCAAAAGATCAAATAGATCGAGAACGCTTGGATCGGGCAATTGAACTGGCGCAGTTGGCAGAGCTAATCAAACAACTACCGGAAGGTAAGCAAACCCAGGTTGGCGAACATGGAGTTCGTCTTTCTGGAGGACAGCGCCAGAGAATTGGCATCGCTCGTGCTTTGTATCACGAGCGCGAAATTCTGGTTTTAGACGAGGCGACTTCTGCCCTGGATAACGAGACAGAAAACCTGATTAGTCAAGCAATTCAAGAGTTGAGCCGCACCAAAACGATGATCGTTATTGCTCACCGATTGACCACAGTTGAACACTGCGATCGCATTTACCAGATGGAGCAGGGCAAGATTGTTAAGTGTGGCAGTTATCAAGAAGTTGTTTTGGCAGAGAGCCTCTAATCTCGATAACCTTCAAACTATCAACTCTGAGGATGAAAGTGAAGACTTTTTTTCAAGGTAATATTATTTCTAAAAGTCAAAGAGCATTTCCAGCATTGTTTTATGCGATCGCCTTGCTGCTCTCGGTTCTTTTACCAATTGCGATTTCGGATTTAAAGCTATCATTTATATCCAGAACCTACGACGGCAGCGTTCCCGGTATGCTCGACAGTGAGCCTTTTGAACTGTTTGGTTTATTCATGTCAATTGTGTTGATTGCGTTGACATGGTCAAGGTTTAATGTAGAGAAGCAATTAACCTTAAAGAATTTTTTAGTGTTTATTTTGCCACTGCTTGTATGTCTAAATATTATTTGGGTGATAGTTGAAGAATCATATCTCAAAGCTAGCGATTACGAATGCTACGAGAATGCTGCTCAAGCAGTGGTGAATGGTCTAAATCCTTATCAAGGGAATCTCCGTTGTTATCTGTACCCACCGTTACCGGCACAAGTACTTGCATTTTTATACAAAGTATTCAGCTTAAATCTTTTGTTTTTCCCAGGAAATGAAGCACAACATTGGAATAATGTTTTCTACATCTATCAATGTTGCCAATTTTTACAGATCGTTCTGGCTTACTATTTAACCTACTGTCTAGCTCGCAGAATGGGATTAAAAAATACTATAGCCTCATTAATTGTGTCTGGACTATTTATATTTAACCAGCCGCTGTTTAGAACGATAAAATTTGAACAAATAAATGTTTGGATATTAAACAGTTTCCTCTTAGCACTGCTTTTGCTCCGGTATCGTCCTTTTCTTAGCGGTTTAGCAGTGGCTTTGGGGGCACACATAAAGCTATATACCCTTGCCCTGTTACTACCCTGGAGTTTCACCAAGAAGTGGCGTGCTGTTGTGGGGATAATTGTAGGATTTGCTGCTATCCTACTGATTCAGACAAATTGGGGGCAAGACTGGACATTGTGGCAGCAATTTCTGGTGTACTTCAGAAGCCCGGAAAGACCCAGTAACTACCGAAATAGTAGCATATGGAGCTTAGTTTACAATTTGTTTAAACTACCCGCAAGATTTACGGGTAGCTATGATTTCAGTTTTGTTCCTACCATCGTAGCTGCGATCAACCTTTTGATTGTTGTCTGGTTTGTTTTCAGGCTGATCGAGCGTGAGAGATGCTACAGAGAGCTTTCTATAGATAGTTGTTCCCCTAAAACAGAAGTACAGAACGATCTGTTTAGACTTTATGGACATTCTATCGATGCGATCGCCCTCGGCTTGCTCATTTCCCCTTCAGTTTGGGAACACCACTACGTTCTGGCGATTCCTATTGCTCTGTGGGCAATTGTAACTCGTGAAGGAGATCAACGCCTGTTGACTGGCATTGGAGTATTTCTCATCTTCTGCTTGCCTACGTTTGATTTTTTCCCCTTAGGTCATCACAGAATGCTGGGTTTGCTCCTGCTTGTCTACCTAACATCTCCAGCCTTGGTTCAAAAGCATTTCCATCTTGCACCTCCAAAAGAAACTCTTCTTTAATCAACGGAAATATTCTGGCAAATCCTCAAGGGGAAAGGGGGAAAGGCTTGTTCATCTTTCCCCCTTTCTAACTGTGTTCGATGGACGGCTGGTAGCCCTTCAATTTAAGCGGTTTGTATGGCTGATCCAGTTACCCCTGGTAGCCTACGTAAAGGGGAATTTGTTTTCCACTACCCATATAGTTTGGCAGGCTGTTACGAGATAGATTGCGAGTCACCCCGTTCCGCGTTTCCCGAACATAAGTCGTGTAGTTGGGTCCTCCTCCGTAGTTAATCTCTGCCATACTGATTGAAATTGAAGACTCATGATTGATGAACATGGGGTCGTTTTGTAGGCCGTTAGGAGCAGCAGTAGTGGTATAGGCGAACCCACCTAGCAGCTCTGTTTTACCACCGGCTCTGGTGTCAATGAGTGTGCCGCCCCGTTCTGTTTTTAAGCCCAAGATCCAGAGATTTCCACCATTATTTCTGATGTGGGTTCCCTGATTCTCTACGTTGAACTGGCGTGCCCAGATATTCTGGCGATTAAATGTCCAGCTGGAAACAGGATTAGAAACAACATCTTCGATAAACACATCGCCCGAACCCGTCATGTTACCCGACACATTCAAGGCATGGCGAATCACCATCGTTCGTGCAGAGGCATTCTCAAAGGTTGGGTTCGCGTAGTAACCGCTGCTGAAGCGTTCAAATACGACCACTGGGCTGGTGCCATTGACTAACCTAAAACCCGGATTGGTCGGATTGGATTCACTGCCGACAACCACATGTGCCTCAGTACCGATTACCCGACGCACATTGTTGCGGACAAGAACGGTTCCCCGCAGATCGTAGCTTCCATTCGGAAAGTACACCGTCGTTCTTCCCGAATCGATCGCCGCCTGAATTGCAGCGGTGTCATCTCGCCCATCGTTGGGAATCGCGCCAAAGGAAACAACATTCGCCCAAGGTGTTGTGATGGGATCGTCCCAAGGCACGTCTGGAGTTTCCCGAATCGGCAAATTCAGCGTTCTCGCTGGTGAGGTAAACAAACTCGTCACGCCACCGCCGACAAATTCGGTAATGTTTGGCCCAATCTGTGTAGTATTGGCGTTTTGGATCGCGGCTTGATAGCCCGAAGTCCGAATGTTACGAGCCAGTAGATCCAGCGGAAAATCGCTCCTGATCGCTGGTCTGCTGGCAGCTGCACCTGTGCCAGTCAAGGTAGAATCAATCAGAGTCATCCGCCCTCCGGCATTGTAAACTGCAGTCACCGCATTCCTACTGGTTAATCCGCGAATATTGACCACCTGACCGGCATTGTAGAATCCATACACACTCTGGTTCTCCAGCGTGATGTTCTCAAGGGTTTGACTGTTGACGTTGAAGCCAGAGCGAATGCCGTATTGAAATCCTTGAACGGTGACATTTTTCACTAGGAGCGGCCCAATTTCGTCAGTAAAACTCATATCCAAGCCATTGATGCCCTGTCGATCCCTCGATCGAATTGTGACATCGCGCACGGTGCCCTGATTGCTGGCGTTGAATTGAATTGCGATCGCTCCTGTGTTTCCTACTCCCGTATCGACTGTCAAGTTGCGAATCGAGTTACGGAACCGTTGGGCAGGTTTGGGACCTGTATAAATTACTGACTTCGGCGCACTGGGGTTGGTGTACCCAGGCGCACTATCTTTTAACTTGAGGATCGTCCCCTGCTGGCTTTGTCCTTGTAAAATAATGTTTTTGTAGTCATTACCCGTACCCGGAGTACCAGCCGCCCAACTCAGGCGATCCGAAACCAGGTAGACCCCATTTGGCAGATAAATAATCCGCCCACCATTGGGATAAGCATTCAGTGCCGCTTGAATTGCTGCTGTATCATCGGTAACCCCATCCCCTTTGGCGCCAAACTGGGTTTTGACATTGATGACTCCAGCATCGGCGGGAAACACGATATTCTCAGTCCCAGTGCTTGTTGGCAGATTGACCAGGAAACTGCCCAACGTAGATGCTGGCATAAAATTACCGCTGGTATCGCTTACCTGATTGGCTTGTAACGCCAAAGTGTATCTACCATTGTCGTCAACAGTCCAACTACCACCAGGAGCCGTAATTTGATAGGTCGCCGTGCGGGGTGTTCCATTACTGCTGTTGTTCACACTCACCAGAGCTGCCATCTGGTTAAAGCCGTTGGCACCAGTGACCAAAATATCGCTGCCATTTAGTGTTGCTACATTCATTGCCGTATTGTCTGAATATGTCACGGTGAACTGGTATGTAGTGCCGCCCTCAGTCAAGATGTCTGGGGCACTCAGACTGGCGGTGGGTGGAGTGGTATCACCCAGGGGAGTTGAGTATAATTGACTTTGGGGAATCACCTGCTTAGGCTGATTCGGCGCAGACCACAGTAATTGGGCAGATGCCTGCCCATCATGCTCAAAGTACTCCAGCCGGATATCGTACCTCTGTTGACCAGTGAGGCTAATTGTGCCACTTCTTTCGATAACTACTCCCCGATCTTCCCAGTCGTTGATCAGTAGTTGCCCATTTACCCACAACCTCACCCCATCATCCGCTGGGACAAAAAACGTATAGTTACCGGAGGTTGTGGGTTGTACTTGTCCCGTCCAGCGGACGGAAAAGGTATCGGATGCGATCGCTGCACCAGGAGAACCCATGCCCCAGTTAAAATTCACCGTACTATCTGTGCGAGTAAATCTGAGATTAGTCAGGTTGTCAGTGTCATAGTACTCGCCCCGCAAGCCATTACCGATCAGATCCATTTCCGATTGCTCCAAGCATGAAAAAATTAAAAAAATTTAGTGTGTCTTACTTCTGGGTCTAATTCGGACAAGTCAATTTTTGGCATTGCGTGAATCAGGAATTCTCTGTCAATAACCAAATGGCTTCCTGCTAATAAAGGAATCCTCTCTCACAACTTGCACCGTGGCTCACACCTTAGTTTCTTGCAAATAGCTAAACTTGAAAGCCTAAATTTTTCCTCAATAAACAAGGGTTTCAAGGCTTGTTGATAATGGTGCAATATCTGAGCTATTTGATTTTTGAAAATCCGGAAGGCTGGCAGCCTTGCGCGATAGAGCTAAGGTTTTACCATACCTAGCAATTTACAAGTCGAATATATATATCTCCATCAGTCATTTTTAATCGTTCGTAATTTAATTTTAGCTAATGTTAAACGATATTGCAAATAGTTTATCGCTCGTCAAGGCGCAATCAAGCTACTGCCCTAACAACAAAGCGATCAATATGCCAAATAAAAAACACAATAGTCTCGAGCTTTCAAGTGATTTAATCCACCGAATTAAAAGCTCAAAAACTATTGGGTCTTGAATTATATCAAATATTCAAACCAATTAGAGAAACAACAAAAATATTCTGACCAACCATTAATATTTTTGCTGATATCGTATTCGCTTCATTGTTTCATAAACCCGCTCCATTCGTTCTTGAACAAAAATAGGAAATACCCACCACCATTGGGCAGCCTTTAACGGAAAAACTTTACGATATGGATGAAAAACTCTTACCCCTTTACTGTCGATCAGATTTTTGAAAATCGCTGTTAAGCCAACATCATGACGTTTTGCATTCAGGGTTTCTTTATTTTTGGAAGTTGTCGAATCACCAGGCCACCAGGGTTGAAACGGGTGATCGACACAGAAGGGAGTTCCAAATATCTGAGCATATATAGGTACTCTATATTCCAAAAAACCTAATTCCGGTTGCTCAACTTCTGAGTATTTGGCTAAAAAGCTTCTGGGAAAACAGACAACGATAAATAAACAGCAGAGAGGGTCTTGATCGTAGTGATACTTATCTTTTACCCAGCCCAAGAAATCAAGATATAACTTTCTTAATTTTGGTATAAGTACCGTACTCGTCCAAGACCATTTTTCCTCAATCTCTTTAATCGGTCTTAAACCCGATAGCAATATTTGATCCTTTTGAAGCATTGAGAAGAGGTCGTATACTGAACCAAAAACCAGCATATCCCATTGGACTATAATAATACTATCCCAAGATAGATCCTTACCGCGTTGGGAATACCAGTCTGTAATTAACAGATCGCCTAAGTGCCATTTCCAACTGGAATCTTTGTCTTGAGTAAAAACGTATAAATCATCCAGATACGTATCAGTTAAAGATTTGAAACTATCTATCTTATCGAGATCGCCACCATAAAGACCATAGATAGGAACGTTTGGATTGTAGCGACGCAGTAACTCCAGATGATTTTTACATATCTCTGGCTCTTTATAAAACCAAAACAGAATTGCTAACTCCATATTTACTATCCTCTTTCACTAGATGACGCCAAATGTATAACTATTTTTCAACCCTGAGTATCTCGAGCGAGAAATTGGTTAAAATTGAGACTCTGCCAACAAATACTAGGATGGGATAAGCTCCAGAGCTTTACAATATTCTTTAGTCGCAGCCTCCAATCCAAATTGCTCGATCCAAACTGGATCAACTTTTTTTTGCTTACCATCTAGGACATCCACAATCGCTTCTGCTAAAGCGTTACCATCTCCCACTGGCGTAAGCAACCCGTATTTGCCATTGTTTAAAATCTCTGCCGCACCACTCGGACAATCAGTAGAAACCACCGGAGTTCCCAGAGCCATTGCTTCAATCAGTACAGTTGGCAACCCCTCCCAAGCTGAAGACAGTGCAAACACTGATGCTTTAGCCATGTAAGGATAAGGATTATCTACATAGCCAAACAAGGAGACATCCTCTTCTAAACCCAAATCCTTTACTAAAGCCTCAAGTTTAGGTTGATCGGGTCCCCATCCCAGAATCATCAATCGAGCTGGTCGTATCTGTCGCACCTGAGAAAACGCACGAATCAGGGTAGGAAAATCCTTCTGAGCTTCTAACCTACCTACTCCAAGAATGACTGGAGGTTCCCCAGGGGCAAACCAAGGATGAGTCAAAGGTTCTTTTGCCTTTTCCAACAGTCCAGGGAGTATGGCAGGGTTGTAAATTACCTGAATCAGCTTCCGATCAAGACCAGTTGTCTTGGCTAGATCGTCAGCCACGCCGTGGGAAACTGCGATAATGCCATCAGCCCAAGGGTAAAAGAGTCGTATAAACCAAGGAATCAAACGCCTTCTGATTTGCCCCATCGACTTAGCCGATAGAGAGAGTTGATTGTGTTCAGATACTACTATTCGTGTGGATACTCCAGAAACACGCTTGGCCCACAAAGCCAACTCATTTGTGTAATGCCCAGCACAGAGCAGCACTGTGGGCTGTTGCCTTTGTAGATAGCGCACCAAGTCAGGAAGACAAGCTGATAGACGTGGAGCAGCAAAGTCTACTACCGTAACCGCAGAAGGTATCCGGGACATATGAGGCCCGCCTGCCTGACTCAGCACCAAGTCCACTTTTATACCCTGCTCAGTAAAGCTATGAGCTAAATTCATTAGTACCCTTTCAATTCCACCTCCACCGAGGAAACGAAGGAATATAGCAATATAAAGATTTTGTGAATTTTTAGGGTTACTCATCCTAATCTCGGAAGTAGAAACACTAAAATTATCTTACTGACTTCGCCCCGGAACAGCAACTATTTAACAAACCACGTTAGCGAAGCGATTCCCATTAGCGAATTAGACAGGAATAACACGAAGCAATCAACAGATAATATTCCTGTACTAAGGCAGTAACACCTACAGCACTAGAGGATGGTTGGCTCTTCCGTATTTGAGTTTATTATAAAATATCATGAAAATTCTGAAAGAGTGTGATATAAGGGTTATAGCTTTGTTAGAGTCACGAAACCTAACAATTTAGTTCCGTATGATTGATTTTCCCTCTGCTCAAGCCAACCGACTCAAGCCAACCGACTCAAGCCAACCGACTCAAGCCAACCGACAAATTGATGAACAAAATTTATGACCCTAACTACGGGAAAGCTGATTCCCATTAATGAACTTGAATTTGTGTGTTGCGACCAGCCTCAATGGGTACAGATGTTCGATAGGGGGTGTTCGATAGGGGGCAACATTTGGTGCATCTTCATTAATTATCTTACTACTTTTTTTTCGCGCCAAAAGAGCAAATATTCAAAAACCCACGTTAGCGAATTAGACAGGAAAAACTCGAAGAGAGAAGTTATCACAATTCATTTATGATTTGTTTAGATAGACAATAGCGATACCCAAGAATACAGGCATAGTTATGAACAACTTTCCCATTGCTTGGCTGCTAAATTCACCCTTCTATTACTGGCATCCTACTCTCAGTGAGTTTACACGTCTATTTCCACAAACAACTGTATTTGGGGGGTGGTGGAAAGGCTATGCTCCAGGGCTTGAAGATTCCTTTACCGTTGAAGTAGTCGGCGATTATAAAGTTATACCAATCCTGCGTTCATCAACGAGCTACGGCTCTAACTTCACCTATCTACCTTTGAGCATAGTTAACCGACTGCTCCGGTTTAAGCCTCGCGTAATCTTCTCAAATTCATTCGGCGTCTGGACTATCCTGGCGCTGTTATTTAAGCCAGTGGGAAAGTGGCGGGTTATAATTGCCTACGAAGGTAGCTCCCCTGGTGTAGACTACCGCAATTCAGCAGCTCGTTTAGCTGTGCGACGCGCGATGGTTCAAGCAGCAGATGCGTGTATTACGAATAGCCAAGCCGGTAAAGCTTATCTAACTGAGATACTCAAAGCTAAAGCGGATCGTGTTTTTGCCAAACCATATGAAGTACCCGATCCAAAAGCTTTATTGGAGTACTCTGGAAACAGTGAGTTCAACATCTCTCAGTTGCAACAACCAATTTTCCTATTTGTTGGCAGCGTTACGCCCCGGAAAGGACTAGATTTTCTATTGCAAGCCTGTGCCATCCTTGAAAGGCAGAAGGTTGACAACTATACATTAGTGGTAATAGGCGACGGGCCGCAAAGGGAAGAATTGGAAGGTTTCTGTCGCAGCGCTAACTTGACAGAGCGAGTGAAGTGGTTAGGAAAAATTGACTATGGGCAACTCGGTACTTTTTTTCGTGCTGCCAGTGTTTTTGTTCTTCCCACCCTGGAGGACACTTGGGGTGTTGTCGTATCTGAAGCTATGGCTATAGGAAAACCGATTCTGTGTTCCAAATGGGCGGGAGTAGCCGAAATAGTTGTAGAAGGAGAAAATGGCTACATCTTCGATCCATACAATCCTGAAAAGCTGGCTGAAATGATGAGCCGTTTCATTAGCAATCGGGACCTAATTAGTTCAATGGGTTCTAGATCGCAAGAACTAATGGCTCAGTACACACCAAAAGCAGCAGCAGACTTCCTTGCCGAAGTTACATCATTAGTCTTGGAGAATTCTTGAAGATTAGCCTATGAACTGCCTCAAGATCCTAATTTCCGCTTATGCTTGTAGACCAGGTATGGGTTCCGAGCCAGGAGTTGGCTGGAACACGGTTCGAGAGTTAGTTAAACATCATAAGGTGTGGGTACTAACGCGAGAGGACAATCGTCCAACGATTGAGGCTGAGCTAACAAAGAATCCAATTCCTGGACTCGAATTTGTCTATTGTGACCTACCTTTGTCCGGATTGTGGAAGCAGGGATTGCAAACCGTACATCTCCACTATTATCTATGGCAAGTTAGAGCCTACTTTACTGCCCGCCAACTACATAGTGAATTAAGCTTTGACCTGGTGCATCACATAACTTATGTCAGGTATTCTTCTCCCAGCTTTCTATCACTTTTACCAATCCCGTTGATCTGGGGTCCAGTTGGGGGGGGAGAATCTGCACCAAAAGCGTTTTGGCAAGATTTCAGTCTGCGTGGCAAAGTTTACGAAATAGTGCGGCGTCTGGCTCATAGTATTGGGGAGCGCGATCCATTTGCACGCATGACTGCAAGACGGAGCATTTTAGTCCGGGCAACAACTGAGGATACAGCTGAGCGGTTGCGCCTGATGGGGGCTAAAAATATACAAGTATTTTCTGAATCTGGTTTATCACAAGCAGAAATCTCGCATCTCTCACAATTTGCCATACCTGACAATTCGACTATGCGTTTCATCAGTATGGCAAGACTTCTGCATTGGAAGGGACTTCATCTGGGATTGCGTGCTTTTGCTCAAGCCAACCTGCCGAATGCCGAATATTGGATTTTAGGGGAGGGTCCTGAGCGAAAATCGCTTGAGTCTATTGCTGAGCAATTGGGCATCGTTAACAAAGTCAAATTTTGGGGTAGGCTGTCACGGGATGAAACCTTACAAAAACTCAGCGAGTGCCATGTGCTGCTCCATCCCAGCTTGCACGACTCCGGAGGATGGGTGTGTTTGGAGGCAATGGCGGCTGGTCGTCCTGTGATTTGTTTGGATTTAGGAGGACCAGCGATTCAGGTTACAGAAGCAGCTGGTTTTAAGATTCCTGCAAATACCCCCGATCAAGCAGTAAATGACCTAGCTGGGGCAATGGCTCGTTTAGCTGAGGATTCTGAACTTCGGGTACGGATGGGACAGGCGGGACAGAGGTTGGTAAGGGAAGGTTTTTCCTGGGAAGTTAAAGGAGAATGCCTAGCCAAGCTCTACGAAGACATGGTTAATTGTTCAGGAATTGGACAGAACGAGGCCAGAAACCGGGTTTATGAGTAGATCTCTGGCTCAAAATCGGTGATTTTTCCTAGAAACCCGGTTTCTTTGCCTAAGTCCTGTTGTTGATTTTTTTACCTGATAAGGTAACTAAGTGGACGAAATCACGATTAGCGAATCTGCGCTGTTATTTAATACTCAGAGAAGATAATATGCCCAAACCTACTGTAGTTTTTTTCAGTGGTCGCCTTCTTCCTCCTTCAGAAACATTTATTAAAGCTCAAGGCGAAGGATTGCAGGAATTTACTCCTTACTACGTAGGCTCTCGGATGATACAAGGATTACCTCTGCCTGCGGAGCGTACCTTGACAGTTAACCAGGGCGGAGTCTCAGGTGCTTTAGAAGAAGCTGTCTTCAAGCTGTCGGGATTTGCTCCAAAGCTGTATCAGAAAGTACAGCAGTTGCAGCCCGCTCTGATCCACGCCCACTTCGGAGTGTGTGGCGCTTTAGCTTTACCTTTAATGCGAAGATTGAAGGTGCCGATGATAGTCACCTTCTATGGTCTAGATGCCACAATGAAGGATGAATATGCCCGACGGGAGTCGATAACTACTAGAGTTTACCTCCGCCGTCGAGAGGCGCTCAAGCGCGAGGCTAGTTTATTTATTGCTGTATCCGAGTTCATTAAAGAAAAGCTGCTAGAACAAGGCTTTCCGGCTGACAAAATCGTGGCGCATTACTATGGCGTGGATACAGAAAAGTTTACACCCGATCCATCTGTATCGCGTGAGTCAGTAGTACTTTTTGTTGGACGATTAGCTGAAAAGAAAGGATGTGAGTATCTGATTCAAGCTATGGCTCAGGTACAGGCAGAAATGAGCGATGTGGAGCTTGTTATTATAGGCGATGGGCCGCTCAGAGATAACCTAGAAGCATTGGCAGCAAAATCACTTCGTCGCTACCAGTTTTTGGGACTGCAACCTTCAGATGTGGTCAAGAGTTGGATGAATCGCTCTCTGTTGCTTGCAGTACCAAGTGTAACAGCTTCTACAGGAGACTCGGAGGGATTACCGACTGTTGTGGTTGAAGCTCAATCTATGGGGTTACCAGTTGTTGGCTCTATTCATGCTGGTATTCCTCAAGCTGTGGTTCATGGAGAAACTGGTTTCCTAGCACCTGAGCGAGACTCCAAAGCACTTGCAGAATACATTATGCGCTTATTAAAAGACCCTACTCTTTGGCAGCGTTGTAGTGTCAATGGACAACAGCGAGTTCGAGAGAGCTTTAACCTGAGTAAACAGACTCGGATTTTAGAAGATATTTACCGTAGTGTTATGTAAAGAAAACTAGCAAAACTGTATCTATTTTTTCCTAGAGCGGGCGCTAGTGCCATAGCGTAAAATCAATCGCATCATAGTGAACCATAAAGATAGTTTTGGGTTTGAGACTGTTGGCGATCGCGTGGTAATATAGCCGATTGCCTGTGAGTGAGCTAAAGCAAAACGAAGATAAGAAAGATAAGAAACATAAGAAACATAAGAAAGATAAGAAAGATAAG
>DNGG01000292.1:28753-44645 GCA_003486675.1 Cyanobacteria bacterium UBA11372
AAAGATAAGAAAGATAAGAAAGAAATTACTTCATCAACTACCTCGCATACCTCATAAGAGTGCAACCCGCTGTAAACAGCACATCTGGGTCGCCCATGGGTAATAAATTTTAAAAAAAATATATAATAAATTAGGAACGATCCGGATAAATGCAATTAATCTTGTAAAGTATAACAAGTTAATGATAATTATAATACTGGATTATGATTATGATTAATACCGTGGGATCTGCTCTATACAACTGGTGGAGATTGATAAAGTGCGCATCCTGAGCATACATAACAATTATCAGATCCGTGGTGGAGAGGATGAGTCCAGCGAGTCAGAAGAGCGCTTGTTGCAGGAAATGGGTCACGAAGTTGACGTTTATAAGGATAATAACGCTCGCGCTCCAGCTCTGGGTGCGGTAGAGATGGCGTTCAGAACTGTTTGGTCTACAGAGGCTTACAACATTGTCAAACAAAAACTCATAAAGACTGCCTGCGATGTCGTGCATGTCCAGAATTTTTTTCCTTTGATTTCTCCCTCTGTCTACTATGCTGCGAAGGCGGAGGGAGTGCCTGTAGTTCAAACTCTAAGAAATTACCGTCTCTTGTGTCCTAATGCCTTATTTTTTCGCGATGGGCAAGTGTGTGAAGATTGTATGGGGAAACCAATTCCCTATCCTGGAGTCCTGCATAGTTGCTACCGAGGTAGTTTGGTAGCGAGTGGAGCAACCGCAACAATGCTAACGGTACACCGTGCGATGCAGACTTGGAAACAGATGGTGGATGTGTACATCGCTCTGACTGAGTTCGCTCGCCAGAAATTTATTCAAGGCGGTCTTCCCGCCCAAAAGATTGTAGTGAAGCCAAACTTTGTCTATCCTGACCCAGGGCTAGGGGAAGGGCGTGGCGGTTATGCTCTTTTCGTGGGACGACTTTCAGTGGAAAAGGGACTGGATACTCTGCTGGGGGCTTGGAAGCAATTAGGCAAGGCGATACCTCTTAAAATTGTTGGGGATGGTCCGTTGGAGAGTGAGGTTGCAGAGGCGGCGGAGAAATTTCCCCAGATTGAGTGGTTAGGGCGTAGACCGATGGCGGAAGTCTATGCTTTGATGGGGGAAGCGATGGTTTTGATTTTCCCCTCGAAATGGTACGAAACATTTGGTCGTGTTGCCGTTGAGGGTTTTGCCAAGGGGACACCAGCGATCGCGGCGAATATTGGAGCGATCGCTGAATTGGTCGATCCCGGTCGTACTGGACTGCTCTTCCAACCTGGCGACTCAACAGACTTAGCCGCTAAAGTGGAATGGGTCTTACAACACCAAAGCGAAGTGGCTCAAATGCGTAAGGAAGCAAGGGCTGAGTTCGAGGCTAAGTACACAGCTGAGGAAAACTACCGGAGGCTGATGGAAATTTATTCTTTGGTGCGTCCCAAGTAAACAGAAGCATCAGGGCACTTACCCACCCAGGAAAGATGTATACAGAAGCTAAACCTCGCGCCAAACAAAAGGGATATTACCAACTTTCCACCCTGATGCTGTTTGCCTTTAGCTCAGCGTTTTTTCCCAGAGTTCTCACTTTATTAAAATTTCCCTCAATTGTTGCTCTTTTACACTTGGGGATAGTTCCTTGGGCTTGTATCTTTACCTTAAGTAAAACTAAAGTTAAAGATCCAAATCAAATTGCAGCTATCTACGAACTGATATTTGCTCTACTTTTCTTTTTAGGCGTCAACCTTGCTAGTGCCATTATCAATAATGCTGGAATAATTAATGTCTGCCTAAATTTTTTATTATTATGCGAACATTTTTTATTTTTGCTGATAATAATTAGCCTTTCTCTTACTCCAGAAAAATTGATCGGAATTCGAGCATATATAATATTTGCTTCGTTTACCAACACTATTTTTGCCTATATTCAGCGCTATGTGCTAAACCTACAGCGCCTCCCGGGTCTTGAAGATAACATTAAAGGGGTTTTTATCGGGCAGGGGGCTGGTCACGTTGTGGGAGCTTCTGTAGCATTAACCTTTGGCATATACTATTTTGCCACTGCTAAAACAATACCCATTTGGGTTCGCACTGCTGTACTTCTTGCTACCTTTTGGCATATGAACATGGCAGACGCTAAGCAAACTCTCCTGGTCTTTGGTGTAGCTGGAGGAATGTTGTTGATTACAAAGTTCAAAAATATTGCTGAAGCACTGAAGTATTTGATCGGCGGGGTTTTGCTGGTTTACGGGTTTCTTTGGTGTATGGAAAACGTGGAAGCATTTGAAGCATTCAACACTTGGATGAGACCAGAAATTTATGGCCCTGACGGTGAAGCCACTCGGCTCAAGATGGCAACGTTTCGCGTTGTCCCTACGTTTTATACATCATTTTTGAATCCACTACTCGGTATCGGGCCAGGTCACACCGTCACACGGTTAGGAGGTTGGATGCTCAAGGAGTATGAAGATTTACTAAAACCTTTAGGCCCTACCATACATCCTGCTAGCGCTGCCGTTTGGAATGAGGTAGGAAAAAGTTGGCTTGGCGATCAATCCAGTATGTTTTCCCCCTTGTTTGGTTGGGCAGGGATTTGGGGAGATTTAGGATTATTAGGGCTAGGATCGTTCCTTTATATCTGGTCTGTAGTTTGGCGTAGACTTTGCGTTAATGATGTTTCGAGATTTTTTGTACTCAACATCTGTGCTTTTGGTTTAGTTTTTTCTCAGATGGAAGAACCTGGTTATATGCTTTATGTAACCAGCTTAATTGGTATTATGTGGCAAGAACATCAATGCGAAAAAATGATGAATCCTCCAGGTACAAGCGTTGATAAATTATTAATTCCAACACGCCTTAAATCGCTCAAAGCTTGGGGTAATTTTTTATTAAGAAAAACTAAAAATTTTGGGTAACAACAATATAGATTATTTTCTTCTGTAAACTCCTAACTCAACGAACTTTTCCTTATACCTAATGGTTAGAGATTCGCCATGCTGATGCCATTTTACTCCCAATTGATCTTGTAGCAATGATAACTCTTCTGGCCTGATAATTAAAACTGAAATTTTTTCTTTTTCTTCAGATGTGATGACATTCAAATAATATTTATAAATGACGGTTATACCTCTTTTTTTGGCAGCAAAGTATGCAATCGGATCGCTATAAACCCACTCATTTTCTTTAATATTTTTTTCGACAAAGGCTTCAACATATGAGTAGTTAGAAGTGTGCCACTGTGAAACTAGATTAATGAAATTCAAATAGGGAGAAATAATCATACATAAATTTAGGATAGTTCCTAAAATTGGGAAACTCAATCGGTGACTAAGAACGGTTCTAAACTGATCATCCAAGCTGGAACAGACACATATAGCAAGTGGGACAACTACCATCCAACTATAGTAGGACGGGAATGCACCCACCAATCGCATTCCCAGAGGAATCCAAAAAATTGCTACTAGCCCAAAAGAAAGAAATGATAGCCATTTAAACTGCCCTTTGATAACTTTGTAAATAACCAGTGCCAAACATAAGATTACTAAAATTTGAAAAATTCGATTACCAAAAAATCCTCCAATCTTGTCTCTCTGAGAAAAAAGTAAAATTGTAGGATTTTTGAAAATTGAGATGATAAAATCATCCCAGACTCCATTAACTGAGTAGAAGATATAAATACATATAAATCCTACAAATAAACCAATAGCTATCGATATAAATTCTTTGAAAAATTCTTGGCGTAGATAAATTATTACTAGAGCAGAAAGTATAACTGTATATGCAGATAGTGCTACTCCTGCAAATGGAAACAGGACACAAATACAGCTGAGTAAAACATAACGGATCTTGGTAAGCTCAACTGAATATGCAAGTAAAGCTACTCCAGCAAAGCTAGCCATCAAGACATCGGGTCGTCCCTGTTTTTGATAAATTATATATCCCAGTTGTAACAGTAAAATTGTAATCAGAATCAGCCTATTTATTGCTGAAGTTATAAGGTTTAATCTGATTGCAGCTTGCCAGATCGTTAATGCACAGGTAGCGGCAAGCAAGCAGTTGAATGAACGCGCGGTATAAACGCCAAAGCCAAAAAGTTGCATCCATAAATAGAGAAAAAATGAATATAGTGGGGTATATCCAGCCCAAAACTTATCTTTTGTTTGAGCAAACCATGCAGATGAAGTAAAACCGTTGCCAAAATATAAATTAGCGGCTGGATCGATAAACATTACTTCATCCTGCCAAGGACTAAGGTTTTGCACCATAAATACTTGTGCAAGACTAATAAATAAGAAAACAAACAATATAATAATTACGATCGCTATTTCAGAACGACTTGCTGTACGCTCGTGATTATGAAAACACTTAATTTGCATTTTATTCATGATAATTAAGCCCTGATTATTACCCTGGTACTGGACAGAGAGTGGGATATATGGCGTTACCCCAGTTATTAGACAGATTGTTACCCGGTAGATTGCTAGTAATATGATGTTCGGATTTGACCAAAGTTAAGTAAAAATATCAAGGGCGACCATTTTCTGTAGCTCCTTCAGCAGCGTACTTTTGGTAAGCCTGTTGGGGATCAAAGCGATCGTTAACGCCGAGTAATTGCTTACTGGGGCGCCACAGCGCATATATTACAGCTAGCGGCATTCCCGTCAGTGCTGCATTCCCAAAACGGATCGTGGAAAATAGTTTGCCAAGCCCAGAAGAACATCCAACCAGATGCACGCGAACTTAGCCAAGTTTTTAGCCGCGATCGCTTCTTCCTAATTCGGCGCTCTTTGAGAACGTAGTTTAAACGGAAGTGATGATTTGGATTTCTCGCTGATGGCAGACTGATAAATCTCCATCAGTCGTTTGTAATTGTCGGCGGCTGTGTACTTTGCTTCAAATTCAGCCCGGGCTTCCTGGCGCATTCGGCTGAGTTCCTGGGGGTGCGCCAACAGCCACTCAACTTTGTCTGCCAAGTCTTTTGGATCGCTGGGGCTAAAGTGCAGCCCGGTGCGTTGATGATCGATGAGTTCCGTAATTGCCCCTATTTTGGACGCAACGACAGGTGTGCCTTTGGCAAAGGCTTCAATCGCCACTCGTCCAAACGTCTCGTACCACTCGGAGGGAAACACCAGAAAGGCGGCATTGCCAACTACTTCATACACTTGTTCCAGGGGAATTCGTCCTAACCATTCAATTTCCGGCATTTCCTTGACGGCTTCGGTCACTAGCCCCGCCATTGGGCCATCTCCCACGATTTTGAGCGGAATTTTGCCCCCCAGTTGTCTCCACGCATTTATCATCACCCCTAGACCTTTTTCAACCGATAGCCGCCCCACAAACAGTGCATATCCGCCTTCGCCTGTACTCGGTTGAGGCGCTGGGTGAAGAAAATTAGTTTTGAAAGCCAGTTTTTGGGCTGGTAAGCCTCCCTGGATGAATTTATCCATGGCAAACCGACTGTAAGCAATGAAGACATCCACCGCCTGACTCCACGTGCCCAGTAAGGAGTGAAAGCCCATCGTTGCTGCTACCACTGCACTAGCAGGACGACTGCCTCGATAGCAGCCACGCACCACGCCGGGTAGGGAGAAGGTTTTCCCCAGGCAATCCTCACAAACTTGCCCTTGGCGGAAAAACAGGGCATTGGGACACAGCAACCGATAGTTATGCAAGGTTTGCACGACTGGGATGCCCTCATCTTTGACCGCATAGTAAGCGGCGGGGGAAATCATCGGAAAGGTGTTGTGGAAGTGGGCAATCTGGGGCTTTTGCTGACGAATGAGCGATCGCAACTCCTGATACACCCCACTGTTCCACACCGTATTTTTCGCCAACAGCAACGGATTCGCCCCGTTGATTTCATCGTTGTCGAGGGTATAGCGCAGAACTTCATGACCGTAAGATTCCAAAAGCGCACTCTCGGTTGACCAAATTTGCTCCTCGCCCCCTGGTTGTTGGTAGTAATTATGAACCGTGATCACCCGCATTTTTAGATACCTATTCCTTAAAATTTGTTTTCAACCACATCTTGGTAAAACTTACTAATCAGGGCACCCCTTGTCTCCCAGTTATAGAACTCTTTGACTCGCTGCTGCCCTGCCAACCCCATGCGGACTTGTAAATCGGGATCTTTCGCCAAACAAATCATTGCCTCTGCCAACCCCTGAACGGCTTGCTCTGGATCTTGGGCTGGAACTTTAAACCCTGTCTCCGATGTGACTTGTAGGGAAGGGCCGCCCAAATCTAGGCAAATCACAGGTCTTCCAGCCGCCATTGCTTCTAAACAAACCCATCCGCCCGAATCGTGCAGACTGGGATGCACCAACGCCGTACAACTTCCTAGCTTCTGCAAGGCTTCCTCTCGCGGCAGCCGATTGCAAAATTTCACCTGCTGCTCAATCCCCAACTCCTGAGCTAGAGTTTCTAAGCGCTGACGATCTGGTCCATTTCCCAACACCCAATACTCGGCATCGGCAAGCTTGGCTTTGGCAAATGCTCTTAACCCTAAGTGAAAGCCCTTCCAGTGCAGGAGTCTGCCCATACTGATGAAGCGCGTTGCTGAAGGATTAGTCGTGCCACATTGAATCAGTCGGAGGATTTCTTCCTCAGTCAAGCTGGCTTCTGGAAACACTTCTACCTTGGTTGCCCCCATGGCGCGAACCCGAACCGCTGTGTCTTCTGTCGTCACCCGGACGACGGCGGAGCGTTGGGCAGTTAGTCGAGCAAAAGGGTCTGCCTCGCCAAACCCACGGGCCAAGCTCCGCAACACCTCATAAACCTTGTTTTTAAAGCTAAAATCGCGCCAGAAGGGATCTGGGGCTGACTCTCCGCCACCAACCGGACCCCAAATGAAGGGTATTGGCAAGAAGGCCAAAAAACTAGGGGTGGAATGGCGGACAAACGTGACGTGGTGGGCGACATCAAATCCAATCTTTTGATGCAGGCGGCGAGCCACAAAGTATGCCTGAACTTGCCAGAGATAGTAGTGAACTAAGTAAGCGATCGGCCCCCATCGCCAAAAACCCCCCAGAATTGGTAGCGTAAAATACACAAAGTGCAAATTGGGATTTGGGGTGAGCTTTAGCGTTGCTTCGATCGCTTCGCGACCGTCATCTGGGCGAGTCAAGACCCAAACTTCATGGAACTTGGCTATTTCCCAGGCGGTGTTCCAACCTACTCCCAGTTCCGTCCCACGCCCTG
This sequence comes from Cyanobacteria bacterium UBA11372, assembly GCA_003486675.1. GTDB lineage: Bacteria > Cyanobacteriota > Cyanobacteriia > Cyanobacteriales > Aerosakkonemataceae > Microseira. The sequence continues at coordinate 35,928 of DNGG01000292.1, forward strand.
GTTCGCAAGCGTAGGCTGATAGCAAAACCTTCATTGTACCTCCTGATTTTTGGAAGATGATGCCAAAACAGATTGACAAAAGTCGAGATACTGCTTACTGGCTCTCAAGTAATGAAAATCCCGCGATCGCTCCATAGCCCGTTCCCGGTAATGCTGCTTTAATTCAGGCTGGGTCAGAATTTGCAGGATTCCGGTTGCCAAAGCCTCTGGATCGCCCGCTCTCACCAGCACACCGGACTTGCCATACTCAATGATGTCCTTCATGCCTCCGGGAGCATCTGTTACAACCACTGCCGCCCCACATGCCATTGCTTCCTGAAGCGCAACCGGGCAACCTTCCCAAGCAGATGCTAAGACGAAAGCATCACCAGCTGCCATGTAGCGGTAGGGATTGGGATCGTATCCAGGCATCCAGACTGAATCTGCAACGCCGAGTTCTTGAGACAAAGACTCTAATTCACCTCGCAATGGCCCTTCCCCCAGAATCAACAGCCTCGCTGGCATCAACTTTACCACCTGAGCAAAGGCTCGCAGCAAGCCATCTAGTTGCTTTTGTTTTGCCAAACGGGCAGCCGTGACAATTACCGGAATATCCCGATTTTGAAACCAGGGATGCTCTATTGCTTCCTGGGAGCGATGCTGGACGCGATCGACGTCGATCGGATTGAGAATAACCTGCATGGGAATATCTGCTGGAATCTTCAGATTTTCCACCAGGTCAGCGATGGTATCCTTGGAAACGCCAACTAACCCATCCCCATACGGGTAGGTATACCGCATCAGAACCGGCAAAAACCTCAGATGTGGCTTGTCCCGATGTTCGATCCCGGCTTCCAAGCTGATAATATTGTGTTCTCCCAACACCACTGTTGTCTTCACGCCGGACAGCGATCGCGCCAAAACCGCCACGACATTGAAATACCAGGGCATTGGCAGCAACACATCCGGTTGATACTGCCGCAGGTAACCCACCGTTGCCGGAAGAGAAAACGCGGTTCGCTTCACCTTCAGGGGAACGATGGGAATTTCTGGGTAGCGGGCTAACTCCGCATCGCTGGCATAGAGGATGACCAGGTGGGACTCTACCCCAAGTTCTAAGAAGCCTCGTACCAAATCCGTGCAAAGATTTGTAAACGTCCCACCGGCGATATCGTGGGTGAGTATGGAAACTTTGGGTGCGCTCATGATCGGGTTTGCAATTTAGCTTTGTGGGAAGCAGCCATCACCAGTTCTGTTACCTCAGCCAGACACTTGGCAGCCGCCATCGGCGTGTACTGAGCCATAATCTGTTTGGACTTGTCGCCCATTTTAGCGATCTCATCCGGAAAATCCAGAAACTTTTGCATCAAATTGGCTAATTCTGCCGCAGCATCGGGGGCAAATACATAGCCATTCTCGCCATTGACAATCAATTCCGACGTGCCTGCGCCTTGAGAACACAAGATCGGTTTACCTAGCAGCATTGCTTCCAGCGTCACCACGCCCCAAGTATCTTCCTGGGTGGGAAAGACAAACACATCCGCGTTTTTGAAGTAACTGCCGATTTGGTCGTAGTTGACTCGCCCTGCCCAGTGTACGCGATCGCTCAAATTATGTGCTTGACAAAATGCCTCCAATTCTTCCCGCTGGGAGCCATCCCCTACCACTACCAAGGTGTAATTCTCGTATCCCCTCTCCTGCAAAACCGCGCAAGCTTTCAGCAGCAACGGCAGTCCCTTGCGAGGAATCAAGTGTCCCACAAACAGAAAAATCGGTCGTTGCACAGAAGGAAACGCTAACTGCGTTGGTTGGGAATCACCTGGAAGCGTCTTCTCGTCTGGAATTTCGTAAGGTTGGACAAAAACTCGGTCTGCCCTGGCTCGCAAAATCTCCATCAGGTAAGCGCCACCCGCCCGACTGTTGCTAATGCACGCATCAGCCAGCCAAACCATGAACCGCCGCACCAACAAGCGCAGTGCTGAATGGCGATAATCAACACCGGGGGAACTGCCCTCATAAGCAATCACCACTCGCCACCCCAACAGAGGCTTCAGCAGTAATGCGATAATCGTCCAGACCCCAAACGAACTGGAAAAAATCACCTGGGGTCGAAGCCGCAGCAGATGACCCACGATTCCCGGTGACAGGTAGGTGAAGTTATCGCCGTAGCTGCTTTCGTCTTGCGTCAATTCAATCACCCGAAAGCGCCCAACCACTTCAACTTGCAGCGATCCTTCCAACCCCTTGGCAAATCCGGGAAACAGTCCGGTGAACACGGTGGTTTGGGGAAATAACTGGGTAAATTCACTTAAGGCAGGTTGCCAATAAAACCACGCAACCGGCAGCAGCCACGCAACGCGACACTGATTCATAAGCACAAGTCTCTGGAATTATTGGAACTATTTGTCTTCATGGGCCTGCACTCGTGCATGTTTCCAACCGAGCTATCTAGAACCGGGTTTGCAATCAAACCGATTGTATAGTTATATTCAGAGAAATTACAGACAGTAGGGAAACCTTTATCAAAAAATTACAATGAACCCCTGTATCGCTCAAAATCTTAACAAACTTATGCCGGAGATCAAATCCTGGCTCCTGGCTCAGTATCGTGAAAGCCCAGTAGCTGCGTAGCAAAATACACAATCTCAGGAGATTTTGCCAACATACAGCTGACTACAGACCTGTTAGATTTTTTATTAAAGTGGCAAAAAAAAATTAGTAACGTTACAGTGTGTAAAAAAAAAAAAAAAATTCTGACATCCAAATCTGTTTTTGGAAAAAACAGATAGAGTATGGTAAGAATATGCAAAGAAACCTCTATGGTTGAATGTCAGTAGCATAGGTTTGTAGCAGAGTGAGATTTTGGTATGTTACCCTGGGATTTTGATTCACTCTTTGCTATGGCGAATTTTGTTTTGAATGGTTATGAATGTGCCCAATAGCTGTAGATTCATAAAGGGTTGAAAGATTTTTAGTCCAGAGTAAGTTGCATTCAAAACAGCAGCGATAGCAGCAGTTGTTCTGCTTAGTGATACTTGAAACCGTGAATAGGGAATCGAGAAATGAGTCAGATCAAACCTCGGATCGCATTGTTTATCGGATGTTTTGGCGGAGGAGGAATCGAGCGCATTACCGCCCATCTGGCTCATCGCTTTGTCAAGTTGGGCGTGCAGGTGGATCTGGTGTTAGACAAGGGTGGAAGTCCGCATCTGTGGCGAATGCCTCCGGAAACCCGCATCATTGATTTGAAGGCTCCCATTTTGTCCCTGAGCCTACCGGGATTAGTTCGCTATCTGCGTCAGGAGCGTCCATTGGCGGTGCTTGCAGCCGATCACTACCTGAACGAAATAGCCATCCTAGCCCGAGCGATCGCCCAAGTTCCAACCCGAACCATTGTCGCAGAACACAACCAGCTTTCCAAAACCTCCCGCAATGCGAACCGGCTCAAAGGTCGGTTAGCCCCCTTATTTGCCCGATTTTTGTATCCTCAAGCCGACGGCATCGTCGCAGTTTCTCAGGGCGTTGCCAAAGATCTCGCTGACACGGCTTCTTTGCCTTTAGAGAGCATTGAAACAATTTATAACCCTGTAATTCATCCTGAACTGTTCGCGAATGCCAAAGAGCCAGTAGAGCATCCCTGGTTTGCACCAGGGGAATTGCCCGTTATCCTGGGGGTTGGCAAACTAGAGCAGCAAAAGGATTTTCCTACCTTGATCCGAGCATTTGCAAAGGTGCGCCGCTCGCAACCAGCCCGACTGGTCATTCTCGGTTGGGGTCCAGATCAGAAAGAATTGGAAGCGCTAGTCAAGGAATTGGGACTGGAGGATGCCGTCGATCTGCCGGGATATGTGCAGAATCCTTATGCTTATATGGCACGATCCGCTGTGTTTGTGCTATCGTCTGCGTGGGAAGGGTTGCCAACAGTTCTGATCGAAGCAATGGGATTGGGAACTCCCGTTGTATCAACCGATTGTGAGAGCGGCCCTGCCGAAATTCTGGCTGGTGGTAAATATGGCTACCTCACTCCTGTAGGAGACAGCGAAGCTCTTGCAGATGCAATTTTACAAGTATTATGTGGTAACCCGAAATCGGTTGATTCAAATTGGCTAGAGCAGTTTGGTTTAGAAATGGCTACTCAAAAGTATCTCAAGATTTTGGGGATCGCTGAAACACAGCTAAACCAGTTTATTGATGAAACTATACCTTCTGGCATAGCTTTCCCATAAAATACCTTTTAAAAAAGGCATGGGGTCGCTTGACAGATGAATTGTTTCACAATGATATTGAGTCGTTTTCAGGTAATCATAGGAGTCTAATCATGGCGCTGAAAAAATTTTCTGTGGCTGAAACAACTGCGATCAAGGAATACTACTATTCCAATGGGTATGTAGTAGTTGAAAAGTTGCTAGACCAATCAAAGATAGAAAGTTTTATCAAGCTTTACGAGGAGATTAAACACTCCAAATTTTTTCTATTCTTTAGTCAGGATACACACCTGCCTATACAACCTAAGCTAACTCCAGAAGGCTTCATCGAAAATTCGATGTTAAATCCAGCCAGTTTAAAACTTTGGCATGGGTTTTCACGCTCCGTGGAGGAATGCCTGGTAGATAAAAATGTGATAGATACTCTCAACATCCTATCAGGGAAGTCTAGCTATGTAATGATGCAAAATATGTTCTTCGACAAATCAACGGGGACGATCGAACATCAGGATCACTATTATCTAGACTCCGATCCAGCAGGCGGTATGATTGCTGCATGGTATGCGTTAGAAGATATCCATCAAGATTCGGGTTGCTTTTTTGTCCTTCCCGGCAGTCATAAGGGCAAAGTGATTGAACGGAATAACGCATCAAATTTTTCAGACCACGACACCTTTGTGAAAGAGATAAGCAACTTGATTAACGAGGGTAAATACGAATATCAAAGTTTTCCCCTTGCCAAAGGTGATGTGCTTTTCTGGCATCCATACACCATTCATGGAGCATACAATAATAAAGATCCACGTTTCAGTCGCAAGTCACTAACCGCTCACTATCATCCAGCCGATTTGAAACCTATGTATGCCAAAAAGATACCATCAGTCAGAAAAACTGTTAATTCAAACGTTCAGATTATAGGCAGCGACTTAGATTGCTATGTGTCTAATTCAATGCACTACTTGAGAGCGATCGCAAATTATTTGAGAGGCAGAGGCCCTGATTATGACATGCGAAGAGATAGCTATGTATAAGTGTAGGAACTAACGCCTGACACAACTTTTAATAACCTTTCTAGCGTTCCAAATCATAGATGTATCATTTTCACCCATAGGTGTGGCATTGAGCAACTCAAACTGATTGGAACGCTAGATTTATATTTGGCTCAAATTCCCCATATTAGCCAAGGGAAAATAATTTTACTCAGCAAGGCTATCAATCTAAGATAGGACATTCTATCAAATAGATTTGGGGTAAAGAGGAAAAGGGAAAGGGGAAAGGGTTTATTCATCCTTCCCCTTTTTCCGTTTTGCCTTTTCCCCAAACAAATACAGCGGATTGCTTTCTTAGTGAAGTACAGCGTTTTCGCGAAGGTTTGTGTAGCGGCAGCAAAAATGGCAGCCCGCACACTGCTGTTGATGGTGTACCTCATGCGCCTGCAATCCGCTATAAGTGTATTGTCCTGCTGGCTACCAATCTAAGATGGTAAATTATGGCAAAAAGAAAAAAGGGAAAGGTTGGCTCATCCTTCCCCTTTTTCCCTTTTCCCTTTTACCCTTTTCCATTTGTATTTTCCTACTTGAGGCTGGTAGCCCTCAGTCACAAGTATTATGTCCAATTTGTTACAGATGTAGAAGCAATATTAATATCAAAATTAGTAAAAAATAATAATTATTTCACATTGAAATTTCCAGATTTTTTCGGCTTTAGTGACTGGACATTTTAGGTAAGTTCTCAGTATATTTAAATCAACAGATCCACAAAATATTTTCTTGAACAAAGATATTTACCAAAGGAGGAATCATGAAGATTCAAAAAATGGTTGTTTCAGGTGACACTGTTTTTATAAATCGCTACCAAGCTCTATTTGAAGCAATGAGATCGCGGGTTGGTCGATTGAGTTATTTATACGGTGACAAACCATTTGAACACGATTTCTTGAACAAGTTAACAAAAATACAGAACAAGTTAGTCTATATTTTTTCTCCCAGCCAAGCCGATATGTTGCAGAGTACTGCTAAGCGGTTTATCACCCGCTCAAGGCAGACTGAACAAAGGATTAGGCAACTCAAAGATCGGCCAGATTTTGTGCTTCATGTTTTCGGAATGTATTCTCCATTGTGGGAGCAACCGGATATCCCCTATGCCATGTATCTGGACTATACAGCAGCATTAAGTCAGCGAAATTTGTCCCCCTCCCCAGAATTTGATCGGTGGAGAGATTGTGAGCGCATAGCTTACGAACGAGCTTATCACCTATTCCCAATGAGCCAAGTGGTTAAATCGTCTTTAGTGAATGACTATGGCATTTCACCCGAGAAGATTACAGTTGTAGGTTCCTTTGCGAATCGTCACCCTTTATATGAAGGAGAAAAGAAGTTTGGTAGCAAGCAGATTTTATTTAATGGTTCGGACTTTGAGCGTAAGGGCGGTGACTTGGTACTAGAAGCCTTTAAGCTGATTAAAAAAGCCATACCAGAAGCCAAATTGGTAGTCATCGGTAAAAAATTAACTACCCTTGAAAACGGAGTAATTAATCCAGGAAAAATTGAATCTTTAGCAGAGATGCGTCAACTTTTTATGGAAACAGACTTGGTGCTTGCTCCTGGAAGATGCGATCCATTTCCATCTTTTATCATCGAAGCGATGAATTATGGTATTCCCTGCATTGTTTCAGGAAATGATGGTATGCCTGAAATCGTAGATCGGGATCTTAATGGTCTGGTGGTTGATTCGCTTAGTTCTGAGTTAATCGCTGAAAAAGCAATCAATTTACTTGGCGATCTTCCAAGATTAAATTTCATGTCTCAGCAAGCTCGAAACAAGGTCATAACTCAACTGCAATGTGATATTGTCGCTGAGAAAATTATGCAAGTTTTGTCAACCAACTCAAATCAAAAATTGCCTGCTTATAACTATTAACTCACAGGTGAGGTGCAACAAAACCATTTTTATGTAGCATTTCCAGGACTTACGCAACGTCTCTATACTCACATCTTGCACCAAGGCTAACACCTTAGTTTCTTGCCAATAGCTTAACTTAAAAGCCTAGATTTTTCGTCAAGAAACAAGGGTTTCAACGCTGGTTGATAATGGTGCAAGATCTGAGTATATCCAGAGTGGGCCCTCAATGGTGTCAGACACCATCTCCACCATATCCGGAGTTGCTGCTTCAGTCCTGATTTCTAAATCATATGTAAAAATAAATAAAAGTGTGATAGGCTTTTGGCTAGGAAGGTCTATTGCATCTCAAACAGGATTGCTATATTAGTTTAAAGGTTAATACTTGTAGTAATTCAGTAATGAAGCTTTCAGATCTTTATCAAAATAGATTCTGGCAAGTTCACCATGAAATTAGCTATTTTGTTTTGGTTTTATAAAGAACCAGAAATTTGTAAAAATCGCCTGGAAATTATACGTCAGAGCAATCCGAACATATCAATTTATGGTTTATATGGAGGCGATTTAGCGGATGCAGAGCGGCACAGATTAGTTTTAGATCCATATTTGGACGATTTTTACGCTTTTCCAGAAAATAAGGATTCTCTCTGGAAGTGGTTGCAAGGGGATTTACTTCTAACCCACTGGTATCGAGAGCGCGGCAAGGATCTGAGCTGGGACACGATACTGATTGTGCAATGGGATATGTTGGTGTTTGGAGCCGTTGAGCAACTCTTTTCCATGCTACAAAAAGATCAGATTTTGCTTTCCGGCTTGAGGCCGATCGCGGAAGTTGAAGATGATTGGAGCTGGGTGACGCCAAAAATTCCAGATCGCAGACAACAGTATCTCGAATTTCTAGATCATATCCGCACAACCTATGACTATCGACAGGAACCTTTAGGCTGTTTGTTCATTGTCGTGTGTCTGCCCAGAATTTTCCTCGACAAGTATTCCAGAGTCGAGCAGCCAGAGCTAGGTTTCATCGAATACAGAATTCCCATGTATGCCCAAATATTTGGCATTCCCTTTTGCGAAAATCATCCGTTCCAAGCTTGGTGGGTTGATGTCGATCCAGTTTTTCGGGTCAAAAATCCCATTAAACGAGCATTCAACGCCTTCAACCTCAGATTTAATCCAAATCCGCTAAACCCGGCGCGACGCGATATTTCTCTAATTCCAATCTACAAGCATTTGAATGCTAAAACAGGCGCTAGAATTTTCCACCCCTATCAGCAGAGTTTTCCCATGAAAAAAAGGCAATTGCTAAAAGCATTGCTCAATGAGTTGAAACAAGATTTTGACTGGTTTGCTCAAAAATTGAGCGGGCAGGTGTAGGAGTTATAGTGCTACGCGCTGGGCTATTTACAACTACCACGTGCAAGTATTAATTAATCAATCATCTCTCTCTTGATTCTGTAAATACACCAGCGCGTACTGCTATATATCGTGTCCTTCCTCGATCTAAAACATGTTCATGGGGGAAGTGTGGCGTTTCCATAGATCGGGATTTAAATGCGGCGATAAATCTGGAAAACGCTCCAATAAACCTCTCCAACAAATAATCTCAAAGACAGGCGAGACGCCTATCCCACAA
>DNGG01000292.1:44843-46549 GCA_003486675.1 Cyanobacteria bacterium UBA11372
GACAGGCGAGACGCCTATCCCACAAGAGTTTTTGGAGAAGTCTAATAGACCCTTGTATGTGAGGCAAGCGCGGAATTCACTCCGGCAGACACCGTTGGAGCCGACTCGCTTGGTTGATCTTTTCTACAAATTGACAATTATAAAACATGACGAGATGCAAAAAAACCCCGTCCTTTAAGCGGAGATCTATTGCGAACGGAACTTTTAAGTGCAGTCAAAGCGGCAGGCAACTATGCTAAAATAAGCTTCGTCAGTAGAAAACGTTAAAACCTACCGACAGAGTGGGGGAAAGTTTACGACCGACGCAGCTCTGTGTGAAACTAGGATTTTGCCCGCCTTTGGCTAAAAGCATTGCCATCAGGGAACCTGAGTTCTCAGCATATTAAGACCGCAATGTGTTAACAATCCCCACGTATTGAGCAATGGAAGTGTCAATCCAACGCAATTTGTGCTTAACAAAACTATTGCCTACTATCAATCTACAGGCAGGAATTCCCGATTACTGCCAAATTGAAGCCGTTCGATGGTAAACGCACCCAGCTCGCTGTATCCTAGACTTTGACCACTAGGGCTGTCCAAAGCTCTGGGGGAGAGCTGTAGTAGTCAATCGCCTCTACCCGATAGGGAATCTTGTCTGTGGTGAGAATAATGTAATCGCCACGCTTGATTCCTTTGCCATAGCCTGTCATCTGTGCCCTGCCACTATCGAGCAATTCTAGTACATAATTAACTCCCTCAACTTCAGCGGTGAAGTTATGAGTTCTGGACTTGGGCAAGGAGGGGAAGGCAAGAGCAAAGAGATTGTCAAAAAATTTCACTTCTTTGACTTTCTGTTCTGATTGGGTCAACATAGTCATTCAAGTGGTTGTACAAACACTTCTGCCGATTAGCACCTATTTAGCTAACCTCTATCCGGAAGTTACCTGCCTGTGGGCGTAACTTCCACCTCACACCCTTTTTTTTCCTGAAACCTAGCTTGAGACTTGCCAGCTTCAATAAATATATCACAGGCTCACGCCCCGTAAATCCAGCGCTTTTTACTCAACGGGTGTGGGCTAGGTAATTTTATCTATAGTCACTTCAGCTGGTGGAACCCAGGACTGGAGATCTGTGAAAGAGCCTAAGTACCGACGATCTGCTGAAGGTTTTTTCTCGTCTTGCTTAAAACTGTTTGACAGCGCATTGCTGCGATCGCAACTCGCTGCCTTAATTACTTTGCCAATACCCCATAGCTACTTGGGCAACAGTATCACAGAGTACATTTCTTGATCTCGCACTCAACCCAGAAAGGGTTCCCGCTACTGATTTTTATTTAAAGGGATTGTAAAGACAAATTCAAAATCTGTGAATTTACTGTGAAAAGGGCAATTTAATCTGGTAATCTCACAGATGAATGCACTAGCATCGTAGTCACATTCCACTAGAGCCAGCTGTTTCAGGTTCATGCCAATGTGATACTTTCCTTTAGGTGAGTACGCTGAGTTAACCCTAAAGCGGTTCTCTTCCCTAGCACACTGTGTAAGGGTTTGGCCCTCTGGAATTGTAGGCTGACGCTCGATAGCTCCCGTTTCAGCATCAGTCAGGTTAGTAGTAAATATACCTAATTGTTGCTTATACTTTTCTGTTCAGAGGGAGCGCTCGTTTAAGTAACGCTATTGATGTTTTAGCTTCTCAAGATACTAGACTTATGTCACAAAAAAATCCTC
>DNGG01000013.1 GCA_003486675.1 Cyanobacteria bacterium UBA11372
TGTCTAAGTAATCTCAGTAAAAAGGTTTCTTCAACTGCTTAAAATTTAAGATTTAATTGCAGCCAAAGGCTTCTTTTATGAAGCATCAATCGGCTGTATTTCTGTTGGTTATTATGGTGCCAGCCAACAGATTATTATCTTGGCGATTCGCCCAAAGGGCGATCCGCTTCGCGGAATCGCCTTGAGCTAGACAGTTTTTCTAGCCCACCAGAAACTGCGCTTTTTGTCAACCTCTTTTACTGGACTGGCGCTCTAGCATCGCCTGTATTGCGAGGTGATGGGGGTGAGTACGTTGTTTAGTTCAGGCACTATCGGTGCAGCAATTAGCAGAACGCTGTATTTTTGATAGTCCCTGAGTTCTGTTACCCTATTCCCAGTCTTCGTACTTCAAGCCATTGATTCGACCAAATTCGCGGGTGTTATGGGTGACAAGAGTGAGGTCGTTGGAGAGGGCAATAGCAGCAATTAGCAGGTCATTGGAACCGATAGGTGTTCCTGCTACATCTAGCTGAGCGCGAACCTGTCCAGCAATTGCAGCAGCGTTGTCATCAAACGGGACGCTAATGAACTGGCTAAAGAAGCGGTTTAAGTTGGCTAAGTTGCGATCGCGCCTGGTACTTTTATATGCTCCGTAATACAGTTCTGATTTCACAACCGAACAAAGCCGAATATCGTCTGGAGTTAGTTCTGCCAGTTTTCGAGCCATGTTAGAACTTGCGCTCTTATTAAGTAGGCGAATGCAAGCGTTGCTATCCAACAGATACATTACGATACATCCTCACCAAAGGTTAGTTCCTCGCGGATTTCGTAAGGAAGTTGTTCTGGACGTTCTAGCGGTTCACCCTCCCAACTGCTAATGACTTCTTCAAAAAATCCGGGTTGCCAACCCCTTGACTCTAATGTTGCTGAGTGGCGATCGCGAGACTTCAAGCGTTGGAAAATGACCATCACCTCTAAATCTTCGTTCTTAAAGCCAACTGGAACTTGAATTTGTAAGACTCCATCATCCCCAACATGAGATTTTAATTTTATGCTTTCCATAGTCAACCCAGCTACAAAATCTGTGTTCGTGTCAAGTCTATATTAACGATCTCACCCACAAAAAATCGCTCTCACTCAGCGCTGGCACTGGCTGCACTGAATAATCGATCGCAAAATCTAAAGCCGCCTCTTGGTAAACCTGCCCCAAAATCTCAGATAAATTTACAACAGGTTCTTCATCCCCTGACTGTAAAGGAAGCAAGAATTGGGGAATTGGTTCGCGCAGATTAAACGGGTAGAGTTCAGCTTCAGGACGGAGATTAGCTCGACTGACCACAATTCGGTAGTCCGATCGAATCGCTTCTGCCATTGGCATAAAGTTTCCCGTTCTCAGCAGATCGATTTCAACTAAATGAGTAGCACTGTTCAAAACCTTTTGCCGTTTGCTCAGGTACTTGTCTCGTCCTTCACCGATGCGCTTATTCTTAGGTGATAGAACTTCTATAACCGTTACCACTCGCCCAGTCTTAACTTCCCGAATCTCCAAATAGCGTTCAGTAACTTCTTCATCCAAAGGCAATGTGACTCGAATTGGCTTGCTTAAAACCTCAGTTTTTACCGCAGAACTTGGCTCAATATCAGGGTTTTGTTGGAAAACAGAGGCATCTGGAATACCAACCAGTAAAGCATCCAAGTAAACCCGTTTCTCGACAGCTGCTCGATACTTAGGTACTAATGAGGGATTGAGCGATCGCGCCAACTCAACAATCAGCCAAGAGTGAACCTCCGACCACAAGGAAGGATTTTCCAAATAAGGGTTCATCCCTGGAAAACTCGGTGTCAGAGGCACCTCGCGGGATGCGGGAAACGAGTGCGTCTTCAGACCTGAGAGGAAAGCGACACGAGCGGTTTTAACCGCCGTAGTATTTTCAAAATCCATAACCGTAGCCATCCTTTCGTTGAATCGGTTTGCAATATTTGTGACTAATACCTTGCACCAATCCAGATGGATCGGAGATATTGAACGAACCCGTCGAACGCACAGCCACGCGCCCAACATACTCACCAACTTTCTTGCCTGTCGCGACGACTGCTTTCACAATGTCGCCAGTTTGGAAACCTTGAACAAACTTAAATCGGGGTACATAGCGAGAGGGGAAGCCAAACTTGTCCGTGCGACACATCTGGCGAGTGCCGTGACCTGTTGCCTTGATTTGTAACGGTTGATTCGTGACCAGTTCAATAAACTCGACTTGTCCTGCACAAGCCGCATCCAACCAATGAGCTTTGGGTAGTTCTAATCGAGTTCGATTGAACTTTGTTAGTCCGCCCGAACCTGTAACAACAGGCAATCCGCTTTGCTTGAGTCGGTTAAACAATGACCATCGGGTTGAATTCACCGCTGCCGCATCCTTGAGCGGGCGTTTCGCTTGCCCCAAGATTTGTTTCAGCAGATCTGGCTTGTTGACCAGGAATTGCTCAATACTCTGAGTCCCTTTCTTGAGATTGCATTTCTCACAAGCCAGACACAGGTTAGAGATGCGGTTGCTACCTCCTTTTGCCCGTGGGTGAATGTGTTCAACCTGCAATGGCACATTTTCAGCACCGCAGTAAGCACATTTACGATCCCATTTATTCAGAAGATATTCTCTGACTTCGTATCCTTGCAATTCGCCTTGCTGATATTCAATCCCTGAGATTTCAGGATTTTCCAGTTGTGGCAAATCAAATCGAACCAACTCCTGAACGATCGACCCAATTGGAGCCAGACGGATGAATCGATTCACCCAAGTCATAGTTGTTTCAACGCGATGCTGGAGACTGGGAGCCAGCCAACCTTTCAGGCGAGTGCGATTCAGGAAACGAGCTTGGCGATAGCGAGTGTGTCGATTTCGTCTGCCCCGCCGCAAAGAACGACGCAATTCTAGACTGGCTTTGATGGCTTGTCCCCGGTGGGTGAGTTCCGCGCCGAAGATGATTTTATTGCCTTGTTTGAGTGCGATTCCTGTCGTTTTAGAGCCAGGGTCTAGTTTGAGTTCAATCGATTCAGGAGTGTCAGTCACTTCCTTTTTCAAAATTATCGTGAACGGGAATCGCCGGAACGCCGCAGCTTTTCCCGCATTCAATAGCCTTCTTGCAACGGATGGCTTGCAAGGGATGAGCGGTTTGCGATGGGTATCGAGAACAAAAACCAAGTTGGGTTTCAACATTGTGGCGTTGACTCCTGAAAGTAATGTTAGCTTCGACCTTGATATCTCAGCTTGTTCGGCTGAAAGCACCGTTCCAGTGACCTTAGAACTGTTTAACTGACAGCGACAGAGCGAGGAACTAGCTACGCATTCCGAGGTGTCGTGACTGAGATATCGGCTACCTATTTCTAGGTGGTCTGGTCAGTACGGCTTGCTGATTGCTCTTGCAAGCCCAGTGTCTTTAGACCTGGGTTACTGACAATCGCTACAGAAGGAATCAGAAAACGAACGATGGAAAAAGATCCGTTCCACCCCTACTATATCTACACCTCTTTCAAAGCACAGGAACGCCAACATCCAGAGCCAAAATCAAGGAGCAAGCGGTGAATGAGGTAGATATCCTGGGGATTGACTTAGGGACAACCAATTCAGCCATTGCTATCTGGGAACCAGACACAGGACAGGCGAGAGTTCTGCACAACTGCGAAGGCGATCGCATAACTCCCTCGGTCGTAATGTTTGACCCCCAAACCCGTCAATCCATCGTTGGGAAATCGGCACTTGGTGGCATCACCAGCCATCCCGGTCAAGTTATATACTCGGTCAAGCGCTTCATCGGCTGCACCTTCCGCGACGAACGAGTACGCAACGACCAAACGCAAGTCACCTACAGCATAGAAGAAGTTCAGCAGCACAAAATCGCTGTCCGAATTGGAGAGCAAATCCTCACCCCACCCCAGATTTCGGCTCAAGTTCTATGCAAGCTCAAGCAAGATGCCGAAGCTGCCTTGGGTAAGACAATCTCCCAAGCAGTCATCACCGTCCCTGCCTATTTCAGCGAATCTCAACGACAAGCAACCAAGGAAGCGGGAGAACTGGCGGGTTTGGGAGTTCCCCGGATTATTAACGAGCCAACTGCTGCTGCTTTGGCATTTGGCTTGGGTGCCGAATCGCAAACAGTAGCCGTGTACGATTTAGGCGGCGGCACGTTCGATATTTCAATTCTGCGGATTGAACGGGGTTTGTTTCGGGTTAAGGCTACCAGCGGCGATACCCACTTAGGGGGCGATGATTTCGATCTGGCAATTGTGGGCTGGATGAAAGCAGCATTCCAGCAGCAGCATGGTGTAGAATTGCCGCTTGAAAAAGACAATAGCGCGCGATCGCTCTTACGCACAACGGCAGAACTTGCCAAGATTGAACTCACCCAAGTCACAGAATACGCCATCAGCACCCCAAACCTTTTCACAGTGGACGATCGAGCTTTGGGGCTGGAAGCTACTCTCACCCGCATAGAACTAGAAAAGCTGGTGCAGCCTTTGATCGATCGCACCTTAGCCATCTGCGATGCCACTCTAGAAAAGGCAAAAATGAAGCCAGCAGATATTGACCAAGTATTGCTAGTAGGGGGGCAAACTCGACTACCAGCGGTGAAGACAGCATTGCGCGATACTGGTTCAATCCGATACGCAGGATAGCTTGTCCAGTAAACGGTAACAATTTTTCATACCATCCCGAATATATTGCCCGTTGGGGCAATTAATTTGAGCGCACAGCTAAATGTCTCTCTTGATACAGTCTGTCACAAAAGTCTAAATGTGCGGTTTACATAGCTGGTTCCAATGCTATTGCAGAGAGTGCGATCGCGAAGCGTGCCGTCAGGCGTATCGCCTTCTCTTTCACCCAACTTAAAATTTAAAATATATTGATTGACCCCACTGGAATTATAGGTAATTTAAAAACACCTAAATCTACACATCTTATTTTCTCTGCCAATCTAAGAACGCCGCTTTTTAGCTATCTATATTCAAAAGGTAATGAGGGGTTTAGATCGATGGCGAAAACCGGCAATATCTGCATATTATACTCCTATTCAAAATCTGGCAATAAATCGATAGAAAGTTGCTAATACTCAAGCCGAAATTACTGTGTAAATTGCTTGTGTCGTCATGCATATCCGCCAGTATGTGCATTTCTGTTTCGGTGATTTCGGGTAAATTTTGCGTAAGTTGGCTGGCATCCGCAGAGCAGTCTAGTCTTAACTTCAAAATATATTGTACAATTATCATAAACTCATAGCGGTTTTTATCGATTGCGAATTAACACAATTACTGATGACAGAAAAATCAATCGTAAGTTGCCAGATTCCCCAAGACTGGAAGGCCAAAATTGAGCATCTAGCAAAGGAAAGGAAAAAAGAGCCAAGCCAAATTATTTTCGAGGCACTAGCTCAATATTTGGGTGAAGATGTTAATAAAAATGATAGTCGCCTGAATGCTTTGGAAGCCGAAGTAACAACATTACGTGCTTCAATATCACAACTGGAAGGAATAGTCAAGGAATTACAGATGCGATCGCCTCTAGTTCCAACTTGGAGTAATTCTGCTGCTACGTCAGTTGAGCCTTTGGCTGATGAAGACTTTATCGAAGAACCCGATGAAATTTTAATTGATTTTCTGCCACCTGAAGAAAGATACTAAACGGGCGTTTTATTTGACAGCATATTCGGTAAATTGCCGCTTGAAGGGAGACTTAAATCCTAAAACTATATCCTTCTGCGGCACTCCAGCCTCAACTAATTCATTGGCTACTCCCACTTCTGTTCCATCACTCTGAATCCAAATTTTTTCATCCTTGATATCAATATGAATTAGGCTCCCATATTCTCGTCGTTGGTCGTGCCAACCCACGAGCATTAATAAGTAATGATTGCGTTCGCGATCTAGAATTAACTGCACTTCAGTCTCGTCATCTTTAAGGTTGGCAAAGTGCGCCTTGATGATTTTTTCCACCAGTTCGGGGTAATTTAATTTTTCCATAAAACTTACTTTATTTGAGCCAAAGCCTCCTTAAATTCCTGAATTTCTTTGATGAGCGGGTTAACATCAAACCAACATTGAATTTCCCCCTCATCATCAAAATAGCGATATTCCAAAAGACAGCGATTAAATAACAAATTCCGACAATCATCTTCATTGCGGATGCGCTTCGTCTTTGCCACCAGCGCCAAAATTTCCCATTGGTAATTTTCCACCGTGGGGCGATAGGTATCCCGCGCTTCTGTAATCGCTCTTTGCACCGCTTTCGCCGAAATCGGTAAAGTTTCCGTGCGGCTAATCGCATCTTGAATTAATAATAGCAAATTCCGCACGTGACCCCCACTCATCAAACACAATCGCTCCAAAGTTGCTTTGCTATCAAATATTTCGCCATCAACGGCACGATTCGGCACGCATTGACGCACCCGCTTCTCAATAATTTCGGTAACTTTATCCATCCCCGGTTGATAAATATCCCCCGATTTTTGCTGCACCATAATCATCGGTAATACTTGCATATCATCATAGATATCCCTCAGATCGATAGCGCGATTAGAATAAGCCATAGAAATCGGCAAAGTATAAATCAGATGGCAATCCAACGCTTGTAATTGTTCGCTGCATCCACCATCCAAGATAAGCCGAAGTTGCTTGATAAACCCGGACTTACCGCCCCTCGCACCGAGAGCAGCACCGACGCATTGCGGTATCCTATCATGGCGATCGCCATCGTCCGCTGTTTAATATCCGCACCCAACGCCGCCAGTCTGTGCAAATACATACCTGCACCTTCCGGTTTAGCTTCAAACAGCAATATCTTCACCTTCATTTCGCCGGTGGGAGTCATAAAATTGCTAGTCGCTGCTTTTAGTTTGCTCTCCAAAGCTTCTTTATCTTGATATTCGCGCTTGTGGTAATAAAACAGTAAGTGCCAGAGAAAACTTGCTTTCCAACTTCAACTTTTGTTTAAGCACCCATAGCGCCCCGCAAATTTTGGGGATGGCACAAGCATATTTGAGTTCTTTGAGTAGGGAATTTCCGCCATATTTGTGCTGTGCTAAAAAGCCCACCGCATGATACTCGTCACCAATGCCTACCCAACAAGTGTTTTCTGGATCTGTTTGCCCGGTTTTGGTTGCTTCGTAATCTTTGAGAGAATCATAAGATACATCCGCTACTTCGGGTTCCATACACAGCAGTAACGGTTCGTCCTTGTTGGCGTAAGATTGGGCAATTGCTTTGGTTTTACTTGCACCTAAATCAATCGCTAATACTAAGTCAGGTGGTGGAATTTGAACGGGTTTTGGCATCTTTTACGCCTGTATATTCAACTTCTTGGCATTTCACAGCCTGAAGTATCTCATTTAATGAACGGAGAGTTTCAACGGTTTAGCGAGGGGAAACTACTGATTTTCCTTAAGCGACTCGATACGGAAATTACCTTACATCTTCGCCCTCTTCATGCAGGCGATCGATCTGCTGGAACTGTGATATTGCTATAGGGGCCGATGAAAGCCGATGGTAATGTCATTCGTGAGTGTATCCGCATCTTGGTAAATGCGATCGCGCTAGCGTGCGGGGCGCAATCGCGCCATATTTCTCCCAAACAGAGCGATGACATCAACCTACCGCTAGCAACGACTCAGAATGACTGCCAATTGCTGCCTCAAAGTCCGAGCTTGCGGGCTAACACTAACGTAAATGTCTCTTTTTACTGAAATGGGAGGATTCTTACTAAGGCATCTGGCGGCAATCGCCTTCACCTTCCAAACACAACTGTTATACGGTGGTGGACCAACAGAACTGGCTGAGCGGAGTTTCAGTTGATTCCGGTAGGTTGTTAAGACTTGCTGAGTCTGGGTGTAATTTGGATCGTACTCGACAGAACCGCTTCGACTCCTGTAAAAGACAGATGCGTCTGAAGGCACTAAGGTAGCAGAAGGATCTCCTTGTACGTCAAACCAGATTGTCTGTCGTACAGGAGTCAGGAACAACGATGGATCGATGACATAGATTTCCGGGGAACCACCAGTGCTGACAAGGAGCGTGGGTGCAACGTGCCATCCCCATCGGACTTCGCACGAGGGATTATTTTGCGTTGCCGCACGCAACACGCTACCAGCATAGATCCATACTTTCTCAGGTTGCACCCCATTAGCAAGCATCAAACGACACATCTCATGGGCTCGCCCCCAACATCCGTCATCAGGATACAAGAAAGGGATACAGGGTGGTGGCGCGCTCGTTGGGTTGCAAGTCTGAGCCTTTAACAAATTAAAGATCTCTTGAGCTTTTTGTAACGTGACAGGAGTAGGCGCAGGCGCACGACTAACTGGCGGTGGCGCTTCTACCCTCTCCAGAGGACGCTTTGGGAGCGACTTGACATCGATAATCTCGTAGCCATCTAGTGTCTCTGTTACCAACACTGGGATTCCTTCTTCCTGAGCAGTCTGTAAGATATTGAACAACTGCTGGAAATCAGGATTTGTACGCCGTAGATAGTGTCGTGCTTGTGAAATAATCAACTCGACTTCAACGGCATCCCCTGTGTCCGTCGGAGTTATCGCTCCAACCCTTACCTCTCGTGGGAGAAGCAGTTCCGTAATCACATTAGTTTCTGGATCGATTTCGACATAGACTGGCTCGTTGGTTTGACGTAGAGAATCGAGAACATCAGCCCAAACAGCCGACCGAGGCATTGCCATATCTAACCGACCTGAGCGACCGCCTTGGAAGTTCACCGTAACCGATCTCGACGGTATTTCCCCTGGTCTAGCTTCCAGAGTTTCCCTCGGTGAAGACAGGCTACTAATCCCATCGACAAGTGCATTTGGCCTAGCCATTCTTAATACCTCCGTAAATTGGGTTTTCCTAACTTCTTGGAGACATGAGGAACCCACTGTTCTTTAAGCAGCGAGGGGTAGAATTTATTGGATTGTTTTTATTGGCTCACAAGTCATTAACATCAGGCATTAAATGGCAACTACGTTTGAGCCAATGTTATTGGCAAAGCGTGTCATCATTCTGGAAGGAACAACATTAGAATTGTTATCCATAATTGTTCCAGTATTGACCGGATTCCTGCCCGGACAGTTAGCATCAGAATATTCATCAACTAGCCCTAGCATGTGTCCAAATTCATGGGCTGCGACTGCACCAGTGTCTTCTGTATCCCAAGTTGTCATGTTACTCCGTTGCGGTCCTGGTCGAACTCGCACAGTATGGTGCTGATTAGTCGTTACCCATTGAACTTCAAACGTCAGTGGACAAGTCATTTCACCAGAGTGACCAACTCCCCAGCGATCGCTCCAAGTCGTTTGAATTCCATTCCTCCAAGTATCTCTCAACGTATTCATGGTGGCATCGGATATACCAGCATCAGGATTCAACCGCATCCTAATAATGATGTGAGACCATGTTTGCTCGAAGGCGGCTGTCCAACCATAAATACACTCTGAGACTCCAAAACTGTGTTGTTGTCGTGCTAGAGGCAGCAATCTAGAGCGCAAAGATCCTCTGCCAAAAGCAGCATTGACTGAAAAGCCCCCTGTAATACCTCGGTAGCGACGAGCAACACCTCTAAGACTGATAGCCATGACTAATTTCCTCCCTGCTGCAAGAGTTGTTGAGAGAGATTGGAAAAGGTGTCAATCGCTTGAGCGATCGCTGGTGCGATCGGTTTATTTTGGCTTAGTCGATCTTCCTCATCGACTAAGAAATAGAAAGTTGCTTGTTCTCCATCAATCTCAAGGGTGATCGAACCAACCACAGAATCAGGTAAAAACCGAGCTTCTGAACGGGGAACTAAGCTATCTATGCCTTGCCCAACCTGAGCGAGCAAGCTTTGAACTTCAGCAGGGGTAAATTCTGCCGAAGCTTCTTGGGGCGGGTTGGTTCCCGTCACACTGCGTACTGTGGCTAGATTATTGCCAGAGACGCTGAACTCCTCCTCAATTCGCCCTTCGGCTGGCATTCCTCCCGAAACGCGATAGGTGACATTGATGCCTGCCAAATTCCTTTGGTTAAGCCGCTCGCGAAATTTTTGGATCGCTTCAGATTCTAGGGAGTTATTCATCGTTTTTTCCCTCCAATAATTCATTTGACATCCTATTGGAAACACCGTCGAGAATATCAAGGCTGCCAAGACAATTCCTCCAAGGGAGGTACTGAGGTAATTAGCTATTAATAACTTCAGATTCTGGAGAGTCATTGGTCAGCCTTTCCTTTCACGCTTACTGAAGCGCAACTAAAATGGGAATTAACCCTTTTCCTGCCTCTAGTGGGCGCAAGGCTTTGCCAATAATCGTGCCAAAAGCTTTGAGCGGATCGGTTGCCTTCATGGCATGACCTGGAGTTGGAGATGTGGTCAGTAAGTCACCCACTTCAATCGGCGCATACTCAGCATCGACTTTGCAGTAAACTTTACCCATTAAGGCTATGGGCATCCGGTTGGTTGATTCAGATTGCTTGTCTAGAATCAAGCCTGGTTTGAGATCGCCAGCCCCGGAAACGACACCTGCTACTTTCTTGTCATAGGCTTCTGTGCTTTGGCACAATGAGCCTTCTTCGCCAAGTACCATAACGGTTCCTGGTTCAATCATTTCCAAGTCTTTGATAGCAAATTCTTCCGCACAGTCAGCGTTTTGTAAAACTATGTCTCCGGTAACAATCATGTCGCCGTTGACATGTAACTTGGCTTGTGGATTCGCCGTTCCAATGCCAACATTTCCGCTTGGACCGTGAAGGACAAATTGTCCCCATAGATCCTGTCCGGTTGATGTCTTGTAAGCAATTTCCAAGCGATTCCTGGAGGGATCGCCCGTTGGCTGATCTGAATTACCCCAAGGATTGTGAATGTGGAACCCACCTCCACCTTCTACATTTCGCTGTTGGCGCAGAAACATCCAGTCAGCCCACGGGCTTTGCACTTCCAGCTTTGCCTGTGGATTTGTTGTTCCGATGCCGACATTCCCCATCTTTAAACTGATGCCATTACGCCAATTCCCATCGTATTTATCATAAAAGTTGACAGGATAACCTGTCCCATCTGAATCCAGGTTAATGGCAAATCGTTCATTGCCTTGCGGATCTAAAGCCCCGAAAAAAGTAGATTGGCTCTGTGCCACGATAGGAACATTGTTCGGGAAGCCTCCAGGTGCTACAACATGAATTTTATTAGTGGGATTTGCCGTTCCGATGCCGACATTCCCTGCATTATTGATGACAAATTTAGGCACAAGGGTAGGGGACCCAAAGTCGTCTTCGTCATAAATTCTCAAGGTATCGTTATCGCCAGGACTCCACAAGACTATGGTATTGCCGTTACAGAAAATGCCTCCCGATTCGTTGCCATCTTGACTTGCTTCCAACCACAAGCCATTACGATCTTGGTCAGGGTTAAAATTAGGGGTTTGGCCTAATCTCCCTCGGTTTCCGTAATGTAAGGAGACATAATTATCTGCCTTCAAGTACGCATCTCCATTGATCTGAAGATTGTCATTAATTACTTGAGTCATTTCTTCCTCCTAGATTAAATTAATGATTTTTTTTGAACTATTCAAAAATCAAGAACCCTGCCGCTGGAAGCGTAATCAACACTGCTTTCCCATTTTTCGCTTCAACTGTCACCGACTGACCTATCTGCGCGGCATCCGTCGAGTAAATGCACTTTAAAACATCCCCTGCTCTGTGCAGTTAGTTGTCTATTGTCACCTAGGCAGTTCTAGGCTGGTCATAGTCGGTGTTAATCGCCAGCAGCATCTCCTTAGTGCTGAAAATTCGCGACCAAGGCACTACTGAAAGAATTTGTCCGCCGATCGTTTCGGGTAAGCCAAAGCGAATCCCATCATTGGGTGCTGAAATGGGGCGTAGGTATTGGCTTACCCGACGCAGGACGATATGTTATCGGCGGATGTCTAGGATTTTGGCGAGTTCCTGGTAAACCGGATTGTCTTCATTGAAGAAATGCACGCCCCGCGTCCGAAAAGCGCCAAATTCGCCGCCGAACATCGACTCCCGGATGTAGCGATCGCCAGCATAGGAAAAGACGTTACCCGCGTGATTTAAAATGATGTCCAGGATCGCATAGATACCGTGGGCATGGGCAACCGGCACTACTTCTTGCAAGTCTTCGCGAGTGCCAAAGTGGGGTTCGACCTCTAGAAAATTCTGGATGCCGTAGCCGTGATAGGTTTCCTGGAAGCGCACTTGCTTGAAAATCGGGCTGATCCAGAGTGCCATTACCCCTAATCGCTTCAGATAGCCGATTTTGCTCTGCAACCCCTTAAGCGTCCCTCCCACATATTTTGTTGCTTCACGCCAGCGAGCCGCATCCGCTTCTGTTTTTACGGCATTTTCCGGATTAGCGGGGCTGTACAGGGGAGTCGTCCCACCCTGCACGAGATTCCCTGCGTTGTCTTTGTACCCGTTCTCTTGACCATCGGAGAAGCGATCGAGCATCAGGAAGTAGAACACCTGATCTTCCCAAGCACTCGGCGATGGGAACAATCCACCTCTAGGGGATAGGGAGGCAAAATCTAGTTGGGTTAACGTTTGAAGTGGTGCGACCATAGCCATAGTCGTTTTCTCCCACATCTCCCTGCCGCCGTGGCGTGTGCAGGTGTCACCTACACAGGGGATGCTGCCGTCGCTGAATGTCAGGTTGTAATTCAATTATCTCTTGCTGTTTGCTATTTAAAGCTGGTATAATACAAAAATTAATTTTTTAACCTTTCTCAAAAGTACTGTAGGCACTGGGAAGCTTTAGTCTGACTTTGCTTAAGGATACGCTATCTCGATTACCGCCCAGGATACGGTCAACAATCGCAATCAACTGCTCAAAAATGGTCATCTTTCACCTGCGACAGTCCGGCGTTGGTTTGGCAGCGATCGCAATTATCGCGCTCCGGTGTTCCTGCGACTTGCGTCACTTAGCGAATCGTGGACTTTCTTTTGGAACACCGCGAGGAAATTCCAACTGAACTTTTCAATTTACTTTGTCCAGATAGCCGAAGCGAGAAAAGTAGCAATCAAACAGACAAACCCACATAATCCAGTTTTTGTCAATCCCCAACGGTTCTACAAACGCAAACTGTCTTCAGATAGGGTGATTTATTGACGCCATAAATCGACCTGTTTTATGAATTGTGTGAGCATCCATTCTGTTAGCAATCTCGCTCCGCCCTTGTGGACAATTGATCGATAAAAAAGCCAGAAATTTTGTCTGTCAGCAGTTTGCACAGCAATCATAAGGCTAGCAACATGTTTGAACAAAAATTTATTCCGCCCATATGGGTTACATGTCCTCATGAAGGGTTGAGGATAAGAATCGCGATCGCATCCGAATTGTCAGGAACGATCGCCGATGAAGAGCAACTCAAAACCCTTAGCCGATTCCAAAGATTTGGCAGTACTCCCGCCAACGGCGAATACATCGAGGGAGTTGCCGTAGTTAGTTCTGCTGTGGGTTTAGCACTCGGCATTCATCGCCGACTATATGTTAACTGGATTGCCCCTGCACTTGACCCGGCGCTGAATTTTAGCCGCTATTTTGTCTCTGTCTTAGCACTGCCAATTGTGATGACCGAACCTTATCCAAAGTTGTCCAGTCAGTATCCGGCTGCTGTCAATCTTTTGGAAACACAGCGCTTTGCTACGCCATCCAACTTGGAATTCCGTATCGACTCGCAAGTATAGCTTGAACGCAGTTCGATATGTGCTTACAAATTTTTTATTTTGGAGAATTTCATGACATACAAAAATCAACTGCACCCCTGGTGTATTATCCAACCCCTGGCTAATTTGCAACGCAAAGTTGTGGCGCGTTTTCGCCGCCGCAGCGATGCCGAAGCCCATTTACAAGCGATGCGTCGTTTGGTACCAGGTGCAACTTATCTGATTGTTTTCGATGTACAAATTGAGCCACAAAACTCGATGCTGGAACAGAAATAATCGTGTATAACTCTGGGCATATTGCACAAAGAAGGGCGCTCGCGATCGCCAGCGTTAATCAACTGCACTATCCGCTGGCAACCACCCTATAGTATGGGATCTAATTGAATCAGAGTCATCGCAAGTTTATCTTCTTCAAGAAAAACCCTTGACCAACTATTCTGGGTTAAACCATTGGTAACAAACAAGCTGAATATCTTCTTCCTTAATCATCTCCAATGGCTTTAAGTCTTCTTGGGCAAGATTGTAGTATTGGTCTTGTTCAACGAAAAACTCATCAAGAGAGAAAACGAGTGCGTTTAAGTCTCTAGATGAAACGTATTTTTCCCAGATTCCCTTGATATCGCAATCGTATATGCGAAGGTTAACTGTAGCGATCGCTTTTAACACCCGTTCTTTAGCTTCTTGGTAAATTGGATCTTCTGGGCTGGGGCTAACCTGCGTCAATGCGTAGTGAACTTTTTCTAAAGGCTTGCTCAGTTTATCCTTTACTTGCCTGCTAGTTTGCTGTTTTTTAAAGTATGCCATCAAGTTACATACAGTCCGATCCAGAACCTCAAAGATGCTGTTATCAAATTTCACGGGTAGCAGTTGTTCAGGAGGTGGGAAGTCCTCAGCTTTGCACTTGAGCCAGTTGAATATTTTGCGCTTATCTTGAATCAGTTTATTAGGTTCTGTCGAGATCGCACCATTGACCCGGGGATAAAAGTGCCAAAAGTGTTT
>DNGG01000012.1:0-3509 GCA_003486675.1 Cyanobacteria bacterium UBA11372
GTCATTATGTTCTGGATTGAGCAGCACGAACACGCCTGGGGTAATCGAGATATTGTTCGTCGCTTGGATGCGATAGAACGCTTCCAAGTGATAGGTCGTGTCGTCATCTTCGCGGTTGTCCACAGCACGACCGCCGAAAGTGCCATCCAGGTCATTATGGGTAACTTTAGGCGGCACGCCTGCTAATAAACCCAGGAAGTTGCCCTTGCGACCAAAGTCTGTAAATCCTAAACTAACGGCGTAGTTAATCGAAGTTGCATTCGCTCCTTCAATATTCACTCCCCTGTTACTTCCGCTCTCGGCTTCGGACATAGTGTATCCGAACCAACCGCCGAAGACAAAGTTTTGGCTCAGTCGCCAGTTTAACGTCGCCCCGAAGTTATCCGATGAGGTAGCAACGCTGCCAAAAGGTCGCTGGGCAAAGCCACTGCCGGTACTGCTGGTAAGGTTAACCCTAGTGCCGGGGGAGTAGTAACGAACGTAGGTTAAGGCCAAATTAAAATTACTCTTCGGGAAGAAGACGACCTGACCCAGGGCGGCAAAATCACCGTTGAACAGCCCATTTTTATCTCTGGGGTCAAAGCCGTTCTGGGTTAGGTACGCCGCATCGATGCCGATAGCGCCAAAGTCTAAGTTCAGCGCTGCCCCAGAGCTTGTGGTGGTGTTGTTCAGATAATAGAGCGGACCGAAGCGCCCAAAGCGGGAGATTGATCCTTCAGCACTGCTGGCAAAAGGACCGCGAAAAGTACCGACAACATCGTTCAACTCACCGCTATTGGCAATGATCCACGCTCTGGCATTTCTACCGATCGGGAAACGATACCACAGGTCATCAAGTATCACATCATTGCCTTCGCTACCATCAAAGCTGAGGCGGCTCATGTTGGTTCCGGTGACGTTGATATTATCGCTGCCAGCAGTATCAAACTGGGTGATGTTTCTCGCTTGCAAGCGCGTTCTCAACAAGTCTCGACCAGAAAAGCTGGTATCGAAGTTCAACCGCACCCGGTTAGCAAGGATGATGTTATTCTCAATGTCGTTATCGCGAGCTGGAGGGTTGACACGAGAGGCAACGGCTCTTTCATCGCCAAAAGCACCCGCCAGGGCAAAAATCACTTCCCCTCTGAGCTTGGTAGTTGTGGAGAACTGCTGCGCTTCTAACCTTGCCGTGCGTGCTTCCAGGGCATCTACCCGTCCCCGCAGGGTTGCCAATTCGGCGGCAAATTCTTCCTGCAATCGCCGGATGGTGGCGATGTCTTCTCTACTCGGTAAGTCGGCAACTGCTGCGGCAATTAATTCTTGAATCCGGTCTAAACAAGCATTTAAACCAGCGGCAAATTCGTAGCGAGTTAAGGCGCGGTTGCCGCGATAGGTACGATCCGGGTAACCTTCAATACAACCGTAGCGCTCGACTAGGGATTGCAATGCTTGGAAAGCCCAGTGAGTGGGGTCAACGTCAGTCAGCTGGGACACCGAGGTGACCTGTCCCATGTCTTGACCTTGTTCGACGTACTCGTTAATTTGATCCAGGGACCGAGCAGGTTGAGCCTGGGTTGTTGGTGTTGCTTGTGCTAGCTGGGTATTGTTGGCTAAGAGGGCATTAACATCAGCGCTTGGAGCCAGGGTGCTGCTGTCTAAACTCGCAGCCGTTGTTGCCTCCGTGCCGATTTTATTTTCGGGGGTTTCTGCTGCGATCGCCGCAGAACCAGCCACCAATATTGCTGCACCAAGTACAGCAGGGCTTAGCCGTATAGCGTTCCAAAACGTTCTTGACATTGTTGTTTCCTCACACCAAATTCCACTGTACAGGAAAGTCTCAAAACTGTGTCAATTTATTTCTGGAGTATTCCAGCTATATCAACTCCGGTTATTTATCCATCATAAATGCTGTTTCTCGTGACGACTCGAGTCGTGCTAATTTGGCGCTGCCTATGATTAAAGTCACCCCTACAAACTTTATGATAGCTATGCTATCGAAGCCCTTCGCTCATGTGTAACTTATGTAACTGTCACATCCTGGTTTACTTGGTTGTTCAAAGCTGGAGCGAGTTTTCACCAGGTAGCTTGCTAATATTGCTGATAGGCTGATTAAACCAGACATTAACAGAGATATCAAACCAATTTTCGCTAAATTCGCTATCAGCTTAACTTATAAATGATATAGCTCAGATTATCCCTATACTGGGGTGATGCTATTTAAGTTTATTTATGGTATAAGAAACCCGGTTTTTCAAAAAAACCGGGTTTTTGGGTTCAAACTATTTTTGCTTAAAAATCCAATGTTTGGGATTTTCTGCAAATAATTAAGTACCGACCGTGCCTATTAATCAAACCTTTATGTTCAAATTGGTTAAGCAACCGCGTTACGGTTACTCGCGTGGTACAGATAACTTCTGATAGTGCTTGATGGGTTAATGGTACTTCAATTAATTTTCCTTTATCGACTTCTCTACCAAATCTTTGGGCTAACCAGCCTAACAGTTCGAGCAACCGCTGGTTAACAGGTCTGCTATGAATAATAGCTAGTAGTTCTTCACTGCGTTGAATATGGGAAATCATAGCATCGGTTGCTTGATACCAAAGGTTAGGAGGCAAAATACTCACTTCGGCACTGGTCAAACATTCTATTTGATATGGTTGAATTCGCGATAAAGGTTGACCGACAATATCTCCTGCTCCCCAATATCCTAAAGTTATCGATCTACCCTCTTCGTTCCACGTAAAAGTGCGAACGATTCCCCGTTCTATTTTCCACAAAATATCTGCCTCTAGTGGAAGCAATTGACTACAGCTAAATGTTCGCCGTGTCTGGTTAAGAGCAAAGCTGGGGGTAGGAGGAGCAGGCATCAGCATATAATTTTGAGGTAGTAGGTTTTGGGTAATTGGTAATAGGTAATTGGTAATTGGTAATAGTTGGTACGTAGTAGGTAGTAGGTAATTATTATTCACTTTTAATTACCCATTACCCATTACCAATTACCCATTACCCATTAGATAATTGGTTGAGCGTTTGTACGGCGAATGGCAACAACGGCGGGCTTTGGTGGGTCGTTGGGGTTTTTGCTGGGCCAGTTGGAACCAAGGGGGACGCTGCGAGTTTGTTTGAAGCTTTGACCGTCGGTGGTTTTCATTTCAAACTCGCGGGTTTCTTTGGCTGCATTTTGGCGAATTCCATGCACTTCACCAGGGTGTTGAATTGATAAAAATAAGGTTTGCTGGTCTTGGGTAAAAAATGGCCCTGTGGTTTCGCACTCCATTGGCCCAATGCCGAATAGGTAAGCATTTCCAGCATCATAACCAGAAGTAGGAATAAACCAAATAGAATTGTTGCCAAAACAGCCTACTCCTTGTTTATCTTTGGGATTGTTTTGTTTACTTGTGGACATGTCGTTGACCATCCACAGGTTGCCTTTTTGGTCGAATACAAGGTTATCTGGATTGGAAAAACCAGCCCCTCCCTCTGCGGGATTTCCTCCCATTGCCAGAATTTTCCATTTGAAGGTTAAGGC
>DNGG01000012.1:3773-3943 GCA_003486675.1 Cyanobacteria bacterium UBA11372
CTTTCGCCTTTTGGCCCCTTAAAGATGCGCTTGTCGGGGCCACCTTCGCCCCCTGCTGAGCCTGATGTAAAGGTAATGTAGAGGCTACCATCCGGGGCAATTTCGGTGTCTTCGGGACGGGCGGTGCTGGTTGCTCCGGCGGCATTGGCGGCATAATGGGCATCGATCAG
>DNGG01000015.1:0-2217 GCA_003486675.1 Cyanobacteria bacterium UBA11372
GTACCAGTCGTGCCAGTGCCGCCAGTTGTACCGCCGATACCCGTGCCAGTTGTACCAGTTGTGCCTGTGCCGCCAGTCGTACCGCCAATACCCGTACCAGTTGTACCAGTCGTGCCAGTGCCGCCAGTTGTACCGCCGATACCCGTGCCAGTTGTACCAGTACCAGAAGTCGTGCTGCCGCCACTTGTGCCAGATTGGGCAGAAGCTGGTGGGATTAAAGGCATCGCCAAACTGATGGCAAAGATACTAATCCAAACAGTTTTTGATAAGTCAGAAGGCTTCATAGTTAAGAGTACCGTTATCTTCGGTTGGCAGTGCGATCGTCACGGCTTCGTTGCCGTTATATTTTTTAACTTTTTTGCATCAACGGCACTCATTTTATAGAAACAAATCTCATATGTTCGTCTTTCTAAAGTTAATGATGTCGCTGATAAAATATATCTGGAGGAGTATTTTTTATAAACTTTACTTGTGATAAGAAAGACAAAATATCCGTTGCACGGGGGTGCTTCACTGAGGAAAGATTAAAACCTCAAGGTGGATGCGATCGCAATACCCATTCCCGGACAATAGTAGCGATTCTAGGGAGTCACGCGATATGCCTTGGGCTAGCTGCGCGATCGCAATTGCAATTTTTTAGCCAAACTTACTTTATGCCAAACTTCGAGCAAATATTTGGTGTCCCACAACAAACACAAGCAAGCGCGCCAGGAAGGGTAAACTTACTCGGCGAACACACCGACTATAACGATGGGTTTGTTCTCCCCACGGCAATACCCCAACGCACTATTGTTGGGCTAGGTTACAGCAGCGACTCGCAACACCATTTTTATTCCCAAGAACTCGACCAAAAGGTAAGTATTTCAGAAAAAAACGGCAATCCAGAAGGATTTGCTAGCTATATTTTCGGCTGCATTCAAGTTTTAGAACGAGACGGATATCAAATACCGCCGCTAAATTTATACGTAACTTCTTCCGTACCAATGGGTTCGGGTTTATCCAGCAGTGCAGCTTTAGAAGTTGCGACGCTGAGGGGACTGCGTCAGCTTTTAAATCTAAACATCGATGATATCCAAATTGCCCAATTCGGACAACAAGCGGAAATTCAATATGCTGGCGTCCAATGCGGCATTATGGATCAAATGGCATCGAGTTTAGCCGATACTAATTCCATGTTATTTTTGGATACTCGTACCCTCGAACGTCGAGTATTACCTTTCCCCGCCGGTGCAGAAATTTTGGTCATCGATAGCGGCGTCCCTCGCACATTGGCAGGTAGCGGATATAACCAACGCCGCGCGGAATGCGAGGCAGCGGCAAGGTTACTGCAAGTTAAAGCTTTGAGAGATATCGCCGATCCGCACGCTGTGGAAATTTTACCCGAACCTCTGCGACGTCGCGCCCGTCACGTCATTACCGAAAATAACCGAGTTTTAGAAGCGGTAAAAATTGTAGAGACGTTTCATCAAACGTCTCTACATGATGAAACGTCTCTACATCGTTTTGGCGAATTAATGAATGCTTCCCACGCCAGTCTGCGCGATGATTACGAAGTTTCCGTCCCCGCCTTGGATACCCTCGTAGCAATGTTACAAGAAACACCTGGAGTATTCGGCGCGCGGTTGACGGGGGCGGGGTTCGGCGGTGCTTGCGTCGCTTTAGTTGAAGAGGGGAAAGCAGATGGAATAGCTTCCAACATCCTCACCCGCTACGAAAATGCCGGTTACAAAGGAAACATATTAGTTCCGGAGATTCCCTGATGCCGTCGGAAGTTATCGTGGGCAATGCTGCCGTTGATGGTTCGAGTCGCTGGGGTTGGTTCATCGGTCATTTTATTGAACCAAGCGACAGCCCTCGCTGCACCCCGGATGTAGAAGTAAAATGGGCGACGCATAAAGCTGGGGAAGGCAGATCCGAGTGGGCGGTGAATGCTTCTGCCACCACAGTTTCGATCCTGATCGGCGGGTGCTTCCGCCTGCAATTTTCCGATCGAGAAGTCGTCCTATCTCAACCAGGAGACTACGCACTTTGGCTTCCAGGCGTGCGTCATTGGTGGCTAGCTGAGTCTGATTGTACCGTTTTGACCGTCAGATGGCCCTCGAAACCAGGCGATAGCGTTGGCGTAGCAGGTGAGCAGGGGAGCAGGTGTGCAGGGGAGCAGGGGAGCAGGTGAGATGGCAGCACTTGTTTCCACATGTAGGGTGCGTTAGCGAAGCG
>DNGG01000015.1:2544-3960 GCA_003486675.1 Cyanobacteria bacterium UBA11372
AGCGTAACGCACCACAACCACTAAATATAGTTTCTATATGTAGGGTGCGTTAGCGAAGCGTAACGCACCGCAACCACTACATATAGTTTCTATACGCAGAGTACGGCACCGCAACCACTATATATAGCATTGCTGCGAAAATCCTGATGAATTTCAATCAGGAAAAGCTAATTTTCCGGAAATCGATACCCCTGGGCTTGATTCTGAAAGCATAGGCTATCATGGCGGGTGCAATGGCGGCTCCAGGATTGCCTTACCCTAATATCACACTTTTGGCAAAAATTGTTTTATAAAGCGTAAAATTCATCGAAAATTTACATTATTTAATAATCGGAAAAAGATGGCGACAATTCTAAAGAAAATATTATGAAATTTAAGTTTTCCCAATATAGATGTGAAGATAGTTATGTCAAACGGGGTCAGCCAATATAAAGACCCTGACCATAACACCCTCCTTTACGGGATGCTCAAATGGGGTCAGCTTTTATAAAGACCCTAACCTTAACAAAAATGTGACACCTTGATAAAGTCACTCGTAGAGCGCCAGACCTGCAAATAAAAGCAGTCTGGCGCTTTAGTTTAAGATATTTAATGTCTAGAGAGCGATCGCTCTCCCCGAAGGAAGAGCAAGCGGCGCGAGGCAGGTATAGCTTAAGGTTGGTTAGTTTGAGAAACCCTGACTACATAGGGCGAGGGAATAGCTTGAGCGCTACCTTTGTTAACGAGTGCCTGGTAGACAAACGCGGCGATATCGGCGCGGGTAGCGACTTGGTTGGGATTTAACTGGGTTTGTTGGGGAAAGTTTACTACCAGCTGCTGCTTGGTAGCGGCGGCGATGGGAGCGATCGCATAACCAGGAATTTGCGCCGCATCCTTATAAAGCGAAACAATGCTGGCATCCCCAGGCGGCAATTTTAACCCACTGGCGAGGGAAACCAGTGCTTGCACCCTAGTAATTTCCTGGGCGGGGCGAAAATTGCGACTATCCACCCCAGACAGAAAACCACCCCGGTAAGCGACTTGAATATCTCCAAACGCCCAGAAATTGTTCCTCACATCGGCAAAATTCAAAGCGGGGCGAATTGGAGGGGGAGAAAAAGCCTTATTGATAATTACCGCAAACTGAGCGCGGTTGACAGGTTCCCGGGGGCGAAACGTACCATCAGAAAACCCGCTTAAAATCCCTTTAGCAGCAAGTGCTTCGATATAAGGTTTCGCCCAATGACCTTCAATATCGGCAAAAGTCCCCGAACCCCCACCAGGCGGTTTAACTTGTGCAGCCACAAATTCCACCCGCCCAGAAATCCGACTGCGATTGATATCGTTACCCACGGCAGAAATCGTATTGCTCGCGGTGGCATTATTCAAGTCAAATTTACCGTTACCGCGAATCAAATTATTACCGGGGTTATCAGC